>JBLHWB010000033.1:0-12420 GCA_047628915.1 Porticoccus sp. | reverse complement strand
AAATTTTTATTGCTCACCTTGGCGGGGCGATGACAAAGGTGGCGCCGCACGAAACGCCCTGGCTCAATCGTGATGCACACTTCACCATGAATATTCACACCCGCTGGCAACATGCACAAGACGACGATCTTTGTCGACAATGGGCGCGGCAGTTACATGCAAAGTTAACTCAATATTCAATGGGCAGTATTTACGTGAATTTTATCCCAGAAGGCGATGACAACAGTATTGGCGAAGCCTATGGCTCGAACTTTGCTCGGCTCAAAAGCATAAAACAGCAATTCGACCCCGCCAATCTATTTAGGATTAATCAAAATATTGTCCCCTAAATTAGCAAGCAATAGCGTCAGCCGAACAATATTTTCGGCTTACGCTAATCAAGCCTTCAAAGGCGGGGTGATGAATAAAAGCAAGGTCAACGGCATTAGCACGACAAAGTGTGTTAACTAACCTGTAGGTAAAATAGATTTTTTATCAGCTTAATCGACAAAGCGTCGCGGGGTAGTTCACATCTAGGCCGAGGCGGATTAAACAATCGTTTCTGCGTGTCAGAACGCTTGTCCAACCCTGTTTAACAAAAAGGTCAGTTTAAAGGTGTGCGACGACACGTTACCACCAATGTAGCGCCTAAATGGTGAATTGTATCCACCATCTTATTTTGTAGGTTATTCATTCTCCGAGCAGGATAATCCGTCCAAAAATCAGCTAACAAAAAGACACTAAGCCCTCGATAACAAACTCCTCAGGCAGCTTTTGTAATTGTTTTAACAATAAAGGGTTACCCAGTAAATAGGCCAATTCTTGACGCGTAAACAGGTTGGCAATGTTATGTTGGCATTGTGCTTCTTGCACTTTAACGCGAGTAATCGCTTCGAGCGACTCAACCGCAGAACCTGGTAAGCGATGAGGTTTTTTATCAATAATGGCTAAATGAAGCTCCATTAACTCAGGGTCTTGCAGCAGTGTTGATAAGGTCCACGGCTGAGCAATGGCGTTAATATAATCTTCACGGCGAGATAACGAGTCTTGGCTGAGCTTTGGCGCACATATTTCTTCCGGTGTGGCCAAAATTTGCAGACGCTTGACCCACAACCCCAAACGCTCTGATCCTGTCATGCCAGAAAGCGGCACCGCCAGCCACAAACCAATTAATGCCGGACTCATCCAAGCCAGTAAGGTAAGTGAATCCAGCACCGCAGCGTAACCTAATAGCGCACCAACCAACATGTGCCAACGATGGCGGTAAATCAGGGTTAACCAGGGTAAGCTGCCGTCGTCACGTCGTTGTGGCGACCAACCGCTATCGCGTCCTGCTAAAATCGATAGTACCGCGCCGCAATGAATTAGCATCATTATTGGCGCAATGAGTGCTGACAAAATCACCTCTACTACCACGCTAATCATGGCTTTGCCTCTGCCACCTAATTGCTTACTCATGGTGCTATTTTTCAGTAATAACACCACCCCAAGAATTTTGGGGCCGAACAATATCCCCATAGTGATATAGAACAACCGCAAGGCACGGTCTGAGTCCATAACAGGCCAAGTCGGAAACAATGAGAATTGATCGGTGAAATATTCAGGGCGAATAAAATGCGCCTGTAACGCCAGCATTAACCCCGATAAGATCAGCATTAACCAAAACGGTGATGACAAATAGGCCATAATTCCGGTGAGTAAATGTAAGCGACTAACCCAATGCAACCCTTTAGTAAACAACACTCGAGTGTGCTGTAAATTACCTTGGCACCAACGTCGATCGCGCACGGCTAAATCAACAATCGAAGGTGGGCATTCTTCATAAGAGCCTGGCAGGTCTGCGGCAATTACCACGCTCCAACCCGCACGGCGGATCAAGGCCGCTTCAACAAAGTCGTGGCTCATAATATGGCCACCAAAAGGAGGCTTACCCGCTAGATTGGGCAAGCCTGCAGCGCTCATAAATGCCTGAGTACGAATGATGGCATTATGACCCCAAAAGTTGCCCTCTTTGTGCGCCCACCAAGATAGCCCCGTACCAATAACAGGACCATAAATTCGCGCAGCAAATTGCTGTAACCGCGCCATTAAGGTATTGCCATTGATTAAATACGGAATGGTTTGGATAAGTCCGGCGTCGGGATCGGCCTGCATGCGCTGAGCAAGGCTAACGATAGTATGGGTTTCCATTAAACTATCTGCGTCTAGCACCAAAAGGTGATCGTATCTGGCGCCCCAACGTTTACAAAAGTCGGCCACATTACCGGCTTTACGGGCATCATTTTTACGCCGACGTCGGTAATAAACCCGCGCATCTTTGCTCACTTGATGACGCAAAATCAAAAAAGCCTGCTCTTCAGCCAACGCAATATCGGGATCGGTAGTGTCACTTAATATAAACCAGTCAAAAGCATGTGCTTCGCCCGACGCCGCCAGCGCCATGGCCATCACTTCAACTGCGGCAAAAACGCGATCGGGTGATTCGTTATAAGTCGGCATTAATATCGCGGTTCGGGTATGCAGCGCTACGGTTGCCGCAGGTACAGATGAGGTGCTTTTCAATAGAATAACAAAGCCTGCTATGCCACCACTAAATGCCAACGCTATCCAACAAAAGTTAACCGCAAACAAGACTAAAACGATGTATTCAAGCGGCGTAATACCGCCGACATTAAATACCGACACCATTTCATAAATCGCCATCACCGAGATAATAAAAGCACTACCAACCACCCAAAATCGACGTAAGCCGTCAGACTTTACCCCATTGGCAATGGTGCTTTTACGCGGCATGCCTTCAGACAGCACGCGTAAACTCTGCGGCGCCATTGAGCTTGGTCGCTCTAGTGGCATCACTGCGCCGCCAACCAAGTTGATTTCGGTGTCGCTTATCCTAATGTCGCGGGTAATAGTGTCGCGAGTAATAGTGTCGCGAGTAATAGATTCAGTCTTCATCATGTTTGCTATGACCGAGTCCAACGGTAAAGCCAGGTTTCGACTTCGCGTGGGCCAGTAAATTTAAGCTCAGCCCGCAGCTCAATCAATTCCGCATCTTGTGGGTCCATTTCAAATGCCAAACGATAACCATTGTTTTTTTGCTGACGAGACACGACTACATTGGTGATAACGCCCGCTGAACTTTGGACTTTCGCGACGGGCATTTCATCGTTATTGCCGGCTTTAACTTGATAGTCGACAACAAACAAGCGCCTTGGCGTGGCTTTAGCGATATCAGCTCGGCCGCTAGCAGTGCGCGCAACAATAACAGTGCCATCATCTACTTCGGGCTCATCACCCCAAATTAAACGATAGGTAAAATGAAACTCGCTGCCTGCGGCGATAGGTTGTTTGGGTTTCCAATAGCTGACGATATTGTCATGAATTTCAGAATCAGTCGGTATTTCGGTCAACACCACCTCACCTGCACCCCAATTTCCGACCGGTTCAACCCATAAACTTGGGCGACGTTCATAGTGAGCTTCGAGGTCTTGATAAGCTTCAAAACTGCGTTCGCGTTGAATTAAGCCAAAACCTTGAGGCGAGTTATCCATAAAGGCACTCACCTGTAATTGCTTTGGATTAGCCAATGGCCGCCATAAGCGCTCGCCACGACCGTTTAATATTAATAGCGCATCGGAGTCGTGCACTTCGGGCCGGAAATCATCGGTATTTTGACGACCATTCATCGAGTGCAAAAACATACTCGTGCTAGGAGCCAAGCCCACTTTGACTAACTCTTTGCGCGGAAATAAGGTCGCTTCCACATCGATATGAGTATTATCGCCAGGCCTAACAGAGAATCGATACGCCCCAGCAACGCTAGGACTGTCTAGCAATGCATGCACTACGATTAAATTGCTGTCACTGTTTGGGCGTTCAACCCAAAAGGCACGAAATATCGGAAATTCTTCGCCTTCAGGCTCTGCGGTATTTAACGCTAAGCCCCTTGAAGACAAGCCGTAATCGCTACCTTTACCCAAGGCACGGAAATAACTCGCCCCTTGGAATACCATTAATTCATCAAAATACGCTGGGTTATTTAACGGGTAATGAATGCGTAAACCTGAATAGCCAATATCTTGTGTCGGTAACTTCTGGCTAAGCACATCGCCAGCAGTAAAAAATCCCGAATTATAGGCCAAATGGGTGGCTTGATTGCCTTCGACCAAGGCAATTTCAATTAAATCTTGGAAATAGAAACCACGATGAAATAGCTGCATTTGATAAGGCAAGTCTTCGGCTTTCCAAATGGAGGCTTCTGGCTTAAAGCGAATATCGCGATATTCATCGTAAGAGATTTTGGCCAAACCAGGCGGTAATGGATCATTAAGGGCCACATACGGTTTTTGGGCTAGTCGGCGGGCTATTTTAACCACGGAATCAGGATCAAAATTGGCCGTTTTCGCAAAACGCACTTTAGTTGGCACTTCTTCGGTATTTTGCAGTTTAAGCGGTAATTTTTCATCTGCGTAAGTCTGCAGCGGTATGGTCTCACTCGGTGGGACAGTAATAGGCGTGTTTGATTCTTGTGCCGTAAGGTTAAAACAAAGTCCTGCGGCAATGGCTATCGACAAGCTCGCCAGCCCTTTTTTTAGCGTTTTAGATGAAACAAATATGCGAAAATTCAGTAAGCTAACCATAGATAGGCAACCCAAAATAAACAGCGTTAACGTGCATTTTTTAACGCGGTAATTGCTGCAAAATATCTTTGGATACAACCCCACATTAGATTGCGCGAAAGATATCAGAATGGCAAAAAATTGCACAGGCATTTATAGATAAAGCCGACTAACGGTAATAACATTTTAATCTATTGATATAGCCAAATATCACACTTGCTTACATGAAAAATTAACATAATAATTTTTATATGGTTAAAGCAATCCTAATGTCATCAATCCCAACTACAATTAAATCTATACGACAGATTAATTATTGTTTCTATTACTCATTTTCATGCTGTTCTAGTGTCTGAATGACAGTGTCTCTTTATTGATTATTGATTATTGATTATTGATATTAATCATTAGAATTTATAGTTTTATAACAACAAGGTAATAGGTTGGGGAGACAAAATGATTTCAACGTTATCAGCTAGGTTCAACATCTTGTGCTTAAGTGCATTATTCACTTTGATAATATCTTGTAACGCTATGACTGAAACACTGGAACTCTCCACTCTTGATTGGCCACCATTCACAGGATCACATTTAATTGATGCTGGAATTACCAGTCAAATAGTTGAACAAGCATTAAGCTATGAAGGGCATAAGCTTAACGTCACGGTTTTACCCTGGAATCGTGCCATAAGAATGGTGAAGATAGGCAACATTGTTGGTTATTTCCCTGAATATATGATGACTTCAAATGATTTTCTATTTTCTAATTCTTTAGGAATGAGTTCGATAGGCTTACTTGAACGTAAAGCAAAGCCTATCGTTTGGAGTGAAGAGAGTGACTTAAACCAATATGTATTAGGGGTTGTTGATGGCTTTGTGAATACGGTAAAAATCGATAAAATGATACTCGATGGAAGTCAGAAATATGAAAAAGCCAACAATGATAGACAAAACATATTTAAATTAGCCGCTGGACGTATTGATACCATAGTGATTGACGTCAATGTCTACCACTATTTGAAGTCAGATCCACAAGTAGCAAAAATTACCCCTTTTGTGCAAATGAACAAAAAAGTTATAAAACAGAAAAGTTTACACATTGCGTTTGGTAATAATCCGCAGGGGGAAAAGTGGCTCGCGATTATTAATAGAGGCCTATCAAAATTTGATGTCCAGGCCACTATGGATGCTTCACTGCATAAGACAGCTCAGCCGTAGTGATCATTGCTCAAAGTATAAATGGTGTAGTGTATTATTAAGACCAAAAAACAGCGATAAGCCTTGTTGAACGCTGTTATGGGCTGCAATAATGTAGTCGTAATGGGGATAGGGTATTAGGTAAAGGCTCCCTAATATGTTATCAAAGCAAGCTAGTTGATGTGGAACCACTGTGCTATATGGAGTGTCTATCCATAGTCATGTTGCTTCATCTCGGGCCACTGGGTCGAAAACTAAACCTGGCAAACCTATCGGCGAATGTTGAAATTCGCTTAAGCTAGGCGCTATTGAGGTAATTCTTGCCCTTATTATATTACCGCAAAAAAATAAAGTTAATCGTTAATCGTTAATCGTTAATCGTGATTAGGTGACCGCAAAGCATCACCATGAGAAATAACACCATTAAGAGGGCGACGCCAATAACTGAAATCGCCCCAATAAATGCTTAAATTAATGCTTAAACAATCAGATCCTTCATTAAACATTCCAACACATCCGCCTGACGGCTCAAACGCTCGATTTCTGAAGCCGTGGTAGTCACTAAGTCCATCACTTGAATAGAGCTACTTCTGACCGAGTCGACATCACTGGCAATATTATCGGCCACAGCACCTTGCTCTTCAGCCGCAGCGGCAATTTCTAAACTTCTATCGGAGATATGCTGATTTTGCTCGGCAATCTCACTAATACTTTGGCTGGCATAAGTCATCAACTGTTCGCTTGATCCCGCTTCGGTGACTGTTTTCGCCATCACGCTCATCACACTTTGGCTATTGGTCTGCAGGGTTTCAATGATTTTTTGGATCTCAACTGTCGCCGTTTGAGTTCTACCCGCTAAGGTTTTCACTTCACTGGCAACCACTGAGAATCCGCGGCCATTTTCGCCTGCACGAGCAGCTTCAATTGCAGCATTAAGCGCCAGCAAGTTAGTTTGGTCGGAGATGGCATTAATCGTTGCAATCACATCACCAATTTTAGTCGCACTGCTATCGAGTTCAGCAACGGCAACAGAGGCACCACGAACTTCACCAGCCAAATGATTAATCTCTACTAATGTTTTTTGGATCTGAGCTTGTCCTTGCGTGGTTTTTTCTGTTGCACGCGATATTTGCGTCGACGATTCTTGGGCGTGACTGGCAACCTCTCTGATCGAGACCGCCATTTCTTCAGTGGCACTGGCTAGCGAATCAATGCGGTCTTGCTGCACGCTGGCCAACTGGGTATTTTCATCACTACGAACACGTAACTGGGCACTAATTTGTTGAATAAGCGCAACCGCTTCTTGAGTGGTTTTCACCAACAGATGCTCTCGCTCTGAAACACGATCAACGGTTCTGGCGATCAAATTGAATTCATTTCGTGATGGCGCATAACCAATACGGGCAGCAAGATCGCCCTCGGCTAACTTTCTCAATGCTTCATAAATATGAAATAGGCCGCCACCAATAAACGTATTTATATAGTGGGAGCAGACAAACATCAACAATAAACTCAAGCTAATGGCAATGATGTGCCACAGGTCTAACCCAGTCAGAAAACTAGTGTCATCAATATAACTGAGTGAATAATCCTGACCTGACACCTGAGCTGAAATATCAGTATTACGGTCAATTTTAATCGCCGAATGTTGCAGTAATGGCGCCAATTTGGCTGCGGATAATTGAGTAGAAGATGCCAATTTGGCAATCACATCGACTTGTTTCTGCGCCTCCACAGTACGCTGCGAAGATGCGGCGTCAGTCAAACTCACGCCAATAACCACAATAGCAAACAATGCAGTGAAGAAAAGAATAAGAAAATTTTCCTGTAGTTTTACGTTGATCAGATACTTATCTACCCAACGGAATGCAACCTCTTTCACGATGATATCTCCAACAAAAAAAATGAAACAGTGACTACCGAGTGTGGCTTACAAGGTTCCTTCAGCCAGTATTATTGATATACAAAACACCCAACTCAATGATAAACAATATATGACTATCGCTATCAGATAATTCTAAATGACTAAAGTGGTGCCTAGATCACAAAGAATGTTACTCATGAAACTTATAGCAACTTAATAATCACAAATAGATAACCTTAGCAAAAGGGGCGTTGTGGTATAAAGAATCGTAAATATGTCCCGAAATATTGCCTCAGCAAGCAACGCCCGCAATAAACGAGCCCAACAAAAAATGACTTAGCGGATCCCGTCCTTGCAAGATTAGAGATAACGTTATCATTATCCCGAGCTTGGGTGAGTATCATTAGTAAGCATTTAACCCGTTCATATATTTCATCGGTGCTGTTTTCATGACTTTTTTAGGCATGGTAATAAACGCACTTACCGACTCATAGCCTAATAACTCAGAAACCTGTTGCACACTTTGGTTGTCTGAGAGCGCTTGCAGCGAAGTAATAATATGCAGCTGCGTTCGCCATTTCCCAAATGTCATCCCGGTTTCTTTTGTAATAAGTCGCGCCAATGTGCGCTCTGTTAATGCAAATTGTTCGGCCCATTGCGGCAGTGTTTTTCTATCGCCAGGCTGACTTATCAATTGTTGGCTCATCGCTTGAATGACCCTATTTTTAGAGAGTACAAAATCTAAATGCTGGATCGGCATCTCAGTAAGTTGCTCAAATAATACCTGCCCAAGCCGGGCGGTTTTGCTGTGTGAACCGTAGTGCTGATTGCTCCCAGCAAGCGCAAACATCAGCTCTTTAACTAAGGGCGTAATCGCCAAGGTGCAGGTATTTTGCGGCATACCAGGCATATTGCCATCAATAAATAGGTGGCATAACTCAGCGTTATCTGACGCGCGGTTACTATGAACTTTATTTGCCGGGATCTAAATAGCACTATGGGTTGGCACCATCCACATTTTTGCCGATACCTCACAGGTGACATAACCATTCAAAGCTAAAATTAGCTGCCCTTTGGGATGAGTGTGTAAAGGAATTTCATGGCTAGCACAAGCCTGCTCTATTTTGGCTATAATGGGTTGGTCCATATATTCAAAATTTTTGATTTCATCCCAGCCAATGGTTTCAAACATAGTTTTGTCAGTTTTTAGTTATTTAATGTCACTATTTTTAAATTATATCGCCCGCAAAATCTTTATACTAGCGGCCATTATTTTGCTATAAAAACAAAAGCACCTTATGACGGCACTTACGTTAACTCAAAAACCGCAATCTCGCTTCTCAAGCATGTTGCTGGTGATAGGTATTTTGCTTATTGCGGCTAATTTACGCGCGCCCTTCACCGGTATTGCACCAGTGCTAGAGCAAATTATTAGTCACTTTGGCCTAAGCGGATCCCAAGCTGGATTTTTAACCACCCTGCCGTTAATTGCCTTTGCAATTGTTTCACCGATGGCGGCTTTTTTTGCTCGAAAACAAGGCTTAGAGCATGCCTTGTTTGCCGCGTTAATACTGATATTGTTAGGCATTGCTGCTCGGTTTATCGACTCATCAACCATGTTACTCATTGGTACCGCCGTTATTGGCGTAGGCATTGCGATTGCTAACGTATTATTACCAAGCATCATTAAACGTGATTTTGCCACTAAAGTGGCACTTATGACCTCAGCCTACGTACTGACGATGGGGGTAACATCCGGTGGTTTTTCAGCGTTGGTATTTCCGCTTAGTCAACTCAATAGTTTAGGCTGGCAACTGGCACTTGGCTCGGCAGCCATCATCACTATTGCCAGCTTAATTGTGTGGGCAGCACAACTGGGCAAACACACTAAACCGACCTATTGCGCACATCAATCGGCACCGTCAAAAAGTGTATGGCGTTACCTATTAGCTTGGCAAATTAGTTTGTTATTAGGCTTAAACTCTTTTTTAAATTATATAATTATTACTTGGTTGCCAAGCATATTGACCGATACCGGCCACTCGGCCGTTGAAGCGGGGGCGTATCATGGCGCTTTTCAAATAGCGACCGCACTACCTGGCTTAGTATTAATACCACTGCTGGCGAAGTTAAAAGATCAAAGCGCACTGAGCTTTATTCTGGCACTACTGAGCGCCGGCAGCGCACTTGGACTGCTGTATATGCCTCACTTTGCCTTTGTATGGACGCTAATGTTGGGCTTTTGCTCTGGAGCGTGTTTTATTTTGGGGCTGTCGTTTATTAGTTTACGCACCGATGACCCGCATCAAGCTGCGTCACTTTCTGGTATGTCGCAAAGTGTCGGTTATTTACTGGCGGCAGTTGGTCCCATGGTGGCAGGCGCGCTGCACACTGCAACAGGCAATTGGGATGTGCCATTATGGTTATGTGCTATTGCAGCTGTGTTGTGTGCGTTATGCGGTTTCGCTGGCGGCAGAAATACCACCTTACATAAGTCGGCTAGCTAAAAAACCACAAATCGGCTACTTCGAAATCGTGATAGCCGATGATTTGCTATTGGAAAACATTAAAGACTTCGGTTGAGATATTTAAGCGCTTTTTCATTACCTAATTCAGCACTTTGCTTTATCCATTTATCACCATTAACTTGATCTTGGTTGCCAATCAATCGCTTTCCCAAAGCATATTGAGCATCGTTCTGTCCAAGCTCTGCGGCTTTAGTTAACCAACTCAAACCGAGCTTTTCGTTAACCGCTACCCCTTCGCCATTCAAATAAATTTCACTAAGATTCACCATGGCAATTATTCCACCCCAGTCTATAGAGGCTTCATAGAGTGAAATTGCTTTGTGTATATCTTGTGGCACACCCGTTCCTAAGCGATACATTTCGCCCAGGTTATTAGCAGCAGTGAGCTGCTTATTGGCGATTGCCCTTTCAAAGTGCAACTTAGCTTTTTGATAATCTTGTTCAACTACATCGCCGAAAAAGTATAGATTACCAATAAGCGCATCTGCATCGGCCTTTTCTATTCGTGCATATTCACGGTAAAGCTCAAACCCCTTATCGAGGTCTTTGGCTACACCCTCACCTTTTAGATATAACTTGGCTAGCCTAATACATGAATAAGAACTTGAAAGACTTTGCTGATACCAGTTAATGGCCTTTTGAATATTATGATGTTCTGGACTTGCAGTTTCATATATCCAACCAATATTCGAACCAGTCTGTTGACGCCCTAGCTCATATGCTTTTTCAAAGTAAGTAACGGCTTTGTCAAAATCCTGAGTAACCTCGGAACTTTGCGAATAAATAACCCCACTATAATAAGCTGAGTTAGCACTATGGTTAACTGAATCCAATAGATATGATAGCGCTAACTTATCATTCTTCTCAGTCCCTTTACCTAAATGATAACTAATACCCAGATGCTTATAAGCGGCTTTAAAGCCTAAATCTGCAGCTTGCTTAAGGTAAGAAAATGATTGTTTATCATCTTGTTGCACACCATTGCCGAAACGATACATTACACCTAAGTTTGTGAGTGCATTTGGATTACCTAATGAAGCTGCTTTATAAAAAAGCGGTACCGCAGTTGATAAATCTTTCTCTACTTTTTCACCGTTTAAATAGAGTACTGCAATATTATTTAACGCGAGCGCATTACCTTGATCGGCAGCCATCTTATAGAGTTGCAAAGCTGTTTGAATGCTTAGGGAAACATACTCACCATTTTCATAAAACATACCCAAATTAACTTGCGAGTCTGCGTCACCAAGCTCTGCGGCTTTATGATAAAGCTCTACAGCAGCTAATTTATCCTCACCAACATTCCAGCCAAAATCATATGTTTTAGCAAGATAACCAACAGCAAAAGGATAATTATGCTCTACAGCAATAGCTAAATATTCATGCCCAAGTTGGATGTTTTTGTCAGCTCCAGCCCCATTAATATACATGAGAGCAAGGTTATACTGCGCAATTGCTGAATCACTATCAGCCGCCAATTTGTACCATCTAAAAGCTTGCTGTTGATCATTTTGTTCAAAGTCATAAAGATAAGCTAGCCCCAAATAACAAGGTACTTGTTCTGACTCCGCCCCCATAAGGAAGTTAGCCTCTGCTTTGTGTAAATCTTGATAACTTGGTTCATCTAGATACAGGTACCCTAACTCGCAATTTGCCATGGCAAACTTTTGATTAAGTGCTTTTTGATAATAGAAAATCGCTTTATCAAGATCTTTTTCTACAAATTCACCTTCACGATAAAAAGAAGCCAAATTAACGAAGGATTGAGGGTCATTTTGTTTCGCGGCTTTATTATACCAATGGAATGCAAGAACATTATCTTATTTAACCCCTAAAGCACCTAGGACATAAATCAACCCCAATTCACCCTGAGCTCTAGCATTACCGTCATTTGCTGCTTGCTGATAGAGTGTTAATGCTTTCTCTGGCTGATTGTTCTTATAATACGACTCTGCTGAACGTAATTTATCATCACTGCTATGAAGATTCGTATCCGTTTTGGTTTTGTCATTATTGCTAAATGTCGATGAACAAGCAGCTAAAAGTCCAGCGATCAGAGTGATAAGAAGAAGGTGATACATGTTATTCCTTTAACGATAATTTAGCATTTCAACATCATGACTAGTGAGCCCACAATAATAAATATCACTTAAGTTACTGTTTAGTTTTTATTATAAAAAAATTTAATATCATGAAGTTATTAAACTTCCATTTGTTCCGCACAACAAAGTTC
>JBLHWB010000032.1:0-12444 GCA_047628915.1 Porticoccus sp. | reverse complement strand
TGGCCGTTAATGCTGACCCACTGCGTTGTGAATACGACGACAGTGGTCAGTGTATAAAAGTGAACTCCTGTTCTGACGCTAACCCTAATATGACCTTTGACGATGATTGTTTGTCGCCGACTGAAGAGCGGGCTTGGTCGTCGCCAATATTTTTGAACTATCAATAAATAATTTGTGAGCTATTAATAAAATGCTTGATTATATAGAGCCTGTATTTAGACCACCCAGCGAAGGGCGGTCACTAATTTTGCAGGTGAGCAATGGTTGTTCTTGGAATAACTGTAGTTTCTGTGAGATGTATCAGGCGCCGGAAAAACAGTTCAATTTTAAACTATTAGAAGATATTGAGTTAGAACTTAAAAAAGTAGCCAGTGCTGGTGTTGCTATAAGAAAAGTGTTTTTGGCTGACGGTGATGCTATGACGCTATCTTCGAGGCGGCTACTTGGTATTTTACAATTAATTAGAAAGTATTTACCCAGTGTGCAGCGGGTATCATCATATTGCTTGCCACGTAATTTAAAAAATAAAAGCGTAGAAGAGTTAACCGAGCTAGCCAGTTATGGCTTAACGCTTATGTATATTGGTTGTGAAAGTGGCGACGACTTAATGCTTGAGAAAATCAACAAAGGAGAGACCTTTCAAACCTCTCTCAATGCACTAACCAAAATTAAACTGGCTGGAATGAAGTCGTCGGTAATGATTTTGAATGGCTTAGGCGGCAGTTTTTATAGTGAACAGCATGCGGTTAATTCAGCAAAATTAATGAATGAAGCCCAGCCTGAGTATCTTTCAACATTAGTAGTCTCGTTTCCTACGGGAGAGCAGCGATTTGTCGACGCTTTTGGTGAGGGTTTCTTGCCGCTGTCTCAAAACGAATTGTTTAGTGAGATGAATATTTTGCTATCAACACTTGAATTAGAACAAACTATTTTTCGTAGCGACCATGCGTCTAACTATTTAGTGTTAAAGGGCGTGCTGAATAAAGACAAAGATAGGCTGCTTAGTCAGGTAGATATGGCTATTAATGACCCCAATAGAATACCCCTGCGTCAGGAATGGCAGCGGGGTTTATAGATAAAATAGTAGGTTGTTGACGCATCTATGGTTTACAACTAAACTTTTCGTTTACTTAATCAAGACTCGCTAAGGATTTTCACATGCAGTTTGCTAGAACCACTAAAATATTTTTTGCTCTTATCACCGCGTTGGCGCTAGGTGCATGTTCATCGTCATCGCTTACCGTATCGACTAATCATGCGGCTATAGACTTTTCCGGCTTTAAAACTTACGCCTGGCTGCATGCTGAGGTAACTGAAGAGAATGGAAAAAGTAGCGATATTATTGACGGCAAAGTTAAAGCGTTTGTTAATGCTGATCTAGAGGCTAAAAACTTCACTAAAGTCGCTAAAGACTCAGCTGATTTTCATGTTAACTACAATATAACGACACAAGAAAAAACCGATATAAAAACATATAATTCTTACGGCGGTTATTACCCTGGTTATAGGTCTTATGGCGCTTATGGCCCTGGTAGAAACTATGTTTATTATGACTCAAGGATGGCAATGCCACCGATTCAAGAAGCAGTTATAACAGAGTATGTTCAAGGTACATTGATCATTGATGTTATCGATCCTACAACTAATAAATTAGTGTGGCGCGGCACCGCCGGTAAACATTTAGATGAGGCTTCGAGCGTTGAGGAACGTGAACAGGTGATGGCCGAAGTGATAGGAAAATTATTGGCTCAATACCCACCGAAATAATACCCATTGACGCACTACAAAAGGCTAGCAATTTGCTAGCCTTTTTTATATTTATAGAAAAATAATATAGTGTATTGGCTGGTTGACAGGTTTGCTTTTAACGGTGTGTTATAAGTCATTAACAGTTAATTTAATTTTTTAAACGAGTGGTTAACGATGAGATTTTCTAAAATATTAGCCGTAGTAATTTTCAGTTTTTTGGCGGCCTGTAGTATGCAATCAGCAAAAATATTTCAAGACCAATTAGTTGGTAACTGGCGTATAGAGATGATTAAAGACCGCGCGGTGGTTGATTTTAGTGCGGCCAGTTTACGCTTTAAGGCAGATGGTACGCTGTCTGGCAATGCCAGCTGTAATAGTCTGTCCTCTCGCTACACAGTTGATGGCAGCAATATCAGCCTAGCTGAAGGTGCTGTTACTAGGAAGATGTGCCTAGACGCGTTAATGGAACAAGAAAGCCGTATGTTGACAGCGCTGCAAGACGTACGTAGCGCCCGGATAGAAAACGATATGCTGTATTTAGAAGGTGATGGCGGTGAGTTAATTTATAAAGCAGCACCTTCAATTAAATAGTCCACAACTGTTAGGGTTAGCAAATGAAACGTTTTAGTATTGTGATAACTACCTTAGTCGCATTAGTTTTACTGCTGACTGGCTGTAGTAAAAGTGCAGAAACAATCTCCGTCGAAGCTCCTAAACAAGAAGTTGCAATGGTGGCAGATAATTATCAGTTGGTAACGGGCGTTGTTTACCCGAAACAAGCTATTGCCCCAGCTGGCGCGGCTGGTTACCAGGTTACTGTCACTTTATCGGATATCAGCAAAATGGATGTTGCCGCCACCGTGATTGGTTCAACTTCATTTACTACTAGTGCCTTGCCAGTTGACTATTCTATTGCTTTTGACGCCTCAGTAATTAAATCCAAAATGTCTTATGCCTTGCATACTCGGATTACCGATGGCGCGGGTAAATTAGTTGGCGTAACTGATCAAAATCATAAATACACATTAAATGACGCAAGTATTGGCTTCGATATATTAGTTAAGGCAGTTCAACTTGAAGCACCGATTCCAATGCAATTGAAGATGTCTTGTGGGGAAGATAATTATTCTCTAGCTATTTATCCAGGCTTATTGGTTAAAACTGACTTGGCAATACATAATCAACACATACTGGCTAAGGTGGTTAGTGCTTCAGGTGAGCATTACCAAAGTAGTAGTGAATCGATATTTATGAAAGGAGGCAAGCCGCCATTAGTTGAAATTAACGGTCAGCGTATTAGCTGTACCCAAGTATAAAATACTGACACTTTGGGAGTAAAATACTAAAGCGTTACTTTGACGCTCGATGCTGCATAGTTTGCTTTAGCTCTTGCAGTATCGACGTCTTCGCCTCTTGCCAAGGCTACCCCCATACGCCGTTTGCCGGCAACTTCTGGTTTACCAAATAATTTTAATTGAGTGTCGGTCGCTGACAATGCTTGGCTTAAATTGCTAAAGCTTACTTGGGTTGATTCACCGCTTACTAAAATTACGCTAGAGGCCGATGGGCCATGCAGTGTGATATTTGGTATTGGTAAGCCAAGTATTGCCCTAGCATGCAGGGCAAATTCTGATAAGTCCTGGGAGATGAGTGTCACCATGCCGGTGTCGTGAGGGCGGGGTGATACTTCACTGAATAAAACTTCATCGCCTTTGATAAATAGCTCTACTCCAAATAACCCCCAGCCGCCTAAGGCAATGGTTACTTTATCAGCCATAGTTTTAGCCGCTTCCCAAGCTACTTTAGTCATTGCTTGTGGTTGCCATGATTCCTGATAATCGCCATCGACTTGGCGATGACCAATTGGCTGGCAAAAACTAGTCATTGAATTACCATTGCCGTCGCTATGTCTTATCGTGAGCAAAGTTATTTCATAATCGAATTCTACAAAGCCTTCAATAATCACTTTGCCCGCGCCGGCACGGCCGCCTTCTTGAGCATAGTGCCAAGCAGCGTTGATATCCGCTGCACTGCGAATAAGGCTTTGGCCTTTACCAGACGAGCTCATAATAGGTTTGACCACACAGGGGATGCCAATGCGGGCAACGGCAGCAATAAACTCCTTTTCGGTAACAGCAAATTCAAACGCTGAAGTTGCAAGGCCTAAGTCATTGGCCGCCAAACTCCGAATGCCTTCTCGATTCATCGTTAGTTGAGCTGCTTTGGCTGAAGGGATCACGGTAAAGCCTTCCTGTTCGAGCTCTACTAGCACGTCTGTAGCGATAGCTTCTATTTCGGGCACAATTAAATCAGGTTGTTCTTTTTCTACTAGGGCTCTTAACTTTTCACCGTCCAGCATTGAAAGAGTATAAGAGCGGTCAGCGACTTGCATAGCGGGTGCATTTTCATATCGATCAGCAGCGATAACGTCCACCCCTAAACGCTGTAGTTCTATCGCTACTTCTTTGCCTAGTTCACCGGAGCCAAGTAACAGAACTTTAGTAGCAGTTTTAGAGAAGGGAGTGCCAATTGATGTCATCTGTATGCCTTAGGGTGGGCTGAATATAGACAATAATTATAGCTAAATGTAGAAATGAGTTATAGCTCTCGCTTATGTATTGCTAACATAAACTTGGTCGCGTCCACGGGTTTTAGCCGTCAATAAAGCCCTGTCGGCTCTTTCTATGACGCTCATTGGTGTGTCGTTATCTCTTAGGGTCGTTAAGCCAATAGAAATTTTTATCATTTTATTATTAAAGGATGTGATGGATACAGTGGCACGAATTTTTTCAGCGATATGAATCGATAAATCTAGGTCACTGTTGGTTAATGCAACGAATTCTTCGCCGCCATATCGATAAAGTTGGTTGCTGTCGCCCAGTAACTTTGCCAACAGCGCGGTTAATTTTTTCAGTACTTCATCGCCTTCTGGATGACCATATTTGTCATTAATGTTTTTGAAATGGTCTAAATCTATAAGCATGATACAAAAATCAGTATTTTCGTCACGGTTATCGATCACTTCGGCTAATTTATTATCTAGCGCTCGTCTATTACCCACCGATGTAAGGGCATCAATATGTGCGAGAGTTGTTAGCTGCAATGTATTTCTGCGCTTCCTTTCTAAAACTACGGCCCCTATAACTAAGGTTATACCCAGCGATAGCATAATACGGGTAAACTCCAGCGTTGGGATATTGTCCCACAACAGTAATCCCAGGATTAGATACCCAGTTAGGGTTAGCGCAAGTGCTAACCGAGGCGTTGTCATAAGGTATATTGATGCAAAACCAGGGTAGGCCCAATAGACTAATTCAGGGCCCATTTGATAAACCATAGTGGTCGTGCCTACGACCATATGAAGTGATAGTAGGCCGCCTGCAATTGCTGTTTTAGATGTTTTTAAAACATACAGTGCTAGACCGATTTGAGTGCAGGAATGAAGTGCGATAGCAAAAGCGTATTGATATTGCTGATTAATTAATTGGAGAGTACAAAAAATCGCAGCTGCCACACCAACCGTAAGGCCCGCAACAATAATATAAAACTCTGTTTCACTGCGCGTTCTAACTAACAATAAGGGTTTCCTAACGACATGGCTTAGTGAATACAGATTAACCAGTCAACAGTGTAAAGTTAAAGCGTAGTTAGGTGTTCTTACTTGCTGATTTGTAATGAGGATCTTTTAACAATTCAGACTAATTTGGGTAATTGGTTATCTTCCTAATCATTTTGTAGCTAGGCCGTAGGCCCTTATACATTTTTTTGTACACATCTGAGTAAAGCTGATTATACATTGCGCGGTTCTTCTCATTGGGCTCGAAACTATCACCAGTATGTGTCATTTGGCTAACAGCCTCTTCAAAGCTAGCATAACAATTTGTGCCGACAGCACAGGCTATAGCCGCCCCTAAGCCAGAGGTTTCGAATGTATGAGGCCGTTCTACTCGCATCCCAAAAATATCAGCGGTTATTTGCATAACTTCATCACTTTGTGATCCTCCACCGGACACTTTCAACTGAGTGATTTTAGTCTTAGCACGTTTTTCCAATACCTCTTTACCTTCGCGCAGGGCATAGGTTAAGCCTTCAATAATTGCTCGGTAAACATGGGCCCTCGTGTGTACATCACCAAAACCAATAATCGCGCCTTTTGCTTCTGGTGCTTTGCCGCTAGTGTCTGATGACCAGAATGGCTGTAGTGTTAATCCCATCGACCCGGGGGGTACCGCTTTTAATAAGTCGTCGAATAATTCTTCGGTAGCAATCCCTTGTTTTTTGGCAAGTGTTTCTTCTTGTAAACCGAATTCTTTTTTAAACCAGCTAACCATCCAATAGCCGCGTTTAATAATCATCTCTGGGTTGTATGTATTAGGGATAACACCAGGATAAGCTGGGTGAAACGCAATCGGCTCCAAATATTTTTTGGTGGTGATATTAAAGGTGGCTGTGGTGCCGTAACTGAGGCTGCCAATTGACTCGTTAATACACCCAGAGCCAATTACCTCGCAGCCTTTGTCTGAGCCAGAAGAGATTAGCGGCAAACCCTCTGGAATACCAGTTTGCAGTGCGGCTTGCTTGGTAATACGACCTAGCTCGTGACCCGCAGGAAACAGTGTCGGTAGCATTGATGGCTTGATTGTTGGCACTAAGCGCCATTTCATATCATCGGGCTTTGCCCACTGTAGTTGCTTGAAATCAAAAGGAATATAACCAACTTGGCTACTGATAGCGTCGTTAAAATTACCAGTCATTTTGAAGGTATGAAAGCCTGATAGTAATAAAAATTTATCTACTTTATTCCATAAGTCTGGTTGGTGTTCAGCCATCCAATTAGATTTTGATTGGCGATAAAAATCCTGTAATAGCGTTTTCGCACCAACAATTTTGGTCGCTAATGACTCGACAATATTAAGTTTAGGCTGCCCGCTTGCTTGACGTTGGTCTAGCCATATAAAGGCAGGGCGCAACGGCTCACCAGATTTATCAACAGCCACCATTGTCGCTCGCTGAGTTGTTATAGATACAGCTTTAATTAGACTTTTGTCAAAGGGGAGTAGCGGCCAGAGCTGCTGGCAAGCTTGGCAGAGCGAGTCCCAAAAATAGTTGGCGTCTTGTTCTGCTCGGTTTGGCTGAGGAGATAAATAGGGTTCTATATCAATTTTCGTTTTGGCAACTAAGGTGCCGTGTTGATCAAATACCAAAGCCCGTATGCTCTGAGTACCGTTATCAATAGTTAAAAAGTAGTCAGTGTTATGGGTCATTACTTACCCCTTTGGGATGCTGTAATAGCTGCGCCAAATAGCAATGTAGCGCGCCAATTCGTCGTCCCATTTCGGTTGGTCCCAGCCTAGTTCTTGCTCGAATAATGGTTGTAGCTGCGCAAATAATTCTTCACCTGCATTTGCTAACACACTGCCTAAGCGTGTCCGTCTTAGCATTAGGTCGTCTAAGTGGATTACCGCTTCACATTTAATTGCCCAGCGGCACTCAGCTAAGGAGTATTCGCTAGTTGATAGAGTTTGGTGCTCAGTATCATTACCGTCAGAAAACACTTCGCGACAAAGGTTACCGTAGCGCCCCAGCAAGCGTTTTACCCTAGTGTTATCTATTGTAGACGGCAGCGCAATATTGTTATCAAGTTGATCAAAAACTCTGTCATTATCACTGGGTACAGAGTTTGGTAATTTGTTGTCAGCAGCAGCTAAGGCATCTAACGCGATTATTCTGAAGGTGGTTAATTTACCGCCGCTAACAGTCACTAAACCGCTGTCATCCCAGACCGCATGATCACGCCGTTCTTTGCTCGGGTCTTTAGCATTTTCAGAGCCTATAACTGGACGCACACCTGCCCATGTCGAAATAGCATCGGTGCTAGCTATTTTGCTGTGTGGAAAGCTCACCTTAATAACTTCAAGTAAGTAATTTATTTCTTGCGCAGTAATGCTGGCCTCAATATCTAGGTCGTCGCTATGGTCAACATCGGTTGTGCCAATGACAGTGCAGCCTTCCCAAGGAAATATAAATACGCCACGTTTATCCACTGGGTGAAATAGGGCGATCGCATCTGCTACAGGTAACTTTGCTTTAGGTAAAACTAAATGACTACCGCGCAGTGGGCGTACTCGTTTTTCAGGGTTCAATTGATTTCTGAGTTTGTCTGCCCAAGCGCCAGTAGCATTAATGACAACAGGGGCATTAAGCTCGAAGCATTCATCACTTGTTGTATCTTGTATCTTTACACCACTGACGTGCCCGTCGTTAATCACTAGCTCGTTAACTTTAGTGTAGCTAATAGCATTACCACCTTTGGCAATACTTTCCTGCAGCAGTCGTAATACCAAACGCGCATCATCGGTAACGGCATCGGTGTAATAACAGGCACCATGTAGACTATGACTCTCAATGCCGGGGAATTCTTCTGTTAACTGCTGATTGCTGACGTAGCGATTATTTTTGTAACCAGCGATAAAGTCGTAGAACTTGAGTAGCATTGAGAAAACAAAGCGACCAGGGAAAACTCCTTTCCGCAACACAAAATAGTAACCCATGCGTTCGATTAAACCAGGGGCTTCAGCAATAAGCCGCTCGCGTTCTAGCAACGATTGCTTAGTCAGTTTAAGGTCACCTTGAGCTAGATAGCGCAGCCCACCATGGATCATTTTTGACGAACGACTAGATGTCCCCCAGGAAAAATCTTGTTGTTCTAACAATAAAACTTTGTAACCCCTACGTACACATTCACGTAAAACACCCGCGCCGGTGATGCCGCCGCCAACAATAATTACGTCCCAGTCAAGTGACTGGCCGCTACGTATCTTCTGTAGTAATTCTTGTTTGTCGGTAAAACCAGTATTTGAATCAGTCATTGCTAGGGGTCATCACTGTTAGTCGATCATTAACTTATTGACGGGCATCGGGTAAAAGTTTGCCTGGATTCATCAGTTGCTGAGGGTCAAAGGTTTCGCATACGCTACGAATCGCATCGATACCTAGCTCACCTTTCTCCGCAAGCAAATAGTCTCTGTGGTCTGCCCCGACACCGTGTTGATGGCTAATAGTGCCTCCTAGGGCCACAATTTGATTGGCGCCAGCGGTTTTGAGTTTCAACCAACGTTTATGCGTTTCATCATGGCTATCGCAGCAGCGATACAAATAAGTGGTGTAGATACTAGAGCCTTGGCTGTAAACGTGGGATAGGTGAGTATAAACATACACAGGCTCATTCTCGTCTACTAAGGCGCTACCAATTGCTTTTTCAATACTGTCAACAGCGTTATCCACCTTGCCCCAGTCTATGCAGGTTTCCATGGTGTCTACTACATAACCTGCATTACCTAACGGCTCACGCAAATAGGGCGCTCTAAATCGACCGTGTTCCCAACGCTCACCTAGTTCACTGCCACCCTCGACACCACCGAATTCTTGGTAGCACTTTTGGGTAAAGGTTTTGGCTGCATCGCATTGGTCTTTATTGCCAGTCAGGCCAAAAGTCATCATCACTTTGCCTTCACCAATGTCATTGCTAGCAAGCATTTCTTCTAGCGCTTCAAGTGGGTGGCCGCCCATAATCAATAGGCTGGTAGTTTCTAATGCATTGCTTAAGCGCAGCATCGATAATTGAATGCCGCGCTGAGCTAGTTGCTGGACACAGCCAAGGCCATTTTGCCATGAGGGGAAAAATACTACGTGGAATGACTCGTGTTCTGGCAGCGGTTTCACCCTTACTTTGGCCTCGGTGATAATGCCCATACGACCTTCAGAGCCTAAAATCATCTCACTGACTGATGGGCCAGCTGACGATGCTGGAATAGTGGGTATTTCTAATGTGCCCGCTAAGGTTTCGATGCTACCACCGGCAAACATTTGTTCGATACGGCCATAGCGCAGTGATTGTTGACCACTGGAGCGACTAGCGATCCAGCCACCAACAGTCGAAAGCTCCCATGATTGTGGGTAGTGACCTAGGGTGTAACCTTTTTCTTTTAGTTGGTTTTCAACTGTCGGCCCGGGTGCGCCAGCGCCAAAAGTAGCAATCTGGCTTTGGGGATCAAAATCAATTAACTGATCCATTTTCCCCATATCGACGGTAAGAACCGGCTTATCTCCTGCTACGGGGTTTATATGACCAACAACCGAGGTACCGCCGCCGTAAGGAATCACAACAACGTCATGCTCTTTAGCGTACTGCAATAACTCTTTCACTTGGTCGGCGGATTCAGGTAGCGCAACACCATCGGGAAACAGGCCTATTTGGCCGTAACGCATGGCTAACCAGTCTGGAAAGCTATGGCCGCGGGAATGACGTACTCTAATTTCTTCATCTTGATTGACTAGGGGATGCGCTGGCAGGCGTGATGAAGGCACTTGTTTAATAATGTCTGCCAAAACAGCTTGTGGCAGGGGTTTTGATGGCCCCAATAGAGCTTCTAATACCATTTTCAAACCGTCAGTTAGCTCGGTTATGTACTCGCTATTCTCGTTGCCCCAGTCATTCCAGCGTTTCATAGTTTCACCTAATTAGTTGTTTTTGTTAAGCAGCTTTCACTATTTAGGTAAAAACCGCGGAATTTTAAATCATAGACCAATATTCCGTAATTAGTGGACCGGGAATGTAGAGTTTCAATTGCCCAGCTTTTGGCTGTATGAGAGTATTATTCTAATATAACGACAAATGATAGCAGTGTCCTATTAAGACACGATTATCACAATTTGCGCCAAATACTTGGAATCAGTTATCTCAAACAATTACACACAAGATCGCGGTTTGGCGTCAGTGCCTGCTATTGCCCAATATTTAAAAGCGGCAGAAGCTAGCGGCATTGATTTTTTGCCGTTACTTACAGCAGTTGGTATCACTGCGGCTGAGTTAAATGACAATAGTGGTCATATTGCAATTGACGCGATGGAGCAGCTGTTAATCTTATTGATTGAGGCAAGTGATGATGGGTGCTTTGGATTGCACGCGGCAAAGTTTGTCGAGCCATCGTCTTACAGTGTACTGGGCTATATTTCCTTAAATTGCGCTACTTTGCGCGAAGCCCAAGGCATGATCCCTGTCTATGAAAAGATAGTGGGGGATATGGGCGTGACGACAATTGAGAATAAAGGAGATTTTGTTTTTCAGCGCTGGAATTGTAAATTCAGTAACCCATTAGTGACGCGTCATCAGGTTGAACATGTGTTGGCATCATGGGCGACATACTCCAAAATATTTTTAAAATTTGAAGCACCAGCCAGCGTGTGGTTTGAACATAGCCCACCGAAAGACCAAAAAATGGTGAAAGATTATGAAGATATTTTTGGTTGTGAGGTATTATTTGACCAACCAGGTAGCGGCATTTTATTAAGGGAAGTATTGTTAGACGTAGCGTTGCCTCAAGCTAACGAGCAGCTATTAAAAACCCTGTTAGACCATGCCACTCAGGTTATGTCTGGTTTAAGTCAGCACCAAACAATAACGGCTAAGGTACAGAACTTACTGCGCTTAACCATCAGCGAAAGAACTCCTTCTAGTTCTGCGATTGCCGAACAGCTTGGTATCAGTGGCCGTACTTTGCAGCGCCGACTTGATGAAGAAGAGACGAGTTTTAAAGATGTTCTTAATGATTTACGTTTAGAACTAGCCCATCACTATTTGAAAAATACAGATTTCAATATGGATACTATTGCGGCAAAATTGGGATACAGTGAAACGCGCTCATTCTATAGAAGCTTTAAACAGTGGACTGGACGAACAGCGGGGTCTTATCGTTGACTAGTCAGTGTATTTGAAATCGTTTATTGGTATCTTAAAAACTATATGAATAATTCTATTACTGCAGGTGATTTGATGGAAATAAGTCGTATTACTCGACGTGCTTTATGCGTCCTATGTTATCTATTTTTTCTGCAACCGGTTTATCTTTCAGCTCAGGTAGACGTTCCAGATAGTGCTGATCAAAATATTGCTGTTATTAGCGATAATACTAGGCTAGAACAAGAAACGATCGACGTAGACGTTAAAAAGATGGCATCAGCGCAGGTGGGTTTACGCCATCGCCTGCAAGTGGAAATGGAAGAGTATTGGGCTGAGCTTGACAAAGCTATCGCTGATATAGCCTATTTGAAAGAACAAATAGATAATGAGTCTGGAGATGATGAATCGCTATTTTTGCGACGAACCCAGCGCCAGATGGATATGGTCGATCACTTTACTGATTTGACTGATAATGTGGTGAAACAGCAGAAAGCTAAATTAAATACAGACGAAGCGGTAGCAGAATTGCGTAAAATGATGCTGCCTTTAGGTCCCAGAGCTAGACGAAATATTGATCAACATACTAAGAATTTGGGTAAAGATTCACTTAAGTACAAGACGCTAACAGAAGAGTCAGTGTTAAAGTTGAGTGAGATTAATTACTATTCTGATATTGCAAATCAAGCCATATCTACCCACAACTCAAACTTGATAAAACTTAATTTCAATAACGATGAAACGGCGGAATACCTTAAAGAATCACTATACTCTCGGGCCGAAACATTAGCTGGACAAATTCAAATTACTGTGTCGGAGCGTGATAGGGCCGCAGCAAATTTATCGGCTGATAAAGAAAATGCCGACCTAAAAGCTTCTCTTCGATTAGTGCAGAAAAAACTCAGTATTCTAACGTCTAGTCTGCGTACAACTATCAATTTGATGGAAGACAGTAAGCT
>JBLHWB010000031.1:0-12502 GCA_047628915.1 Porticoccus sp. | reverse complement strand
TTTCCTGAGTTACGTCGCCATTGGGTGCGATAACTTCAGCTTCAAAATTCACGATACGACCAGATTCAGTCATTTCACGCTGTAGCATTCCCCACAGACGTTCAATTTCTGCAACTGTCGGTAGCTTGTCAGAATCACTCATTTTCTCAACTAATCCGTCAATGAACTCTTCACGACCAGGATATTGAGCGCTTGTTAGTGACACTTCGAAATTAGAACGCATGTCACCAGCAGCAGATGTTAGGTGACCAAATAGCTCAGCCAATGTACCTAAACGCTCTTTCAAGCGCTTCTGCGCATCAGCAACAAGCTTTTCATTTACTTCAAACTGCTTTTCTTTTTGAACAGATAATTTTTCTAAGCGCGTACGCTCAGCTTTCATATCATTCAACAATTTGATTTGCTCAGATTTAGCAGCCTTAAATTTTGTTTCACGAGCAGAGTTAGATTTAGCTTCAGAATAACGCCCTGCTTCTACTTTTTTCAGCAAGTCATCTAATGTTTTAGATTTCTCTACTGCTTCTTGCCCCATTACCGCTGCTGAACTAACAGTTAAAATACTGGCAACAGCAACTAATTTTCTCATCATGCTTAATGTTTTCATTATTGCGCAACCTCCGGAGCTTGTACTGGTAGCGTCATAACGTCTTTAGTCGCTTGATTTAGCGCTATACGAATACCTTTAGAGATAGCACCTTTATACAAACCGCTATCTACCTCGGTGAAATCACGAAGGACTGAATCGTAAGCACCAGAAACATTGCCATCAGTAGTTTGATACATAAGACCAATTCGACCAATTCGCAAAATATTAACTTCAGTTGGCACACCGTTAATCTCTACACTGTCTTCATAAGTATCGATCTTACGGCCATATTCGGCTTCAATCTTGTAAGCTTCAAGCACCTGTCTAAATTTCTCAGCAACCGTTAAGTCACTGCGATCGACGTTAGCGCGCAAAAAGGAAATACGCTCATCACGCTCTTCCTTTTTGAAAGGGATATCTAAACCAACAAACTCTTCAAGACTATCAATCATCCGTATCACCAACGGTAGCATCTGACGAGATACCACGGTCACTTGCGAAATAGATTCCTCTATTCCGCCTATACGAAGCAACTGATTATCGATCTGCTTATCCAGCCTAGCGTTATAAACCTTTAAGCCCTCTACCTGCTTCAGAACTGTTTTATAGTCCTGCAGACGGTCACGAGTCTCATCGGCAAGTTTGTCCACGCGTTTTTGTGAAGACTGAGCTGCTTCTGTCTTCGCTTGGCCAACTTTATAAATTTGATCTAGCGAGTCTGCTTCAACTACTGCAGAACGCCCCATAATTGCGCCCGCCAGTACAATACTGGTAATGGCGACTTTCTTCATTCGGTGCATATTCATGGGAATAGCGTTTCCTTTGAATCGTTAATGAAAGCTTAAATTTTTATCGTTGCTGCGAGCCATGTATCTTATTTTCTGTTGGCGGCTTCAGCTTCTGATTGGTCGTAATGAAACAATGTCAGAACAGCCATTTAATAACAACCATTTTCAATTATCAATACATAGGTCACGAATTACTTGATATGCGCTAGCTGGCAGAAATTTTTAGCCCACAATTGGATTTATCAGCGCCTATCCGTGAACTTAGGTAACAAAGAATTTTTAACGGTAACAATACTAAGGTGTTTTACTGAGCTTACTGCTCAAAAATACAAAAGCTATACGCTAAACCGTCGTCGGAAACATGATCTTCACGACTTATCTCTCGCCATTGAGAATCTAATGGTGGAAAGTGCGCATCGCCATCAAAATCCTGATGTATCTCTGTCAAATATATTCTGTCAACCAGCGGTAATGAACGCTTATAAAGTTCACTGCCGCCAATAAGCATTATTTCTTCTACGTCGTTTGCCGCTGCAATAGCAGCTTCAACGCTATGTACCACCGTTATTCCACTACTGGTAAAATCAGCATTGCGCGTAACAACAATATTCTGCCGTCCAGGCAGCGGCCGCCCAATAGACTCAAAAGTTTTTCGCCCCATAACAATTGGTTTGCCCATCGTCACCGCTTTAAAATATTTCAAATCCGCAGGTAAATACCAGGGCAATTGATTATTTTTCCCAATCACCCCATTACTGGCTCTAGCAACAATTAGCGACAGCATTATTAAACTGCCACCTTGCCAGCAATATGTGCCTGAGGGGTATAATTTAACAACTCAAAATCTTCAAATTTAAAGTCGAAAATATTTTTTACTTTAGGGTTGATTTTAATCATCGGGAGGTCTGACGGGGTACGTTGGAGCTGTAAATCAACTTGATTCATATGATTCAAATACAAATGAGCATCACCAAAGGTATGAATAAACTCCCCTAACTCGAGCTCGCACACCTGCGCCACCATCATCGTCAACAGAGCATATGAAGCAATATTAAAAGGCACCCCTAGAAAGATATCGGCACTGCGCTGATACAACTGACAGGAAAGCTTGCCGTCGGCGACATAAAATTGAAACATGGCATGACAAGGCGGCAGCGCCATATCGTTAACATCGGCAATATTCCAAGCGCTAACAATATGCCTTCTTGAATCAGGGTTAGTTTTAATGGCTTCAATTAAAGCGCTGATCTGATCGAAATGCTGGCCATTTGGAAGCGGCCAGCTGCGCCACTGATAACCATATACAGGCCCCAAGTCGCCATTTTCGTCAGCCCATGCATCCCAAATTTTTACCCCGTTCTCTTGCAGATAGGCAATATTGGTATCGCCGGCGAGAAACCATAGCAACTCATGCACAATAGACTTTAAATGCAATTTTTTAGTGGTCAGCATCGGAAATCCAGCCGTCAAATCAAACCGCATTTGATAACCAAACACACTGGTGGTGCCTGTGCCGGTTCGATCTGATTTAACCGTGCCATTTTCTTTTACATGACGCATTAAGTCTAAATACTGCTTCATTTGCTTTTCTCCGCCGCTGGCTGCTTATAAGCCATTACTAACAAAATTATTCCCACCACAACCATCGGCAACGACAACTCTTGCCCTCGCGTCATCCAGCCCAAGGCATCAAACCCAATATGCGCATCGGGTTCGCGCACAAATTCGACTAAAAACCTAAACAGCCCATAAAACAAGGTGAATACACCCGTCACTGCATAGCGAGGCCGCGGCTTCATTGAGAACAAAATCAAAATCAAAAATAGCACCAAGCCTTCCAATGCTGCCTGATATAACTGCGACGGATGGCGCATTAACTGGCTAGGGTCATTAGGGAATATCATGCCAAAACTTGAGGTTGTTTCACGGCCCCACAATTCTTGTCCGATAAAGTTGCCTATGCGCCCCAAGCCTAACCCTAGTGGCACAAAAGGCGTCATGAAGTCCAATAAATCAAAGCCTTTAACACCGATTTTTTTAGCATATATAAACATTGCCACCATAACGCCAAGCATACCGCCATGAAATGACATTCCGCCTTCCCATACTTTGAACAACCAGAGCGGGTCATCGACAAAGCGGTCAAAGCCATAAAACAAGACATAACCAACACGCCCACCTAAAATAATTCCACAGGCGGCATAAAAAATAAGGTCATCAACTTGTTTTTTGTTAATTGGGGTATAAGGCAAAACCGCCCGCCGAGATGCAAGCCACCAGGCGCCACTTAAGCCAAACAAATACATCAAGCCATACCAATGTATTTGCAGAGGCCCCAACGACAAAGCCACGGGATCAATTTCTGGATAAGACAGCACTATAATAAACCCCAACTCTGAATAATAAACTCAACACCAATAAATACTAAAAATAGCGCGAACAATTTTTTTAACTTTCCTGCGGGCAGCTTATGCGCAAGCCTAGCCCCGACCGGAGCCATCAGCGCACTTGTCGCAACAATCCCCAAAAACGCTGGCCAGTATACATAACCAATGCTTTGTTCTGGCAAATACGGACTATCAAGCCCTGCAAAAATACTACCTAATGCCCCTGCGACCGCAATTGGCAGACCAACCGCCGCAGAAGTTGCTACCGCAGACTGAATCCTCACATTGCAATAACTTAAAAATGGCACCGTTAGCGAGCCACCGCCAATACCAAACAAAGCGGATATACCGCCGATAAATAAGCCAATAAACGATAGGCCTAACGCCTGCGGAACCTCTCGCTGCGGGCTAGCTTTAAAACCAGACCCCATTTGTGCCGCAATAATTAATATAAACAGCCCCAGCAAAATACGTAAGGTGGCGCCACTGAGTAGGCCTGCAATCTGTGCGCCCAGCCATGCTCCCAGTAATATCCCCGGAGCTATCACGGTAAAGATGTTCCATTGTATAGCCCTGGCATTATGATGAGCCAATACTGAACTAATAGAAGTGACCACAATTGTAGCCAGCGAGGTGGCAACCGCCATATGAGTTAACACCTCAGGCGCAAGACCTTGCAGCGTAAAGGCGTATACCAGCGCTGGCACTATAATTAGCCCACCACCAATACCAAACAACCCCGCCATAAAACCGGCAACAGCACCTAGGGCCAAGTAAAAAATTATTATCATCTGATGTTAGTATGCCCTTTCATTTAAGCTAGCCATTATCACTAAGGATGCTAACCACGCCAAACTATTTATGTGCTTAATACTTTTTTCTTATCAGCCCGCTAGCAATCAGCGCTTATGGCTTGCCGCAAACCGAGATGAATTTCATCTGCGCCCTGCATTAGCGGCCAGGTCATGGCCACTGCAACCCGCTATTATTGCCGGACGAGACCTGCAAGCAGGCGGAACCTGGCTAGGTGTCACTAAGCATGGACGCTTTGCGGCAATCACTAACTATCGCAACCCAAATTCAGCAGAAGGAACTGTTTCACGCGGCGCTCTATGCGCCGATTTTTTAGCCACTAATACTAGCTGCCTTGATTACCTGAGTGAGATACAACGCAATAGAGATCAATATAGTGGCTTTAACTTACTGCTGGATGATGGCGTTGATTTTTATTATTACAGCAATATTCAAAACCAGATTACTAAGTTGGCCGCTGGTTATTACGGGCTAAGTAATGCTTTTTTAAACACCTCGTGGCCAAAAACTATGGGCGGGGTTGAAGCCTTAAAACGGGCACAATCTAACGACGACCTAATTAATTTACTGGCCGACAAAACTCTACCCCAAGACATCGCCCTGCCTGATACAGCTATCGACATTGAAACCGAAAGATTACTTGCACCGCGATTTATACAGTCTGCGCAATACGGTACTCGCGCCAGCACCGTGCTATCAATTAGCCAAGAAATATTATTAAAAGAAAGAGGTTTTAATGCTGCCGGAGAAATAATTCACGATATTGAATTTCACATTACGCTTTAGCGCTAGCCGTTAAACTTGACTCGTGACGGTATGATCATACCTAACTCCGCCAAAGTCTCATTAACCCTTTCTTCAATATCGCGATTATCTTCAAGTTCTAACACGCTATTGAGCAGCTCAACCGCCTGTTGCTTAGTAATTTGCCTGATCACCGCTTTTACCTTCGGTAAGTTATAGGCACTCATCGACAACACATCAAAGCCCATTGCCATTAGCAGCACCGCTGCGCCGGGGTCACCGGCTAACTCGCCGCAAATAGACACTGGCTTACCTTCAGCATGACCACTATCGACAATGATTTTTAAGGCGCGTAACACCGCAGGGTGATAAGCGTGATAAAGATCAGCTACCCGCGGATTATTTCTATCAACTGCCAGTAGGTATTGAGTTAAATCGTTACTCCCCACCGACAAAAAGTCTACTCGCCGCGCTAACTCTTTAGCCTGATAAACCGCCGCTGGCACTTCAATCATCACCCCCACTGGAGGTAATTCCATCTTATAGCCTTCTTCAAGTAATTCTTCATGAGCACGATAAAGCAGCTCTAAGGCTTCCTCCAGCTCCATCACATTACTAATCATCGGCAGCATAATGCGCAAATTACCGAAATCGGCGTTGGCTTTCATCATCGCTCTAATCTGCGCCAAGTAGATTTCTGGATGATCCAAGGTCACCCTAATACCGCGCCAGCCTAAAAACGGATTTTCTTCAGATATCGGAAAATACGGCAGTGCTTTATCGCCGCCAATATCTAAGGTTCGCATTGTCACCGGCTTCGGATAAAACGCTTCTAACTGCTCACGATAAATCTGTCGCTGCTCTTCTTCACTAGGAAAACGGTCACGCAATAAAAAGGGTATTTCGGTGCGATATAGGCCAACCCCTTCCGCACCGCGATCCAAAGAACGAGCCACTTCACTGACTAAACCGGTGTTTACCACCAACGGCAGACGATGCCCGTCTAGACTTTCACATGGCTTATCTTTCAACTCTTCTAAGCCAGCGGCGATTTCTAAATCTTCGGCCTGCAGCTGCTCATAATGTTGGCGTAAATCTTCTGCCGCATTGCAAATCACTTCACCGACCGAGCCATCAACAATAACTTGCTGATGATCCAAGCGCATATAAGGTAAATCTTCTGCCCCAACCACTGTGGGAACGCCCAAGGCTCTCGCCATTATCGCCAAGTGACTATTGCGCGAACCTCGCACCGACACTAACCCAGCTAAGCGCTCTTCTGGTACTTCCGCCAATGCCGACGCGGTTAGCTCTTCGCCAATTAAGATTGTTTTTTCTGGATACTCACGCGCTTGATCCCCTGATTCCTGTAAATACGCTAACACCCTGCGGCCCAAGTCTTTAATATCTACTGCGCGCTCACGCAGATAAGCATCATCGAGCATTTCAAAGGCGCGGGCATGAGCACGCATCACTTGGCTAATAGCGCCCTGAGCCCATTCACCTGCGCGAATCAAATCAGTAACTTCATCACCCAGCGCTTTGTCATCTAACATACCTAAATACACATCAAACAAGGCATGCTCTTCACGCGGCAGTAGCGTAGCTAAGTTCTCTGACAGATCTTTTATATCTGCCCTGACTGCCGCTAAACTTTGATTAAAAAACTCTATTTCGACGTCAGGGTCTTCACACTTTCTGTTGGGCACAGCATCTAAATCTGCCGGCGGCACCACCACCACCACCTCACCAATGGCAATGCCTTCACTGCCCGCCACGCCATGAAATATTGCCGTACCGCCATCAACATTGGCAATCATTGCTCCACTAGCGTCGGCGTGAGCAATCAAAGCTGCCAGCTGCGCTGACATAGTGACTAAAAACGATTCTTCACTTTCATCAAAGCGGCGCGGGGCTTGCTGCTGCACAACCAACACGCCCAACACCTTGCGGCGATGAATAATTGGCACACCCATAAACGCTTTAAAGTTTTCTTCGCCAATGCCTGGCATATAGCGGTAAGCAGAATTTTCCTCGGCATTGTCAATGTTGATAGTTTCTTCACGCTTAGCGACTTTACCCACCAAACCCTCGCCCTTAGCGAGACCAACTTTACCTATTAAGTCTTGATTTAAGCCTTCGTTAGCGCGAAAAATATATTGCTCTTTACTCGAATCGTAAAGATAAACAGTGCAGACCTCTGTACCCATGGCGTTGCGGACGCTACTGACAATAATGTCCAGCGCCGCCTGTAGATCACTGGCAGCATTTACTTCCTGGACAATTTTTCGTAGTTCTTCAAGCATAATAAGTAATTACCAATCTTCCTTAACTTTTTCTTCCTTAGCTCTTTCTTCCCTAGCCGTTTTTATCAACTTAGCATGCGCTGGCGCTAGCTCTGCCATCGCCTTGCGGTAAACATCTTTTTTAAAATCAATAACTTGAGTAAGCGGATACCAATAACTTACCCACTCCCAATGATCGAATTCTGCCTTGTCGCCACAGTCAAAACAAACATCAGCGTCTTTACCCTGCATCTGCAGCAAATACCATTTTTGCTTTTGCCCGATACAGACCGGCTCTGAATTTTTGCGAACCAAATGCGGCGGTAATCGATAGTGCAGCCAACCCTGAGTACTAGCAACAATTTCTACCAGCCCTGGCTGCAAGCCAATTTCTTCATGTAGCTCTCTATACATTGCATCTTCGGGCGTCTCGTCGCGGTCTATCCCACCCTGCGGAAACTGCCACGAGTCTTGCCCAATACGGCGAGCCCATAACAGTCGCCCCATACTGTCGGCAACCATAATGCCCACATTTGACCGGTATCCATCTGCGTCTATCACTGTTAAATTTCCACCTTAAACCATAATCTATAGCTTCATTATTTCACAAATATGACGTAGACGACAATTTGATATCGCCAGCTAAGTCACAGATATTTGTATCAGCGGCTGCTCATCAGTATTCTACGCACTACAGAAATCAGTAAACCCTCTTTTAGGAGCAACACCTTGGCCTTAGCACTGTTTGATTTAGACAACACTTTACTAGCAGGCGACAGCGACCACGCCTGGGGTGAGTTTGTGGTCGAAAAAGGGCTAGTTGATGGCCAACATTTTAGCACCGCTAACGACAAGTTTTTTGACGACTACCAACAAGGCCAGCTCGATATCTACGCCTATCTGTGCTTCGCCTTAGAGCCATTAGCGCAGTTTAACCCACTGCAACTAAATGACTTACACAAAGAATTTATGACCAACAAAATTAACCCCATTAAATTGGCCAAAGCTGATGCAATATTAGAACAGCATCGCGCCGCCGGCGACACTATTATGGTAATTACTGCCACCAATAGCTTTGTCACTGGGCCAATAGTTGAATCCCTTGGCATCGACTTATTAATCGCCTCAGAAGGCGAAATAATTAACGACCGCTACACCGGAAAACCTAGCGGCGTAGCCAGCTATAAAGAAGGCAAAGTAACGCGTCTGCAACAGTGGCTTGAGGAAACTGGACACAGTTTAGAAGGCAGCTATTTTTATAGCGACTCCCACAACGATTTGCCCCTACTAAGTATTGTCGACAACCCCGTCGTGGTAGATCCAGACCCAATATTACACCAGCATGCACTAGACCATGGCTGGCCAATATTGTCGTTTAGACGCTAAGCAAACCTTAGCGGTAAATCCTAGCAAACACGGCTTTCAAATATTCTGTTTCAACAATCGCCGGATGCACCGGATGATCTGGCCCCTGCCCACCTTGCTCTAATATCTGACAGCGTTTTTCAACCTGTCTACTGGCAGCACGCAAAATATCGTTCAGGCGATCTTTAGCCAAATGCATAGAGCAAGACGCCGATACCAAAATACCATTGTCGTTTAACAGCCGCATGGCCAGTTGATTAAGCTGTTTATAACCGGCCTCACCTACTTTTATATCTTTACGTTTTTTTATAAATGCAGGTGGATCAATAATTACCACGTCAAATTTTTCGCCGGCATCAATTAAATCACGCATACAAGCGTTGGCTTGGCCTTTCATTGTCATTACTTTATCGGTCACGTTATTGTGTGCCGCATTTTTAGCCACGTATTCCAACGCCAATGGCGAGCTATCCACGCACACGACTTCGCTGGCACCCGCTATTGCCGCCTGTATTCCCCAACTACCGCCATAGCTAAATACATCTAGCACTCTAGCGTCTTGGCAATAACGCTTTAGGCGCTGACGGTTTTCACGGTGATCATAAAACCAGCCTGTTTTTTGCCCATCTAACACCGGCACTTCAAAACGTGCGTCGTTTTCTGTCAACATGACCGCGGCAGGTAACTCGCCATAAACCACCTCTACATATTCAGGCAGCTCTTCCGCTCTTCTAGCGTGGGAGTCGTTCTTTAGCACAACCGCCAATGGGGCCAGCACTTCAACCAAGGCCGCCACTATTTCTTCTTTTACCTGCTCCATACCAACCGTGCCAATCTGTACCACCAACACATCATTAAAGCGGTCGACAACTAAGCCTGGTAAATCGTCGCTTTCGCCATAAATTAGTCGATAACTACTGTCGGCATAAAGCCTTTCACGCACTACTAAGGCTTGCCGAATTCTTGTTGCCAGCAGGTCTTTACCCAAAAAGTCTTTTAAGTCGCGGGTTATTAGCCGTCCACAAATTAACGAATTAGGATTTAGATAAACCACGCCAACCACTTTGCCATTAGACGACTCAAGTACGGCTTGCTCGCCGGCACTAAAGTTTTTAAGCGGCGTTGCCTGGGTATCAATCTCGTTACTGTAAACCCACAAATGGCCGCCACGAATGCGACGATCACATTTATCTTTTAAACGAATAACCGCTAATTCCATAACAACACCAACAGGCTAAAAATAACAACGGGCGTGCTGAAAATCAGTCACGCCCGTATACAATGAACAGAGGTTTTTACTCCTCGCAAGACACCTCGTAGGCTTCGGCATCTAATAACTCATCAAGCTCAGACGCATCTGCAGGCTTAACTCTAAACATCCAACCTTCACCATAAGGGTCTTCATTAATTGTCTCCGGCGCATCTTCCAGCACTTCATTAATGGCAATCACTTCACCGCTAACAGGGGAGTAAATATCCGATGCCGCTTTAACTGACTCTACCACCCCAGCCTCACCGCCAGCATCAAGATCGTCACCAATATCTGGCGCTTCAACAAATACCACATCACCCAGAGCTTGCTGAGCATGGTCACTAATACCAACTGTTACCGTGCCATCCTCTTCCAATCGAGCCCATTCGTGCGAACTGGCATACTTTAATTCGGTAGGTGTGTGGCTCATGGTGTTCCCCTGGCTCAGAGTATTAAAAACGGCAGTCTATTTAATGGCGGATTTTACTAGCCGTGGAGTGAAACACAAGCGCAGAGTCAAAAATTGTTAGTATTTCACTAACCTCATCGGCGACTATAAACCCATTGCTTGGCGGATAATCGTATTTTTAACAGCAGGAATTTTACCCAGCCAGCGCAACCCTGCGTTGCGCAGCCAGCGCACTGGTAGTTCGGGGCGTTCAAATAAACGCTTAAATCCATCCATTGCGGCCATCATGGCTAAGTTATCCGCCATCCGGCGACGCTGATAGCGGCGCAGTATTGTCTCATCGCCAACCGCTAAACCACGCTTGGCCCCGCGGATAATTTCTTCAGCCAGCACTTGCACATCTTGTAAGCCTAAATTAATACCTTGCCCCGCTAGCGGGTGAATACTATGTGCCGCGTCACCCACTAACACTAAGCCAGGTTTAAAATATTGTTTCGCGTGGCGCTGACGCAACGGGAAGCTAAAGCGCTTACTGACCGCAGTAATTTCACCAAGCCTATACTCAAATGCTTTTCCTAATGCACTGCGAAACTCGTCGTCAGTTAACGCCGACAGCTCATCTGCATAGTTAAGTTCAGCTGACCAAACTATAGAGCAATAGTGTTTGCCATTATCGGCGTCGGTTAGCGGCAGCAACGCCAACGGCCCCTGCGGTAAAAAGCGCTGCCAAGCCGTATGCTGATGATGCCCCTCGCATTCAACTGTAGCCACAATAGCCTTGTGATTGTAATCCCATTCGCGGGTTTCAAACCCGGCTAAGGTTCTAATAATCGACAAGGCCCCATCGGCAGCCACCACCAACGATGCCTGCATCGTTGAGCCATCTTCTAGCACCAAGCTATATGCCGCATCACCAATAGCGACATCTGTTGTCGTTATTTCTAGTAGGTCACTTACTTTGGTATGACTAAACACATCAATTGGCAGCGCGCTAAGACGCTGCAACAAACACCAATTAGTTATTCGGTTTTCAACAATATGCCCTAACCGTGGCTGCTGCACCTCACCGGCATCAAATTCTATTTCGCCGGTACCCTGAGCATCCCACACTGTCATATGGCTGTATGGACTAACAGCAATCCTCTGCATCGAGTCCCATACATCAATTTGCTGTAAAAACTCTCTTGAGGCTTCGGTCAAGGCACTAACCCGAGGATCAAATTCACCCACTTTACTAGCCGCTAAAGGTGCTGCTGCCGGCAGGCTGCTGCCTTCAAGCAACGCTATTTTCAAACCACTCTCACCTAAAGCACATGCCAGAGCACTACCTGACAAGCCCGCGCCAACAATAACAACATCATATTGTTTATTATTTACCACTTAATCCGAGCTCCCACCAAACCCGCTGTTTCTTTAACAAACTTAGACTTCAGCGACGGCACCACATCTAATGCGCTAAGACCAAAATCTCTCAACGCCGCAAACACCATTTGGTCAGCCATAAATACCTCGCCCACCTTGTCACTAAATACAGTTGTTTTACGCTGGTCCCACGCTTGGTTTTCTCTGTATTGCTCTAGCAGACTCAAGCTACCTACATCATTACCAGCGCCTTTAGCCCTGCAAACAAGGTCACATAATCCGTTAATATCACGCAGTGCCAGATTAAAACCTTGCCCGGCAACCGGATGTAAAAAGTGGGCCGCATTACCCATTACCACAACACCGCGGCGCACTTGCTCGCATGCTTCTATTAACTTAAGCGGGTAACTTGCGCGCTTGCCCACTCGTTGTAATTTCCCCAACCGATAACCGAACCGCTCTTGCAAGCGCAATAAAAAGTCCGCATCGGCTAAATTGATAATTTCTTCCG
>JBLHWB010000030.1:0-12664 GCA_047628915.1 Porticoccus sp. | reverse complement strand
TAAGCTGGGAAGAGACGCTGCCTGATGAGCTGCCAGTAGATAGCCAATGGCAAGACCTGTACGAACCGATGCAGGCAACGAGCTTTAATGCGGGCGAAGATTATCAAACCGAACAGGCTGAATTTAACAACTCACTTCATGATCAACTACACTGGCAGTTAAATTTGACGCCAATGTCTGATAACGACCGAATTATTGCCATCTCGATCATTGACTCAATCGAAGCATCTGGATTACTGGGGGCAACTCCGGAGGATATTCATGACGGACTGCCTGGCGAACTTGAAATAGAGCTTGATGAAGTTATGGCGGTGCTACACCGAATTCAGCACTTTGAGCCAGCAGGCGTCGGTGCCCAAAATCTTAGTGAATGTTTATTAATTCAACTTAACCAGCTACCAGACGATACGCCTTGGCTAAAAGATGCCAAGACACTGATTAATCGCTATATGCTATTGTTAGGCAACCGTGATTTGAAAGGCTTAATGAGGCAAACACGCCTTAGCGAAGATCAACTGAAGGAAACTTTAGATCTAATTCGCAGCCTCAACCCACGCCCCGGCGATACGATAACAACAGAAGAAACTGAATACATTATTCCTGATGTCATTGTGAAAAAAGTAGATGGCATCTGGACTGTGCAGCTAAACAACGATGTCTCACCCAAACTCAAGATCAATAGCGATTACAGTGCTTTAATAAAGCCCAGAGAAAATAGCCCCCAAAACAATTACTTACGTAACAATCTGCAAGAAGCTCGCTGGCTGATAAAAAGCATACAAAGCCGTAATGACACATTGCTCAAAGTCTCGGCTGAAATTGTTAAAAACCAGCAAGCCTTTTTAGAACATGGCGATGAAGCCATGAAGCCACTCATTTTACACAGTATTGCAGAAGCCATAGAGATGCATGAATCTACGGTATCTAGGGTCACCAACCGTAAGTACATGCTTACTCCGGCCGGCGTATATGAGCTTAAATACTTCTTTTCCAGCCATGTCAGCACTGATGCGGGAGAAGAGTGTTCCTCGACGGCAATTAGGGCTATTATAAAAAGGTTGGTGTCGGAAGAAGAAGCTAGAAAACCTCTAAGTGACAGTAAAATTACCAAACTATTGGAGGGACAAGGTATTCAGGTAGCAAGGCGCACCGTCGCTAAATACCGAGAATCTTTGAATATTCCAGCATCTAATGAACGCAAGCAACTCTATTAGCTGTACACACTTAGCAACACCGAATTAAGTAGTACCAAAGTAGTAAGCTGTAGTAATTGGCACCACGCCAACCGATAAGACTCATTACTGACAAGAGGAAAAGCCTATGCAAATCGAAATAAGCGGACACCATGTCGAAGTTACTCCCGCGCTGCGCGAGTATGTATCAACCAAACTGGAAAAGCTTTCTCGCCATTTTGATCACATAACAAATACCCATGTGACACTTACTGTAGAAAAAAGTAGACAACGAGCCGATGCAAAAATACATGTATCAGGTGCCGATATAGTCGCCTCATCTGAGTCGGAAGATATGTATTCAGCAATTGACACCATGAGTGACAAGCTCGATCGCCAGCTCATTAAATACAAAGAAAAAAATCAAGACAAGAAACAAGGCCTGATTGGCCGCTGACCGCTAGGAAAGTTTTTATAATGCAATTGCAAGTACTATTAAGCCCAGCCCGCACCCTCTTTGGTGCCGCTGGCAGCAGTAAGAAACGAGTCATTGAAAGCGCCGCAAATTTTCTTGCCGAGCAAAATAACTCCCTTAATGCCGATGAATTATTTCGCAATATTATTGAACGGGAACAATTAGGTAGCACTGCTATCGGCGAAGGCATGGCTATTCCTCATTGCCGAATGAAAAACTGCAGCCGAGCACTAGGGGCATTGATCAAATTAGATAACCCGGTTGATTTCGAAGCAATTGACCAGCAGCCGGTGGATATATTATTTGTACTACTGGTGCCAGAAGAAGAGCACGATCAGCATTTAAAAATACTGGCCGAGATAGCTGGGCTATTTAGCAAAGCAGAATTTCGCGACGAAATAAGAGCTTCTGCGAACAGCCAACAAATGTATGACATCGCGCTCAAACATGCGCAAGAAATTTAATCGAATGAGACAATCATGAAGCTAGTTATCATCAGCGGCAGATCTGGCTCAGGTAAAAGTACTGCCCTCCATGTATTAGAGGATGCCGGCTATTATTGTATTGATAACCTTCCTGCCGGATTGCTGCCAGCGCTAGCAGAACAAAGCGGTGAGCATTTTGCACCCAAACAAGATCGGATAGCTATTTGCGTTGACGCTAGAAATACTTGGGAGCAACTCGCTAATTTTCCAAATCTATTAGATTCTTTGCCAAGTAATATAGAAACCTCCATCATTTATTTAGATGCTGATGACGACACTTTAATTAAACGCTTCAGTGAAACTCGCCGCAGACACCCTCTCAGCAATCCGGAAACAAGCTTACAAGATGCCTTGGCGCAAGAAACAGATATGCTAACGCCGATCGCTGACCGGGCAGAACTAACTATTGACACGCGCGCAATGCTATTTCATGAATTGAGACAACATATTCAAACACTAGCCTCAGCCCGTGACAATCAAAGAATGTCACTGCTAATTCAATCTTTTGGCTTCAAGCGCGGAGTGCCGTCAAACGCAGACTTAGTGTTCGATGTTCGCTGTCTGCCTAACCCCCACTGGAATGTAAACCTTCGCGGGCTAACTGGTCTAGATCAAGGTGTGATTGATTTCCTACAGGCAGAAAGCGTAGTTGCTGAGATGAAAAACGATATCATTATTTACTTAGAAAAATGGCTACCTGTATTTGAAGAAAATAACCGTCCTTATACAACTATTAGCATAGGCTGTACCGGCGGCCATCATCGATCGGTCTATATCGCGCAACAGTTATCGGAACACTTCAGCGCTGTATATCCCGACACTCAGATCCGACACCGTGAGCTTTAACAGCCCATTGCGATGGTAAAAAAATGATTACGACTCAACTGACAATAATTAACAAATATGGCTTACATGCCCGCGCTGCAGCTAAATTTGTGTCCACCGCATCCGCTTTTCAATCTGAGATAAAAGTGGGTCGCGATGACAAATTAGTTGATGCCAAAAGTATTATGTCAGTGATGATGCTTGCGGCCAGCATTGACACTATTTTAAATTTTGAAATTAATGGTGCTGATGAAGCACAAGCACTTGAAGCCATTGATGAGTTAATCAACAATCGATTTGACGAAGAAGAATAAATCCCAAACAAAATTGTTGTTCGTACCGAATTAACGGATAATCATTCTAATTCAGCTACGATAATGCTGAAATAGGGATTAGGCGACATGCCAAGTAGCAAGGCCAAAAAACACATTCAGCACCATCTAGAGACTCTTGCCAAAGCATTAGATTCAGGAACTATGCTGCCCGTACGTCGCATGCTAAGCAATATGGCAAGCACTGAGGTAGCTCATTTATTAGAATCTTCTCCACCAAAACAACGCGCTATTTTATGGACTCTGCTTGATCTAGAGCGAGAAGGCGAAGTTTTACAGGAACTGGGCGAAGAGCTACAGTCCGACTTCATTCGAAATATGGATACTCGAGAACTTCTATCCATTCTCGAAGGCTTAGAGCCAGACGATATAGCTGATATTTTACAGCAACTTCCCGATACGGTAACTCGCGAAGTACTTGCTGAAATGGACCACCAAGACCGCCATCGGGTAGAACGTATTCTACCCTTTGATGAAGAGTCTGCCGGTGGTCTAATGAACACCGACACTATTACCGTGCGGGCCGACCTAACGTTAGACGTAGTACTGCGCTATTTGCGGCGCCATGATGAACTACCAGAAATGACCGATAGCTTATTTGTCGTTAGCCGAAAAGATAAGCTACTAGGACTATTACCCATCAATAAATTATTAGTTTCTGACCAAAGCATGACTGTACGTGAAATCATGCAAACTGATTATGAGGCTATTGATGCACACATGTCAGATTCAGAAGTTGCACTAAAATTTGAGCGCAATGATTGGGTAACGGCCCCAGTTGTCGACAATGACAACACCTTGCTTGGTCGAATCACCATCGATGATGTTATCGACGTCATCCGCGAAGATGCCGATCACTCGCTATTAGGACTAGCCGGTTTAGATGAAGATGAGGATACATTCGCCACAGTGAGGAAAACTGCACCTCGCCGGGCTATTTGGCTGGGGATGAATTTATTGGCAGTATTTTTATCCGCCAATGTAATCAATATGTTTGAAGCCACACTCGAAAAAGTTATTGCACTAGCCATACTAATGCCTGTTGTCGCAAGTATGGGAGGTGTTGCTGGCAGTCAAACCTTAACTGTCATTATTCGCGGTATGGCCCTAGGGCAAATAGGGAGAAGTAACGCATCTTGGCTGTTTAGTCGAGAACTTATGGTATCCGCATTAAATGGTGTATTTTGGGCAACTGTTGCCGGATTCACCACCGCCTTATGGTTTAACGACGCTATGCTGGGTATTATTATTGCGGCTGCGCTAGTTATCAATATTGTTATCGCGGCAGGTGCCGGTGTGGCTATCCCATTGGCACTTAAATCAATGAACATTGACCCAGCACTTGCCGGCGGCATGGCAATAACCACTCTCACCGATGCCATAGGATTTTTCACCTTTCTTGGACTAGCGACACTATTTTATGCCTAAAAAACAATTTTATAATGAACATAACGACAGCGACGAAGAGCGTCTTCCCTCACGCAGTGAAATCAAACGCGAAGCAATGTCGTTTCAAAAACTCGGCGAAAAAGTTATTGAGCTTAGCAATAAAAACTTTGCCAAAGTCACATTATGGCCCGAATTGGAAGATGCGATATTACTGGCAAGGCGACTGCCAAACAAAGACGCAAAACGCCGTCAAATAAGACTGATTGGCAAGCTGCTCCGCATCGGTGAACACGAACAGGTTTCTCAGGCACTTGAAAAAATTGATCTAGACGCCAGTTTGCAAAACCATCGCTTTCACGCGCTAGAAAAATTGCGTGATGATCTAATTGCTGGGGATGATAAAACCATACAAGAAGTAGTTGAAGAATATCCTCACGCTGACCGAGGAACTTTGCGTCAACTGATAAGGAATACGCACAAGGAAGCAAGTCAAAACCAGCCACCGAAAAGTGCGCGTAAGCTATTTACCTATCTCAGAGAATTAGACCAAAAAATATAAGTTACTTTTTCTTTTGCTTGATATCAAATAAGCGATCAAAAGCTATTACTGGCTCACTCCAGGTTCCAGACATCTTGTAAACTGCGCTAGACAATTTATTTAATTGTTCCTTAAAAATAAGACTCGCTAAATATGTTCCCGCTGCGGCGGGTACGCCTCCTACTAGCGCAACAATCCAGGGCAGGTTAGAAGTTATTGGTAGCGTTACTACCAACTCACCATCTATAGTTTCCTGATCAAGATCCAAACTACCTGTCATTTTAAAATCACTGGACGGACCTTTAACATGCAATGGCTCTTCAATTGTTAACAACCCATCATTAAACAACATAATCCCATCTACACTGCTATAACTTAGACCTTTTTTATACAAATCAGAGAAATCCAACTGCAGCCGTCTAACCAAATTATTAAAGTTCAAAACGCCAATTAGCTTAAGAGCACCGGTAGCAGTACCCGCAGTTTGCAAAAACTGCCCGTCTCTCATATCTATTTGTATATCGCCATTAAACCTTTCTAGCGCTATTGCGGCAGGTGACCCAGCCCAACTTACATTAGTAATAAAGCGCGCTGTTTCACTAACAATCGGCGGCGCCATGGCTTGCGCCTCAAACACCTTACCAACATTATCTGCCGATAAAATACCTGAAAACTCCGATTTCATTACGCCGTTATTAACCGTCCAAAATAAGTCACCACCTTGTTCATCATCAAAACCAGAAACACGCATTCCGCTAACGTCAGCTTTTATACCTGAAATAATTGCACCGCTATCACTAGGGCTAAACTTAAATGCCCATGAACCCAAATTAGTATCATCGATAAAGGTTGAGCGAGAAACAACCAACATAGGTACATATTGATTTGGATTAATACCACCAAGCGCATCAATATCAGCATCTGTTGATTTTTCAACTAACGAATCCGTCGTTTCAGCATCAGTCGCGGCATCCGCAACCAATGGCAGATGAATATAATCCAGATCCAGTTTTAGCTGCTGCGTTTCGCTAGGTAATAACGCACGGCCGCGCAAGCGCTCATGCTCCATATCTACTACCCAGCGACCACCGACAAACTGCAACCCAACTGTCGAGTGGTTTATCAGTTGACCAAAGGCATCAAACTCCCCAATTTTTAAATCATCAATAAACACTGAATTAGAAGATTGACTAGTAGTTTGATTTTCAGTTTGCCCAGCCACGCTAGCGAATTTTTCATATCGATCAATCACTGACAACCAGTCTTCTAATGACACTTTATTGATTGCACCCGTCAATACCATACCAGCCTCAGGCAAGGCCGCCAGTTTCTCTCCACCAACCGTTAGAACACCTCTAAAGTCTTTATTTTCTGAACCGGTAACTAATGACATTTTTGCCAAATCGCCTAAACTTAATACCACTGGATAAACGCCGCCTGCCAACCCAATATTTGCTTTAAATACCATGGTTTCTTCACGCGCCTTAAAAAATGGTTCAGGTAAATCTATTGCTACCCCAGTCATTGGCGAGCGAATGACCAACTGCACCCCGCCATTATCTGCGCCAGCAATAATCAGCTCTCCCTCAAACTGAGCCGCGCCAACAGCAAACCCTAATACCGGTTGCTGCAACCATTGTTGCACTTCAGCCATTTCAACTGAGCCTTTTATAGTCACGACAGTCTGCTTATCTAGAGCTTTTATATTCGCTTGAAACTTTTGCCCCCAAAAGCCGCCATCTATATTTTTTGAGCTGAGACCATTATCAGTTGTGTACGAAATATCACCGCGCAGTTTGGTGAACTTTAAATTAGCATCACTCTTTTCCAAATCAACATCATGCAGTTCGCCGTCAATGATAATTCCAGGAACGGCCCCACTAATCAAAGGCATTGCTAAGTTAATAGTGGCTGAGTAATTACCCGTTGATTGCCATGTATCTACAGCAGGCCCCAGAATTTCTTTTAGCGAAGTTTCCTTAAATAACGTCAGAATGTCTGTGGCAGGACCGTCGATATCGCCACTCACCTCTAAATTAATAATTCCATCTTTAGGAATGACCTCGACATTAATATTGTCTAGCACTGAGTCGTAAATAGTCGCAGATTTAACATAGCCACGGGTATCACCATTACTAACAATAACCTTGGTTGCAATGTTTTCAGCAATGGGCCACGCGGGGTCATATTTCAGCGAAGCACCGGTTGCGTTCATTTCAACTTGCACCACCTGCCTGTCAATATCACTTTTCAACAAGGAGCCATAATAGATAAAACCAACCTCACTGGCATTCCCGGCCAATATACTTTGGTCTAACCACTCTATAAGTGATTCACCGACCACAGCCGGAATCACTTGATTGCGATACTTAACATCAAAATCTTTTACTCCAATAAGCAAGGACATTAGCGGGTAATTAGCAGCCGATTTTTTAAAAGGTATGACTAGATCAAGCTGAGCGTTACCGTTACCAAAATCGCCGACAACAACCAGAGGGCCGCTATTAACCACCACTTCGGTCTCTCCAATACTCCAAGCCACCGAGCCTAGTAGGCGTGAGACAGGAATCTTATTGTCATAGATCCCAGGGAATGCCAGTAGTAAATCTTTGGCGTCAATATCAAACCTACCAGAAAGTGCATTGCCGGTTACATAACCGGATAAATCATCTACGCCAGGTGCACCACTCCAAGCAATGGTATTGAGGCGTTTGACCTTAGCTGAAAAACTAACCCCATCAACCCCAGCAACACTACCTACTTTATTTACATATATATTCTGCAGAATTCCTTGTGGGTTAATAGTCGCCAAAACATCCGCTAATTTAGCGGGTAATTTCACAATACGACTGACCAATTTAAGCAAGCGTGCAATATTAGCTTCACCTACAGAAATATAAAAATCATTATTTTCGCTTCTTCCTAAATTAAAATTAGCCAAGGAATAAACAGAATTTTTCCACTCTACTGCCAAATCTGTGACCCACATTTGAAAACTAGCATCAGGATTAATATCGATTAAGTAACCAGCTTTTAAATTACTAAGTTTGGTTGCATTATTATGCTGACTTGAGCTCACTCGAAAATCATCAGTGGCCAAATTACCCTGTAAGCTTCCACCTTTTGATGAATGCCAATTAAACCAGACATCACCGTTTAAGCCAGATGCACCAATATTGTTAATCCCAAGCAGAGTTAGCAGTGGAATTATATCGAGTTCATTCATCAATCCATGGGCCTTGACGCGAAAATTACTATCGCCAAAATTCCCCTTAGACTCTGCGTCCACCTCCAGTACGACTTTGCCAGCAATATTTTCGATCATAATTTTGGATAAGCGAACACCGACACCTTGATATAAATTTATATTGATGCCAGCAACAGCCCAATCTGCGCGGCCTTTTGGATGAAAATAAATATCAGCATTTTCGACCTTTACATAGCTAGCGGCCTCTATTAATTCTTTAATTAGCGCAGGTGATGAACCGGTGGTTGAATCGCCCATCGGAAAACCTGCCGGCATCCACAGACCGTTCTGTCCTTCGTAAAAATGAATATCCGGATTTCTAATAACCAAGCTATCAATCAATGGCGAAAATGCCATCACGCTACTAAAAAAATTAACAGTAGCTTCAAGCTCATCGATACTAATTCCAGGGAGCCCTTCGTCGGTGGGAGAAGGAATATTTACATTGGCTAGGCTAATACCAGGAGAAAGCTGCGACCAAAAACCTTCAACTGACCCTACTGATAGATTGATGTCGGCACGAGTTTCTAACTCGCTAATCAGTTGATTTTTATAGCCCCCGAGTTGAGGTAAATAATGACGCCCCATACTGACATACAAGGCAAGTAGCAATAGCGTCATGACGATAATTGACCATAGCCATACACTTATTACTTTGTATATTTTTTGCAAATTCATATTCAACAAATTATAACCTAAATACTGCAATACTGACGTATTACAGACGATAGTAAGACGCTAAAATGAAGCCACTATTTCTTTTTATTTTCCGATCAGCACTAGAAATGTAACTGGCTAATAAGACAACACTCCGCATTCGGTTAGTAACATGCCTGTTTCGTATAACGGCAAGCCCACTACTGACGTATAAGAGCCTTCAATTTTCTGAATATAGCGCCCACCTAAACCTTGAATACCGTAAGCACCGGCCTTATCCATTGGTTCACCGGTGGCAACGTAGCTATTAATCTGACTGAGCGTCATTGCAGCGAAAAACACTTTGGTCGCACAACAAACAGTTCTTATAGTTCCATTATGGTTTACCGCTACAGCAGTATATACAATATGGCTGTTACCCGATAAACGAGAAAGCATTGCAATCGCCTCCTGCTTATCCCGTGGCTTGCCTAAAATTTCATTGCTAATAACTACCGAAGTATCCGAACCTAAAACCGGGATATGCGAAAATCCTGCCTGTATATTCTTTCGTCCAGCGGCGGCTTTGGCTATAGCTAATCTCAATACATAATTTTGCGGGGCTTCGTTACTAAGTGTACTTTCGTCAACACAGCCGTCAATACAATCAAATGTAACGCCTAACTGAGCCAACAGCTCTTTGCGACGCGGCGACTTAGATGCCAAATACAATTGGATCAAAAATTAGCCTAGAGGACGCCAAACCGGCGCTGTAATCGAGATACTGGAGCAGAGAATAGCAACCACCCTATTCCGCTAGTGAGTGCTGGAGCGAAAACAATAGTAAAAGACATATCATTGCCGACGATTGACTGCAGCAATACATAACAAGCTTGATAGATCACAACTAGCGCAACAACAAATAACGCCCGTTGTAGCTCAGTATAGCTTCTAAGACGTGAATGCTGAAGATGGCAGATCAATACCACCAGGCAAAGACATAAGGCGTTAACCCCTAAAGGATCGCCCAGTAATAAGTCTAAGGCTAAGCCGATGAAAAATGCCACCACCACGCCAACATTATTGGGTACCACTAAAAACCAAATAAATACTACTAGTAATACCCATGATGGCCGCCACTGATCCATCCAATCTGGCAAACCTATCACTGCAAGTATAAATGCAAGCAACAAGCTGACAAAAGAAAACGCTATTGGCCTGGAATTACTCTGGCGCATCAGCGTCGTCCATTAACTCGCTGATTGATTTGCTGGTAACAGGGGCTTTACCGCCAACGCTTACCGACTGATCGTCAAATACTAATAACACATGGCGACTGCGATTTAACTTTGCTTCAGGCTGCGCTTTTACCGTTAAAAAGGCGCTGCCGTCAATGCGCTCAACTTCGTACACTGTGGCCACTGGATAGCCAGCGGGAAAACGCCCACCTAAACCAGAACTAACCAATAGATCGCCAACCTGAACATCTGCAGTCAGGGCAACATATGACAAAATAACAGTACTGTAATCACCAATTCCCTCTACCACTACTCGCATGCCATTGCGGCTTAATTGGGCAGGTACGGCATGAGATTGATCGGTAATTAAGATAACGCGGCTAGTAAACGGGCCAACTTCCAACACTTGCCCCATTAGACCATCCGCATCTAACACCGGTTGACCCTCATATACGCCAGCCTGACTTCCCTTATTTAAAATAATATGGTGTTTATCCAGCTGTGGAGAAACACCAATAATCTCGGCAATCACCAAATCATCGTCGGCAACCAAAGCGGTAGAATTAAGCAATGCACGAAGCCGGCCATTTTCAGCTACCAGAGCAGCCATACGCTGTGCCCTGCCACTTAATACAGTGACCTCAGACTTCAGTCGCTCATTTTCATCAATAATTTCCTGCCGACTTCTGACCGAAGAATTGCCAAGATCAGTAATTAATGCAGGGATATCAGCAAGACGATAAATAGGACCAATAATAAGATTGGCAAAAGATCGAACAGATTTAAACTCTGGTAGATTAATATCAACCATCATCAAAGCGATAGCTAAAACGGCCACAATAAAAAACCGCGAGACTACAGAAGGGCCTTTACGAAATAGCGGTTTAATGGTCTAACTCCATCAGGTAAGCTGTCATTTTGTTGACAACACCTCCCAGGTTGCCGGCCGACTCAACACTGTTTTATTCAGTCGACAGCAAGTCCAAACGTTGCATATCCATCATTTCTAAAGCTTTACCGCCGCCACGAGCCACACACGTTAGCGGGTCGTCGGCAACAATCACTGGCAAACCAGTTTCTTCGGCCAACAATTTATCTAAGTCACGCAATAGCGCGCCGCCGCCCGTTAACACAATACCTGACTCAGCTATATCAGCTGCTAATTCTGGAGGCGCTTGTTCTAGAGCGCCTTTTACAGCCTGCACTATAGTCGCCAACGGGTCTTGTAATGCTTCTAATGCTTCATCGCTGTTCAACGTAAACTGGCGAGGAATACCCTCTGCCAAATTACGACCGCGCACATCAATTTCACGTAGTTCACTGCCGGGAAAGGCACAACCCACTTCTTGCTTTATTCTTTCGGCAGTAGCATCACCGATCAGGCTGCCATATTTACGACGCACATAAGTCACTATCGACTCATCAAACTTGTCGCCACCCAGGCGCACTGAATCGGAATAGACAACACCATTCAACGACAAAATAGCAATCTCGGTAGTACCACCACCGATGTCGACAACCATTGAACCGGTTGCTTCATCGACTCTGAGACCTGCCCCAATCGCTGCTGCCATAGGTTCTTCAATCAAATAAACTTCGCGGCCGCCAGCACTTTCAGCCGACTCACGAATCGCCCTGCGTTCCACCTGCGTTGACTGGCATGGCACACAAACTAATACCCGCGGACTGGGCCGCACCCAGCTATTTTGATGCACTTTAGCAATAAAATGCTGTAACATTTTTTCGGTCACTTGGAAGTCAGCAATGACTCCATCTTTTAATGGTCTAATAGCCGTAATGTTACCAGGAGTTCTACCCAGCATACGCTTGGCATCGGTGCCAACCGCTTCAATAGATTTTTGACCTTTATGAGTACGGATCGCTACCACTGACGGCTCGTTAAGGACAATGCCCTGGCCTCGCACATAAATTAATGTGTTAGCTGTACCTAAATCGATGGATAAGTCGTTTGAGAAAAAACCTCGAATACGCTTGAACATGTATGTTTTGGACCTTATTTAACCCGCTCTTTAAGAGCTTGTTTTTGTATCGGAGCGAGAATGCCGCTACTTACATAGCGACAATTTTTAATTAAGGCGCAACTCTAACAACGGCGGGGATTTTGGGCAAGGCACAAATATGATAAGTTTGTCGTATTATAGGGGAAACAGTCGTGTTTCAGCACATTTAGGCTACATTTATAGAAAAACGAGCATCATAAACACTTAGCTGATAGCATCCGCACGCGATAAAAACTACCAACTAATAGTTTAACGGAGCATTTCCATGGCATTGGAAAATTCTGATATTGAAAAACTGGCAACACT
>JBLHWB010000029.1:0-13250 GCA_047628915.1 Porticoccus sp. | reverse complement strand
TACCATTTTGTAGGGGTAAATATGAACGACAGAAAGACAATTGAATTGGTTACTGTGATTGCTGAGTCAGTGCTTGAAAAGAGTTTATCAAAAGACATTGAGCGCCTGGGTGCACGCGGTTATACCATTCAAGATGTTAGAGGCAAAGGTGCTAGAGGTTATCGCGCCGGTGAGTGGAATGAAAGTTCAAATATTCAGATTGAAATTTTGTGTGATGAGGCTGTTGCTAGAGAAATAGAAAATCATCTGCATAAAACGTATTTTCACAATTACGGTATGATTATATATACCGGTAAAGTCAGCGTTATGCGTTCGGATAAGTTCTCTAAAATATAGTGTTAGTGTTGGTGTTGTCGATCGACGTTAAATAATAACCGACAGTTATTCGCATTGATATTATATTTAAGGCAACCGTTAACTACATCTGGACTGTAACGGTTGCTAAAACGCTCTGTTAATTACCACAACATAACTAGGGTGCTTAACTTTTAAAGCGCACTCCTTTGGCAAGGCAGTCTCGAGCCTGGTCATATTCTTGTTGCAGTTGGGAGACGTATTCCCCTGTAGACATTAGTTTGTCTATTGCTCCAATACCTTGGCCGCAACCCCAAATATCCTTCCATGCTTTGGCATCATTGTTGCTACCAAAGTCCATTTTGCTTGGGTCAGATTCAGGTAAGTTATAAGGGTCAAGGCCAGATGCCTTAATCGACGGCGCCAGATAGTTGCCGTGGACCCCAGTGAATAGGTTGGTGTAGACAATGTCGATTGATGTGCCGTCGACAATCCCTTGCTTGTAAGCAGCGTCAGCGTTGGCTTCGCGAGTAGAGATAAATGCTGAACCAATATAACCAAAGTCTGCCCCCATGGCTTGTGCCGCTGCTATAGCGCCACCATTAGCAATAGAGCCCGCTAAGGCTATGGGGCCGTCAAAGAACTGTCTGATTTCTTGGACAAGTGCGAACGGTGATACTGTGCCAGCATGGCCTCCGGCGCCAGTGCATACGGCTATTAAGCCATCAGCACCTTTCTCCAATGCTTTTTTTGCATGGGCTATGTTGGTTATGTCATGCAGCACAATACCGCCGTAAGAATGAATTGCCTCGTTGACATCTTCTCTGGCGCCAAGCGAGGTAATAACAATCGGCACCTTATACTTTACGCACATTTCAACGTCATGCATTAAGCGGTCATTAGATTTATGCACGATTTGATTGACCGCAAAAGGGGCCGCGGGCGCATCTGGATTGTCTTTGCTATATTGCTCTAGTTCAGTGGTGATTTGAATTAGCCACTCCTCTAACACCGGTTCGGGCCGAGCATTTAGCGCTGGAAATGAGCCAACTATGCCGGCTTTGCATTGTGCGATTACAAGCTCAGGATTGGAGATAATAAACAGCGGTGAGCCTATTACTGGTAGTTTAAGTTTTTGTAAGGCGCTAGGTAGTGGCATATTGGGTTCTCTTTATAGTATTGGTAACATGATTTCTTGGTTAAAGATAAAATGCGTTAGTTAATTTCAGCTAAAAAACGATACCATTTTTACTGATATTAAGCGTTTATAGATCAATATATTTTAGGGGGGACAACACTGAGCGGACTTAGCGTAGGAGTTAAGGCTAACAAAATAATATAGGTTTGAAAAGTTATCAGGAAATTTTTAATAACTAGGTTTAATTAGCCAACAAAGACGGCTGGTGCCGAATTTGTTGGCGTAATCATCTGAATCTACATCTTTATCACTAGGCCAGATGAAGGCGGCAGCGCTCCTTTGCACGCCGCTGGATATAATTCACTGAGTCCATCCAACCCATTGCGTTGATCTATTGTCATCCAGCCAAATGTTGCCATTGCAGCGCCAATAACAAAGCCGCTAGAACGCTTATCAAACTCTGCTGGGCCCCACTCTTTCATGCGTTCTAGAATATAGCTGGGTGCAAAAAACATCTCATGTTTAGCGGGGTCAGTTTTTTCGGTAAATGCACTACCATCTAAGTCTTCCCAGTGGGTTATTCCTACACTTATGTAGTAATTTAAGTTATCACCCAATGTGTTTTGCAGGTCAGCCTTAACTGTAGCGCTGCCTGCCATATCAATAACGACTGAAGGTTTGTTTTGTAGTATTTCAGCTACAGAGTCATAAGACACTGTCTCTTGATATAGCCCTAGGCCAGTGACAAAATCGACATTACGACTTGAGGTTAAGGCGACAACAGTTGGTGCGTTGTCATCGGTAGAAAGCCCATAAGCTAAACCAAGGCTGGTTTTAGATGAGGCGCTAACAATGATAACTTGCTCTGCATTGTAATAATTGTTGCTCGTTAACTGATCCCAAATACAAAACGATGTCATATGTAGTGGTGCTAACAATATTCGTGCGGCGTCACCGCTGCGGTCGTAATTACTGCTAGCTAATACCCTGTTGTAACGGTTATACAATGGCGGAAGCTTTTGGCGGTGTTCGATGTTGTCGACCAGTGCATTGTCGCTAATATGTGACGGCTCTATGACTACTGATGTAGCAGGAGGGAAGTAACCGTAGAGGCGATCGCCAACCGGAACACTGTCAACGTTAGATTCAACAACATCAGCAAAGGCCCAAACAGGAATTATGCCCCAAGTTTTTTCACTATTGTCTAAGGCTGGGAAGAACTGCCAATAACCCAATGAGTCGCCAGCGGCTGCATAGGTGAGGTTATTAGCAGTAAAAGCAAATTGATCTATCTTCAGTCGGACTTCGCCTGCGCCTAATACTTTGGCTTCTGCTTCAACTATTCGATATTCATTTGGGTTAGCTTTGTTTACTTGAAATTCGTTATACATATTATTTCCCTGTCTCGCTAAGTGCTGCTTGAAATTCTAGTAATTTAACTGCCGCTAGCGGCGAATTCTTTTTGATGCGATCAACGACTGCCCATTTTTCACTATCGTCTTTGTCAATAGATTTTAGCAGCGTAGTAGCGCCATCTAAGCGGTTACCTGACATCCACTTCTGTAGCTTATCATCTTGTGACCATTGATACTGATTCATCAATGCCGCAGCGGTAAAGCGAATGAAGTCGACATTAGTATTAGGCAGTGGAACTAAGCCACATAGGCGATTCTTGTCTTCTTCAGAATCATAGTTAAGCTCTACATGGGCAATAAGAGAGGCGCTAAAAACCGGCTGATAAGGACGTACCAGTTGCGGTGTGATCAAGTCGCCGCCGAATACTGGTTTGCCACCAGGGTCAACTATGGCTGAGGCAGAACAGTCAATATATAGCGTGTTAGCGGTAGTGGGTAACACGCCTTTTTCAAATTTCATTTCAGTGGTGCTAATTGAAGTGAGATGGCCTAAGCGAACAACATTCTCTATTCGGCGTAATTGCTCTATTTCGAGCTTAGATACCGTGGCGGCATGGAACATTTCTGGTGCAGTGGACTCGTCAATTCGCAAAAAGTAGCCACATTGTTCTAGGCGCTTAAACATATCCTCGGGTGACTCAGCCTGCGCAATATTTTCAACCATCTTGGCTTGAGTGCCAATTGTGTCGAAGAAAAATTGCTTAGTCATTTGAGTGTTTTTTCGATCCAGCAACCACGCTTCACGCGACACTATCCAAGTAATCATGCTCGGCTCTACATGTTGCTCCAGCAACCATAAGCAAGCATCTATACCTGTTTTACCTGCACCGACAACTACATAACCATCAGGAGCTGAAGTAACAGTTGGTAAATCATTAAGCGGCATAAAACGTACGCCAGTACCAATTTCAAAGTTAGGCGTATGTGTTTTTGGGACGGTGGTTTTAAGGTAGGTGGCATCGACCGTTTTACGCTTAGCTGTTGCATGATATTGCTTGCCGCTGACTTTGGAGACAAAGTTACCATCACCTTGGTAGTCACACATGGGGAAATACTTAACGCGGCCAGAGGGAATAAACTGATGACGCATAACGTCTTCGAAATAAGCACTGACTTCGGCGCCGCTAGATAACTCGCCTAGGCCAGTATTAAGGCCTTCTTGTTCTATTCGTCCGCTGCTAAGTTCTTTCGAGCTAACACCGTAAAAAGCCGAAGGTTGGTGTAGCTGGACAAAAGGGTAGGCTACATTCCAGTGGCCACCGGGCTTGGCGTAACGATCAATAATAATCATTGTGGCATCTGATTCGCTCAATATTGTGTCTGCAAAAGCCATCCCAATGGCGCCGCTACCGATGATGACGTAGTCGGCATTCAATTCTTCAATCATTCTGTTCTCCAAATAATTTGAGTAAATTTAATCAGTTGCTGCATAACAGTGTTATACATTAATATAACACTGTTATATCTGTCAACAAAGAGTTTAAAATGAGTACAAATAAAGACAAGATACTACAAGCTGCAACAACATTGTTGCTAGAAAAAGGCTTAGCCGGAATGAGTGTTCGGGCTATTGCTAAGCTGGCCGGGTTGTCGACAATCGGTATATATAGTCACTTTCAGGGTAAGCAGGGCATTTTGGATGCACTGTATATCGAAGGCTATGGCTATGTTGGCGAGGCAATGCTGACAGCCGCTCAAATTGAAGACCCTAAAGCTGCAGCAATAGAGGGAGCTAGGTTGTATTTGGAGGTTGCTAAAGCTCATGAGGCCATCTACAGGTTGATTTTCGGCGAGGTGGACTTTGATTACGAACCGGGTGAACAGGCGGGTATTGCCGCGTTGGAGGCATTTGGTTATTTAGTGGATATTGGCGCTAGACTATTACCCGCAAGTGCCAGCGTGGCTGAAAAGCAGACTATTGCCTTGCGTATCTGGGCGCTAGTACACGGCTATGTGAGCTTGCAGCACCATGCGGTGCGAGACGTTGTGGTGATAAACGATTGGGATAAACAGGCGCTGGTTGCGGTAGTCATTATGATTGATAGCGTTATTGCTGAGCACTCTTAATGCTTAGCTGTGGTTGCAGGCTAAATACAAACAACTGATTCACTTTCTATAAGTATGCTGTCATCTGCTTTGCAATTCGTTCATAGATTTCTAAAATTAGGTTTACGTCTTTCCATTAATGCGGCTTTGGCTTCTTCATTCTCGGGCGAGCCAGCTTGTTTTCTGGTGCCAGCCATTTCGCGAGCAAAGGCGGTGTCAGTTGCTGTTTTTTGCGAGATTTTTAAACAGTGTTTAGTTTCACGCAAAGCATTAATGGGCCACTGGGCAATTTGCGCTGCCTTTATTAACGTTTTTTCTAATAGCTCCTCGTCGCTAAATTTGTTTGCTGCTAAGCCATATTCAACCGCTTTGTCAGCATCGATCCATTCAGAGCTAAAGAACAGCTCCGCCGCGCGCTGGGCGCCAATATTATTTGCTAACATGTAACTTGCAGCAAACTCAGGTACCAAGCCCATACTAGTATAGGCAAGGCGCATTCTTAACGACTCACCGACATAGACCACATCGCAATGAAAGGTTAGTGCCGCGCCAACGCTAGTGGCGGTGCCATTCACAGCGGCCAACAACGGTTTGTCGAATGCCGCAATAGTTTTAGCGCAGGCTTCATAGGGAGACTTTTGTAGATCTGATGCAATGGGGTCATGGGTGTCGGTACCAGCACAAAAGTTGCCACCGCTGCCGGTTAACACTACAGCGGCAATTGTGTTGTTGTTTTGTGCTTCCTTAATCACGGCTTGAAGTTCAAGCCAAAGGGGAACATTGAGTGCATTTCTTTTATTGGGGCGATTAAGCGTCACTAATAAAACGCGATCTATTTGTTCGCGTAAAATGATCTCTTTCATAAATTCCCTCTATAATTGCACTATTATTTTATGTGGCTAAGCCGAATATTCTCATTTTGAGATTCGTTGATTTAACCGTATCAGCAATTTCTGCTGCTATAGTATCTAATAGGTGCTGTATCTGGCTAGTGGGTACTTGCACGCCGCTAGATATAACTTACTAATAGGTATAAATGGTCTAGATGAGTAGTCACATGCTTAACTATTGGCACCGACTAATAAACTTATACCATGAACAAGTATTGATGATGAACTAGTTAGCTATATATGCTGTTTTTACTGGAATAATAGTAGATTTTTCTTTCGTGATGGGGTTTTCTACTAAATAAACAACTTATATATAAAATATAATAGTGGTATTTATGCATTTCAGCGTATTGCTAAAGGTTAATTTCGGGGTCAGTTATGGATAAGGCAATATCGCCTGCACAATTACGTCGGCTCATTCGCAGCGGCGGGCACACGGGTAATACCTCTGGTTACGGTAAAGGCTATGTGCAATGCAATTTAGTCATATTGCCGCATGATTGGGCGGCAGATTTTTTAAAGTTCTGTCAGCTTAACCCCAAGCCTTGTCCGTTGGTTGCTGTGTCAGAAAACCCGGGTGACATAGGCTTGCCAGAGCTATGCCAAGATCTCGACATTCGCAGCGATCTACCGAGTTATCGTATTTTTAAAGATGGCGTGTTAGCCGAAGAAGTTAATGACATAACAGACTATTGGCGCGACGATCTGGTGGTGTTTGCCTTGGGTTGCTCGTTCTCCTTCGAGGAAGCGCTGTTGGCCGATGGTTTAGATGTGCGCAATGTGAGCGAAGACTGCAATGTACCCATGTATAGAACCAATATAGCGTGTAAATCTGCTGGGCCATTTAAGGGCGAGATGGTTGTTAGCATGCGCCCATTTAATGCCTTAGATGCCATTAGATCTATACAAATTTGCAGTCGTTTTCCGGCGGTGCATGGCGCGCCAATCCATATGGGTGACCCAGCGCTTATTGGTATTGACGACATTAATACTACTGACTTTGGCGATAGCGTTACTATTAAAGAAAACGAAATCCCTTTATTTTGGGCCTGCGGCGTTACGCCTCAAGTAGTGCTTGAACAAGCCAAACCACCTTTTTGTATTACCCATAGCCCCGGCTGTATGTTGGTGACAGACATGCCCAACAGCAAACTGGCCATAATGTAAGGGAGAGTCAAATGTCATTGCTTCTTAATTGTGATTTAGGGGAAAGCTTTGGATCATACACAATGGGTATGGACGAAGCGGTTATGCCGCATATAGACCAAGCCAATATTGCCTGCGGTTTTCATGCTGGTGATGCGATGGTGATGCAGAAGACGCTAGGCCTCGCTAGGCAGTACAGTGTCACTATTGGTGCCCATCCTTCTTACAAAGACTTAACAGGTTTTGGTCGCCGCTCAATGAATTGCAGTAGCGATGAAATTATTTCTGATGTGTTATATCAGCTGTCAGCGCTTGACGGCATGGCTGCCAGCCAAGGCGTTTCGGTGGAATACGTTAAGCCTCATGGCGCCTTATACAACGACATGATGGCGAAGACAGAGGTGCGCCTTGCGATTATGGAAGCCGTGGCCAGTTTTCATCGGCGGATAAGTTTAATGTTGCAAGCCACGCCCAATGCACAGCAGCATAAAGATGAAGCAAAACAGTTTGGTTTGGAGTTACAGTTTGAGGTGTTTGCTGATCGTTGTTATGACGATGATGGCAGCTTGCTATCGCGTAGCAAAGAGGGCGCTGTGCATTCGCGTGAAAAAATGCTGGCGCAAGTAAGTCAGTTCAATGAAACCGGACAACTAACCACAGTTGGCGGCAAGCTATTAACGCTGCAAGCCGATACCTTATGCGTGCATGGCGATAATATTGAAGGTGTAACAGCTATTGAAACTATTCGGGAATTAATCAGTTAATGAGTAGCCCTTTTCCCTATGTTCAAGTTGCCGGCGAAAACTCGGCAGTCATATATTTTGGCGCTGATGCTAGCGCAGAAATATCTGCCAAAGTGCAGCAATGTGCAGACCTGATTGCTAGCGAACTTGGCGCTGCATTAATCGATGTTGTGCCATCTTATGCTTCATTGTTAGTGATTTATAACGCCTTTGAAATAGACCATTTGGCGGTTAATAAAGCGCTCAGAAAAATACTATCTAACTTAGCAGAAGTAAAAATTAGCGATGGCAAAGTTGTTCTGTTACCAGTGTATTACAGCACTGAAAGCGGGCCTGATTTAGCGCTTCTTGCAAATAACGCGGGGCTTAGTGTCGATGATGTTATTGCGATTCATCAAAGCCAAGAATATAGAGTGTATGCCATTGGTTTTGCTCCAGGCTTCGCTTACTTAGGTGAGGTAGATAAGAGAATAGCGGCGGCGCGTTTAGCAACGCCCAGGCAAAAAGTACCCCGTGGTGCGGTGGGTATTGCCGATAGGCAAACAGCCGTTTACCCAGCAGTGTCTCCCGGTGGTTGGAATTTGATTGGGCTGTGTCCACAGCGAATGTTTGACCCAAGCGCTAGCCCGACTATGCCAGTTGCCGTTGGCGACAGGGTTAAGTTTGCAGCTATTTCACGTGATGAGTTTTTAGCATTAGGCGGTGCGCTGTGAGTCTAACAGTTAACCAAGCCGGAATGCTTAGCTTGCTGCAAGATGCCGGGCGTTATGGCAAACATGATATCGGCTTAACCACCGGTGGACCAATGGATGCGGTGGCATTTAAATGGGCTAACCGCCTACTGGATAATGAGTTGTCTGCTACCGCCATAGAAGTAACAGCTGGTGGTTTAGAGTTAGCAGCAACGGTGGATACTTTTATTGTAGTGACTGGCGCAAAAGTGCCATTAACAATTAATGCTGTCGATAAGGCGCTATGGCAAGTACACGCTGTTAGCGTTGGCGATATTATAAAATTAGGTTTTGCTACCGAAGGTATGCGTGCATATTTGTCAGTTGCTGGTGGTTTTAAAGTTGCTCTCCAGTTTGATAGCGCGGCTACCGTTACCCGAGAAAGCGTTGGTGGATTAAATGGTGGGCCGCTAAAAATTGGTGACATATTGCCTTGTGATGGGGTTAGCAGTATTACGCCGTTAAAGTTAGCGCAACGTTACTGGCCAACCTATAAACAAGAGGTAGTGTTACGGGTGGTGCTAGGTTACCAGCAAGATCGCTTTAGCGAGCATCAACAATGGCGATTTTTTAACAGTGAATACACTGTATCTGCTAGAAGTGACCGAATGGGGTTTCGCCTCGAAGGTGCTGAAATAAACTGTGATATTAAAGGTATTTTATCTGAAGGAATTTGTTTTGGTGCTATTCAAATCCCTGCGGATGGTCAGCCTATTGTGTTACTAAATGATCGTCAAACGATTGGCGGTTATCCAAAAATTGGCTCAGTCTTGTCTATGGATTGCGCTAAGCTCGCGCAATCGTCTGTGGGGAGTAAAGTCCTATTTAAGGCAATAGACATTTACCAGGCACAAAACCTAATTCACTTAGCGCAAAGCCAATTTCAGCGTATTCCTATGGAAGAATGTTGAGATGACAAAGCTAAATATTGATGACATTGAGCTTAGTCAGAAAATTGAAAATTTGCTGGTACAGAAAAACGTGCGTGGTATGAAAGACGTACAGGGGGTGTTAAAGCCCGGCTACTACCTGCGCGCTGCAACGCTGCTAAATAGCTGCAAAGGCACGGTATTAATTGGCACTGGTTTCCCAGTAGATAACACTTTTGAAACCGATGGACCGGTGGGTGCCATTGCGCTCTATCAAGCATTAAAAATATTAGGTGCAAACCCTATATTGGTGTGTGGTGCGCCATTAGCAACAGTATTAGCAGATGACTTTAATGTTTATGAAATTACCGTCGGCGATTTAACTAGCGCTGAGGCAGAAACACAAGTTGCATTAGCAGAGCTTAATCCAGAATTAGTCATCTCTATCGAGCGCCCCGGCTTGTCAGATAGCGGCGGCTACTTCAATATGCGCGGTGAAGATATTAGTCCTCGTTGTGCCTGCTTTGACTACTTTTTACGCCTCGCTAAATGCCCAACAATTGCTATCGGTGACGGAGGTAACGAGATCGGTATGGGTAATTTAAAAGATGCGGTCAATAAGTTAGATATAACTCCTGCAGCCACTACCTGTGACGAGTTGTTGATTGCTGATGTCTCTAATTGGGGGGCTCATGGATTGATTGCCTTGCTAGCAAAATGGAATGGCAGTGACTTGCTAGCGACAATTCATACTGGCGATATTTTACGCTACATTTCCGAACGTGGCGGGGTCGACGGGGTTACCCGTGAGAATACGTTAACGGAAGACAGCTTGCCGGTTAGTGAAGGGCAGAAAGTAATACTTACTTTGCGTCAGCTCACAGGGTTTACTTAGCAGTTTTGATACAAAATAGTTAACTATAAAAGATCTAACGCTGAAAGATCTGAGTAAAAAAGACTAAGATGTGAATAGGTAGATATGAGAGGCACTAACATGACTACGGTATATTTAAACGGCGATTACATGCCAATGAGTGAGGCAAAAATATCGCCTATGGACAGAGGGTTTTTGTTTGGTGATGGTATCTATGAAGTTATACCATCGTATTGCGGCCAGTTGGTGGGTTTTGGTCCGCATATTGATCGTATGCAAGATGGCTTGACTGCAGTTGGCATTAACTTAGATTTCTCTCATGAGCAATGGCGCGAGTTATGTGCAAATTTAATTGCAGAAAATGACGGCGATAATTTAGGTATCTATTTACATGTCAGTCGTGGCATGGAGGAAAAGCGTTTCCATGCTTATCCCGAAAATATAAAGCCAACTGTTTATGCGTTCACCTTTGACATTGCCCCAGCGCCGGTTGCTGATAAAGATAAAGTGAAAGGCTATAAAGTTTCTACTACCGAAGATATGCGTTGGCGCCGTTGTAATATTAAATCTACTTCTTTGCTTGGCAATGTTATGCATTTTCAAAAAGGGCATGGAGAAGGTAACAATGAAACAATTTTGTATAACAACAAAGGAGAGCTAACTGAAGCTAGTGCTTGTAATGTCTACATTGTTAAAAATGGTGTGGTTATTACGCCGCCATTGGATAATCAATTATTGCCCGGAATTACTCGGCATATTCTATTAGATGTATTGGCGAAAGACGGTTCAATTAAAGTTGAGGAGCGTATTGTCATGCTTGCTGAATTACGCGACGCTGATGAAGTATGGGTAACCAGCTCTAGCAAAGAAGTGGCCCCGGTTATTGAAGTTGATGGTATAGCGGTAGGTAATGGTGAGATTGGCGATGTTTGGTTAGCGGCACAAAAATTATATTCAGCGGGTAAGAGTAATTACTAATGGCTAGACCGGCCCAAGCGATAATAGATCTGGCAGCGCTGCGGCATAATTATGCGTTGGCACAGCGGTTAGCTGGTAGCGGAAAAGTGTTAGCGGTGGTTAAGGCTAATGCTTATGGCCATGGCATTGTTAAAGTGGCAGAAGTACTTGAGTCGTTAGCGCCCGCGCTTGGCGTGGCTTGCATTGAAGAAGCTATTCAATTGCGCAATGCGGGTATTAAAATACCAATATTATTGATGGAGGGTGCTTTCACGTTTGATGAAATAGTGGTCGCATCCGAGCAAGGCTTTTGGTTAATGCTCACCAATCAGCAGCAGTTAACGCAACTATTAACGGCAAAAATTACGCGGCCAATTAATATCTGGCTAAAAATTGACACCGGTATGCATCGCTTGGGAATAGAGCCTGCTGAGACGGCTGATTTTTATCAACAATTAGTGGGCTGCAAGAACGTTAGAGAAGTTGTTATAGCTACCCACTTTGCCAGTGCTGACGATTTGGATTCCAAATTTACTGATCAGCAGTTAAGTGTTTTTAATCAGGCAACTAATGGCATAGGGGCACCAGCAAGCCTTGCCAATTCAGCTGGTCTACTTGGCTGGCCTGCAGCGAGGCGGGATTGGTCCCGCCCTGGCTTTATGCTGTATGGCAATACGCCATTTGCTAAAGCTCATGTTGAGGCTGACAAGCTTCAACATGTAATGACGTTAAAGTCGGCTGTTATCGCTGTGTGTGACGTTCCTGCTGGTGACAGTGTTGGTTATGCCAATACCTGGGTAGCGCAGCGTGTATCAAGAATTGCCACGGTTGCTATTGGTTATGGTGATGGTTATCCGCGGCAGGCACCGAACGGAACTCCAGTATTGATTAACGGGCAGCGGGTTGAGTTAGCCGGTAGGGTATCCATGGACATGATCTCTATTGATGTTACCGATATTGAGAATGTGCAAATTGGTGATGAAGTGATTTTGTGGGGTGAAGCACTATCTACTAATGAAGTAGCTAGTTACCTTGGTACTAGCGGTTATGAAATGATGGCAAGAATGCCAGACCGGGTCCCTAGAATTTATATTAACTAGCAATAGCTACAAGTTTTTTATCTGTTCAAAATAAATACTAACAATAAAAAACAATGTGATGATTATGGCTGAAATCAAACCATTGGTAATACACTGCCAGGTCAGCTGCGTGCTTACAACAAAGGCTGGTCAGTCTGCCAGCTTGCCAAATCTATGCTAGCCTATGCTTTTACCTCGCCAAGTTTTCATCCAATAAAAGATAAAGTAAACAAGCAGCGTGAAAGATATATATATTTCATGTAAAACACTATTGGGTGAGGGGAAAAAGCGCTGAAAAACATGCATGCTTGATGATAGATATAACACTGTCACCGCACCAAAAAACCAATTCAAGCGACGCTGCTTTTCGATTGATCGTCTGAAAAAAATAGTGAGGAAAACAAAAATTTTAATCAGTTGAGAGGTATGAATAGCATAAGCCAATACCATTGGTGGTAGTGTTGAGGCTGCAAGTAACTGGTTTGGTAACAGTATGAACAAGGTTGCAATTAAATAGTAAGGCTTCGACATTTTTTATTCCTTGTTATTATTATTTTATTCACCTAATCAAAAAGATAGCCTACAATAATAAATCAATTGTTTTATAAAGACCTTCTTCCGATCCTAAGCTGTAATTATTTATTGTTGGCTGAAAATCAACTTGATGCCTATTATTCCCATAAAGCCGCTAGCAACTCTGCCAATAATCTTTTTAAATTTCACATAGTTTTTTTGTGCTTTTGAAGTAGACAACAAAGTAGCTACTAACGTATACCAACCACAGTCAATAGTAAAAGCTAGCAAGCAGATAATGTAATAGGAGTATGCGGGTACTTCCTTGGGTAAAAACGCCGCTATCACGCCACCAATAACAATAGCTGTTTTGGGGTTGCTCAATTGAGTAAACAAGCCAGCGAAAAACATTTTTATTAAGCCATGGTCATTTTTGCTGTGATCAATATTTTGTTCTATGGAGATATTGGCGCTACGCCACATTTTTAATGCCAAAAAGCACAAATAACTTCCACCTACTATTTTTAAGCCTAGATAAATCATCGGCACGCCTTC
>JBLHWB010000028.1:0-13395 GCA_047628915.1 Porticoccus sp. | reverse complement strand
TTTTGCGCAAAAATTCGCCGAGTGTTGTATTACAAGTTTCTAAGTTTTGACGTGGTAAATTATGCGCTATTAGATATTAGTAAAGTGCGAAAGTTAAGCCCCATTGGTAAGTTGCCAGTGTTAGAACATCAAGGGGTGTTTATTGCTGACAGTTCGAAAATTACCGCGTATCTGGACGAGCTCACGCCTGATAAACCACTGATTCCGGCAGACGCCGTACAGCAAGCGCAGGTCCATATCATAGAAGATTGGGCTGACGAGAGTTTGTACTTTTACGATGTCACTATGCGTTGCTGGGATAACAATATTACTTTGCTAGAAGACGATTTACTGATCGAAAACCCAGGTTTATTTGGCCGATTAATTCGTCCGATAGTGGGTAAAGCCCTGCGTAAAACGACGGCAACTCAAGGCATCGGGCGTAAGCCTAAAAAACAAGTACTTGAAGATGTAGAGCGCCATTTCAAAGCGCTTGAGGCGTTGCTAGAAAATAGTGATTGGCTGGTAGGCGATGAGTTAACTATCGCAGATATTAGCGTTGCGAGTATGTGTACGGTTATGGAGCGTGCGCAAGAGGGGTGCGCGCTAATGAACCGCTTTACGCGACTTAGTCAGTGGCGAAGCCGGGTTGATGAATTGACGGTACCTGCTGGAGTGTTGCCTGAAAAGGTAGCGTTAAGTTAGCGTCAACTAGAGTTAACATGGACTAATATATTACTTGGTTTACACCTATAAGGTTTAGCTTTACTGTATTTAAATCCTCTAACTATAAAAATATTGGGGTAAATAATGAAACGTCGTGAATTTTTAACCGGTACAAGTTTGGCGGTTGGTGTTAGCGCGCTGGCGAGTAATAGTTTACTGGCAGCCGAGCAGAAAATTTCCAGACACTCTGATTTAAAGCCCTTAGCAAGTGGAGACTGGAGCGCATTTCGTGATTTATTCCCGTTGCGCAATGATCAAATTCAGTTGGCTACATTCCTACTCACTTCACACCCCAAACCCGTCACCGACGCCATTAACGCCTATCGACATGCTTTAGATTATGACCCTGCAGGAACATTGTATTCAGTTTATTCAAAGATTGACGGTCAAGTACGTGATGCTGCGGCTGAATATATGGGCGGGAAAGGCGACCAAATAGCACTGACAGATAGCACAACAATGGGCTTAGCGATGGTTTACAGCGGACTGTCGTTAGAAGCTGGAGATGAAATTCTGCATACCACTCATGATCACTATTCGACATTTATGTCTATCGCTCACCGAGCCGAGCGTACCGGCGCAAAAGTTAGACAAGTATCGTTATACGATAATCCATTTGATGTATCAGTAGACGAAACTATAAAACGATTAGTTAATGGCATCAGTGATGCAACAAAAGTTGTTGCTGTGACGTGGGTACATTCGTCAACAGGAGTCAAGTTACCGATTCGCGCATTAAGTGATGCAATCAATAAAATTAACGCTAAACGCAATAGCGATCGACAAATTATTTTTTGTGTCGATGGTGTGCATGGCTTTGGAATTGAAAATGTCGACATAAGCACATTGGGCTGCGATTTTTTTATTGCCGGCACTCATAAATGGATATTCGGTCCGCGTGGCACCGGAATTATTTGGGGTAGCGCTAAAGGCTGGGAGCAGTGCAAGCCAATCATTCCTGGTTTTGGTCGCTCAGGCGCAGTGTGGCGGGGCACCGCTAGTTTAGATGAAGTCCCCCCTGGAGAGCATATGACGCCAGGAGGTTTTCATTCGTTCGAGCATCGCTGGGCTTTGCCTGAAGCCTTTAAATTACATTTACAATTAGGTAAAGCCCAAATACAAAAACGCATTCACCAACTGAATGCTCAAACTAAATTAGCTTTGTCTGTAATTCCTAATGTAAAACTCTATACCCCAATTTCTACTGAGCTGTCTTCGGGTTTTGTTTGCTTCGATATAAAAGGTATGGCGCAAAGTGATGTGGTAAAACATATGTATGGCCAAGGCGTAGTGATGAGTAATACCCCGTATAGAGAAAGCTATGCACGGTTTGCACCGTCATTATTTAATGACGAGAAGCAGATAGCGCAGGCGGTGGAAAAAATAGCGATTTTAGCTAACAAATAAATAATGTTTTAAGGAATAACTATGGCAACTGATTCAACCAAAGAACAAATTGATACACTAATGAAAGGTCCGGCAGAAGGGTCGATAAGAATGTTAAACATGCTTAAGTTTAAACAAAAAGCCGAATACGCTGACGGTAGCGACGGTGGCTGTGAAAATGGTATGCAAGCCTACATGAGGTATTCGGCTGCTTTGCATAAGGAGGGTATTTTGGCAGCTGCTGGTGCGAAATTGGTATTTTCTGAACCGGTAGTCCAAGGCGTAATTGGTGATAATGTTGCAACCGATTTTGATATAATAGCCATTATGCAGTATCCCAATCGACAAGCATTTTTAGATATGACCAGCTCGCCAGAATATCAAGTCGCACACGTTCACCGCGAGGCGGGCCTAGAGCACCAGTTATTAATTTGCTGTGCGGGCAACGACCCACGCTAAGATATTTACTAAAGTTTAGCTGCTTTGATGCAAGCCTAGCGGCTAGCGCGCTATAAGTGACTTTTTGTAATATTGATGATTCAAGTCAATGCCAATACTTACTTATTGGTTAAGCTTTTAACGCGATAACAGTTGAAAAGAGGCTTGTCTGGCTGGCGAATTTAAAATTGCTGATCAAACCGTGGCCACAGTAATTGCCGAAGCAGAGACATTTTCTGGCATGACTAAAGATGGTGTTTTGAACGCTCTGCTAAATAGCGTGTTGGCCAAGCTTGTTACAACTAAATCGAAAGCTGAAGTTGTCAGTCACCTAAATTTTTTGATAGATAGCCAGAGCCAGGGCTCTATAGTGATAACACATGGCTGTTAAGCAACCTGTCTAACGGCCATTTTTATAGAGGCAAATAACTGCGACAGACTGTAAAGTTCTAACTCGCCCCGTTTAGATGCCCAGAAAACACCTTCAATATTTTTCACCCCTTTGTTTCGCGCTCGTATTGCCTTTTGCTTGGCAATTTCATCGCCATACTTCTTTATCGAAAACGATTTGCAAACACTTTCGCCTTCAGTATCAGGCCAGTTAGCTTCCCAGTACCAGTTTTCGCGAACTTCGCCATCACTGAGTGTGTAGGGCTTGGCATATTTGTAGACGCCAGTAATACCTGTTTTATTGTTAGATCGTTTAACCTTACAAATTTCTTTACGGCTTATCGGTGGGTATTTTTTTACCAGCATGTCTCGGTGTTGTATTGCTTGCTGCAGGGCCGCATCGCTATCGCCGCATTTTTTGTCTGAGAAGTTTTTAACATGCATTTTTTTGTGACGTGACAAACTCACCCGCCACGCATGGGTGCGATACTTTTCATTATCAATTCTGGTGATGCCATACATGTTGGTCGATTCATCAGTGACCTTGCTCATTACTTATGCCTCAATTTAACCAGTCTCTCGAGCGGTCGCAATGTGTTTTAGTTGTTCGGTGTTAGCATGCAGCAAGTTCCATCTCAGAATCTGCGTCTCGCAAATACAGTAATGCAAATAGCATGCCGATTATTTCGTTTGGCGAAATTTGTACTTCAGACCCGTTTGAAGGAATTTTAAGGCGCTTAATTGGCGACTATTAGCTAATTCGCACAAAAAATGGGCAAGCACTGCACCGTTATGGCTCAGAGTGATAATGCTAAGTTGAGAGGCAGTCTTAACTGTAATTGTCACAACCAAAATAACTATTTGGGCTGCCCAATATAATTTATCTATCGGCGGCCATCAGATAATAAACAGATGGATTAATTATCGGTGTAGAATTGACCCCCTTTACTTAAGGATAAGCCTTACCATCGTGAATAAAGCTCTTTATCATCCGCGCTACTGGACATCATGGCTGGGTATTCTGGTCACTCGCTGCCTGTGCTTACTACCACTAAGCACCTTGCTTGTATTTGGTCAGTGGCTGGGGGGTATCAGTGCCAATTCAGCGCTACTTAAGCGCAGGCGTCATATAGCAGAAGTTAATGTTCGGCTATGTTTTCCTGAGTTATCCGGCAAACAGCAGCAACAGCTTATTACTGACATAATCATCTCTACTTATTTGGGTATGTTAGAAACTGTCTATAGTTGGTGGGCAAGCGATGAAGAACTGCATCAGCGCACTGATTATGAAGGAGTAGAGTTAATTGAAGCCGCCCAAGCTCAAGGCCAAGGGGTATTATTAATTGGTTCGCACTTTACCACCTTAGACCTTGCGGGACGTTTACTGCGGCTAAAAGTAGACGTAGATAGTTCCTACCAAAAGCAAAAAAATCCAGTGTTCGACTATTGCATATTAAAATATCGGCTAAAGCGATTTACCAATATGGTAGAGAAAAAACAAATGCGCAGGCTGATCAAGTTAGTCAAGTCTGGGCGCGCTATGTGGTATGCAACCGATCAAGACTTTGGTCGTAAAAATTCGGTCTTCGTGCCATTTTTCGGCCACCAAACTGCCACTATTTCAACGGTAGGGACTTTGATAAAACTTACTAAAGCTAAGCCGCTATATTTTAGTCATTACCGCGTAGGAAAAGGGAAAAACACTCGTTATTTAATACGTATCACCGATCCATTTGAAGGCAGATTTAACGACGATGATGTCAATAATGCGACCGTACTTAATAGTGTTATTGAACAAGCGGTGCGAGTGGCCCCAGAGCAATATCTATGGGTCCATCGGCGGTTTAAAACCCGTCCAAATAAAAATGATGCCAAGCTTTATTCTGTAACTAAAAGATCAAAATAAATAATGGTAGGCACAAATAGTAATAATTATTCCAGTAGTGCAATTGTAAATTGGCGAGATCAGTAATGAATAAATTTATCGATACCTTAACCTCAACCTTAGCCTCAACAGCCAGCTTGTGGCGCGGCACTAATTCACGACCGACGGCAAACCAGCCTGTGCAGTTATTACAGTTATATGATATTGAGAACTGCCCTTATTGCCGAGTGGTACGTGAGGCTTTAACGGTGCTAGATATAGATGCCATTATTTATCCTTGCCCTAAAGGTGGTGGGCGTTATCGAACACGTGTTGAAGAGCAGGGTGGTAAGGCGCAGTTTCCCTTTTTGGTTGATAAAAATACCGGCGTTGAAATGTATGAGTCGGCAGATATTGTTGCCTATTTACATAAAACCTATGGTGATAAAAACGGTGGTATGAGTTTACATGGGGTAAAACTTGCCGGCTCCATGCTGTCATCAGCTAGCCGTGGTATTAAAGGGCAGCGAGTTAAGCCGGCTAAAAAGCCAGTGAAACCATTAATTCTATACAGTTTCGAGTCCAGCCCATTTTCACGTCCGGTGCGAGAGTTGCTGTGCGAGTTAGAACTTGCCTATGAGTTGCGCAACACTGGCAAAGCGATCATGAAAGATATCGGCCCTCCAAGTATGCGGGCCAGGCTATTTCCTGATGAGCCGGTGCAAGGCCGTAATCGTCTGCAATTGTTGGAGCAGACGGGTAAGGTGCAAGTGCCGTATTTAATTGACCCAAATACGAGTATAGAAATGTTCGAGTCTAGCGATATTATGGTTTATCTCAATGAAACTTACGCGCTGTAAGTCTTGTCTTTTGAATGCTCGTATTAGCTCAAAGCGTGAGGTTTTTTAGTCCCTAGAAAGACAAGGTAGAACTTTTGGAATGTTTGACAGCAAACCTGAGCGGGCAAATATTCCAAAGTTCATCTAGGTAATAATAATTACTTAATCATACCCTTAAGGGTCTTCTCGGTTTTCTCACCAAACGGAGGGCGAAAGCCAATCATGCCGGCGACATCTTTTTTGGTTTGCTTAAAGATGGCGCGGGCATGGCTGAAGGTTTTGAAGCCGTCAAAGCCATGGTAAGAACCCATGCCACTTGGGCCGACTCCACCAAAGGGTAGGTCTTCTTGGGCAACATGCATAATCACATCATTAAGTGTGACACCGCCTGAAATAGTATGGTCTAAGGTATAACGTTCTTCGCTCGCGTCTTCACCGAAGTAGTACAACGCCAGCGGACGCTCTTGTGCGTTTACATAAGCGATGGCTTCGTCATAATTTTTATAGGTTTTAATTGGCAGTAACGGCCCAAAAATTTCTTCCTGCAAAACTTTCATATCATCGGTTGCGTTAACAATTAATGTTGGCGGAATTTTATGATGAGCCTGGCCTTCAAATGACTCATTGGCTGGATTAAGTTGGATAACTTTGCCACCTTTTTCTTCAGCATCCGTAATGTAGCTTTGTAGTCGATCAAAGTGACGATCATTAATGATTGAAGTGTAGTCTGGGTTATCTAACAGGTTGCTAAACATCATATTAGTTGAAGCCGTTAAGTTCTCTACTAACTCCTCTAACTTTTCTTCAGGTACCAATACGTAGTCAGGGGCTAAACAAATTTGACCGGCATTGGAAGTCTTACCAAACATAACTCTGTCAGCGGCTTGCTTTAAGTCCGCCGTGCGGCCAATCATTACTGGTGACTTACCGCCTAGCTCTAGGGTTAGTGGCACTAAGTTTTGCGCTGCTGCGGCCATAACATGGCGCGCAATAGAGGTGGCGCCAGTGAAAATAAGATGGTCAAAGGCAAGCGAGCTAAATGCTTGGCCCACTTCTGGACCGCCGGTAAAGACTGCTATTTCGCTGCTATCAAATTCTTCTTCGATCAATTCTTTAATCACTTCTGATGTTGCCGGAGAAAACTCAGACGGTTTAATCATTGCCCGGTTACCCGCAGAAAGCGCATTGGCTAAAGGCGCGAAGGTTAAATTTACCGGAAAATTCCACGGGCTAATAATGCCGATGACACCTAATGGGTTGTATTCAATGCGCGAGCGCGCCCCTAATAAATTCAACGGAAACATGGTGTTACGTTTTTCTGCTTTCATCCACTTTTTTACATGCTTTTTAGCATGTTGCAATGGACCAATTGCAGCGGCGATATCGAACATTTTACTGTGATGGGTGGAGCGCGCGCCAAAGTCTTGACTCAGGGCTGCAACTAGTTTGTCTTGGTATTTAAGGACTTGTTTTATACAGCGCTCTAAGCGCTCAATACGTACTTCAACGCTTACGGCGCCTTCGGCAATAAAGGCTTTTTTTTGGGCGTCCAAAACAGTTTGCATAGCTTGACGTGCTTGTTGAGTAGGGTCGTTTACGGCATTCATGGTTATATCCTTTTGTTGCTGTTTATTGTTATTGAGTTGTTATAAGTTTTAGCGACTAGTTATTTACCAAGGCTCTTTAAATGGTCTTAAATCCATTTCAAAGGTCCAGCTGTTTTCGGGTTGTTGATCTAAAAACCAAATTGCTTCTGTAATTGCCTTGGGCTGAATAAAAAAATCGTCTGGTTTGTCTTTGCTTAAACCACGGGCAAAGGGTCCATCAATGGCACCATCGATTATTAAATATGCCACATGCACATGCTTTGGACCAAGTTCTCTTGCCATTGATTGACATAAGCTTCTAGCGGCGGCTTTAGAGGGCGCAAAGGTGGCGAATTTTGCTCCGCCGCGAGTGGCGGCAGTATTGCCGGTAACCATTATTGAGCCGCTGCCACGTTCTATCATGTTCGGTGCGCAGGCTCTGGCGCAATAGAGTAAGCCCATGGTATTAATCGCAAAGTTTTTTTCTAGGTCTGCCGGCTTGGCGTCTAAAAAACTGCCAAAACTGCCGCGTGCTGCATTGTATATAAGCGTGTCAATAGCGCCACATCGATCTTCAATTTGGGTAAAGGCTTTATTAACGGCGGTTTCATCGCTTAAGTCAACAGCGATGCTAATGGTGTTAGCGGGCATGGCGTTTGCTAGCTCAGTTAAATAGTCTTGCTGACGGGCCAGCATAACTATGCGATAGCCTTGTTGAGCATAATGTTCGCAGCAGGCTTTGCCGATACCGGGGCCGACACCGGCAATTACACAAATTTTCTGGTTCATTACTAATCCTAGCTAGGGTTGCGCCCGTCTACATAGGTGTTGTGATAATCACATGGATTTAATTACAGGGTTTTAGTGTAGAGTAATTGTTATTAAAAGAAAACAGGCAGACCTGATTGTTTTATAAGAGTGCTTTTGCTAGGATAAAACCAATGTTTTTGGATTCAAATTAGATAACAGTTGCAACAAGGATTCACTATGGATTTTTCGCTTAGCGAAGAGCAGACTCTGTTGCAAGACAGCGTTGAAAAGTATGTACGCGACAATTGTGATGTTGACCGTCATCGACAATTAAATGCAGCCAAGCGGGGCTTTGATAAAGGCGCTTGGCAGCAATTTGCTGAACTAGGTTGGCTAAGTGTGCCATTTAGCGAAGCTCATGGCGGCTTTGGCGGCGGTGCAGTTGATGTGATGGTGATTTGTGAAGTTTTAGGTAAAGCCTTGGTGCGTGAGCCAATTTTAAGCACAGTTATTACTGGTGGCAGTTTTTTACGCCACGGTGGCAATAGCGAGCAACAAGGCAAATATATCCCGTCAATAATTGAGGGAAGCAGTCAGTGGGCTTTTGCCTTTGCTGAAAGTTGCAGTGGTTACGACATGGCGGCTATTAAAACAACTGCCGAACAAAGCGATGGTTTTGTCTTAAATGGTGAAAAAATCGCAGTGCTAAATGGAGAGCATGCCGATCATTTAATTGTTACTGCTAAAGCAGCCAATGGCGTCAGCGTATTTATTGTTGATGCTAATGCAGATGGTGTTAGCCGCGACGCGTTTTCAGCGGTCGACGCTAGTCGTGGCGCGAATATAAGTTTTAATAATGTCGCTGTGCCTTCAGATAATTTATTAGGTGAATTGGGTAACGGTTTAGTGCTGGTACAACAAGCAGTTAACGATTCTATTATTGCCATGGGCGCTGAAGCATTGGGCGCCATGCAAAGCTTGTTGGATACAACTGTTGAATATACCAAAACCCGGAAACAATTTGGGCAGCCGATAGGCAAGTTTCAGGCCTTGCAGCATCGTATGGCTGATATGTATTTAAAGGTCGAGGAGACTCGCTCGCTGTTATTTGACGCGGTTATCCAAATGGATGCTGGCACTGATCATATAGATGCAGCCTGCAGTGCGTTAAAAGTAAAAATTTGCGAAGCGGGTAAGTTTGTATCGCAAGAATCAATTCAGTTGCACGGTGGTATCGGGATGACTGATGAGTTGATTGTTGGGCATCACTTTAAGCGCCTGATGCTACTTGGAATGCTGTACGGTGATGAAGATTTTTATTTGCAGCGTTTTACAACACTAGCTGCATAAAACGGTCATCATCTTGTCAATAAAAAAGGCAGAGTTTAATCACTCTGCCTTTTTTTGTTGCCAATCAGAGGTTAACTTGAATGTCTGCCGATTGCACTAGTCTCGTCTTCTTGAAAAATTTCTTCTAAGCGATCAGTCAAATAATCTAATAGGCGGCTAATACGTTTTTCTTTATCTTTACCAATTTGTGCTACGGCCATGCCCTCAAGTAAAAACTTATTTAAATCCATCGCCAGTTCATAGCGTTCACCGCGGTCATTCCATTCTTCAAATAGACTGAAGTTTGTTTCGTTAATATGTTCTTCAAAGCTGGTGATTGATTGATCAAGAATTTCATGCAGATCAGGATCGGTACGGCCTGCCAGGCACAGCTCGTGGTAGGCTATAAATAAGTCACCTGACAAGTGTTCCCAGTAGGCTTCTATACCGGCGCGGCGTCTTTTGGCGCCAGTTAAATTAGCGGTTAGATTGGTTACATGCTTGGTGTAATCTTCCAGTATCTTGATTTGCATGTATTCAATGGCTGCGCGGATAAGCTCAATTTTAGACGGAAAATGGTGCAGCATTGCTCCGCGAGACACACCAGCAAAGTCGGCGACTTTAGCGGTGGTCACATTGGTATAGCCAATGTTTATAAAGCAATCAATGGCTGAATCTAAAATGCGGTCGCGGGTCATAGCGCTTTTTTGCGCTTGCCAGCTTACGCCGTCTTTAGCTTTAGCTTTGGTGTTATTTTTGTTGGCAGCCATTAGGTTTCCATGGGTGGTGAGGTCAATTAAAAACAAGATATCCTGTTTAAAAAAATCATGCTCTAGCAAAAGTATAAACTAAAAATTATTTTAGCGGCATAAATTATTTGTATATGGCAATAAAAAGCCCCGATTAAGGGGCTTTTTATTAGTTATTGATCGATACCGCCCATGTTGATATATTTGATTTCTAGATAATCATCAATGCCATATTTGGAGCCTTCTCGACCGGTACCAGATTCTTTGACACCACCAAAAGGTGCAACTTCAGTTGAGATAACCCCTTCGTTAACACCAACAATACCGTAGTCCAAACCTTCGGCTACACGCCAAATACGGCCAATGTCACGTGAGTAAAAGTAGGCGGACAAACCAAATGGGGTGTCGTTGCCAATGCGTATCGCTTCTGCTTCAGTTTTGAATTTAAACAATGGTGCTACTGGGCCAAAAATTTCTGTGGTGTAGACGTCCATTGAATCATCGCAATCTACTAATACGGTTGGTTCATAAAAGTTTTTGCCTTGCTCTTCGCTGCCTTTGCCACCAATAAGTACTTTGGCGCCGCTGCTAGTTGCCTGGTTCACGATAGCGCTGACTTTATCAAAAGCTGCATCGTTAATAAGTGGGCCAACGGTTACGCCTTTATCAGCACCATTACCAACTTTTAAAGCTTTTACGGCGACGACAAGCTTTTCTGCGAAGGCATCAAATACGCCTTCTTGCACCAGTATGCGGTTGGCGCAAACACAGGTTTGGCCGGCATTACGATATTTAGATGCCATTGCACCAATAACGGCGGCGTCGAGATCAGCATCATCAAATACAATAAATGGTGCGTTACCGCCTAACTCCATTGATGTTTTCTTCACAGTATCAGCGCACTGTGCCATTAATAATTTGCCGACAGGTGTAGAGCCAGTGAACGTCAGCTTGCGAACAATTTTACTTGCTGTCATTTCATTGCCAATGGCAGGTGCGTCGCTGCCAGAAACGACACTGAATACGCCAGCAGGAATGCCCGCTTCTTCAGCCAGTTTAGCCAGTGCTAATGCACATAAAGGTGTGTCCGGCGCTGGTTTTAAAACAATGGTACAGCCAGCGGCTAGGGCAGGAGCTACCTTGCGAGTAATCATCGCAATAGGGAAGTTCCAAGGTGTTACGGCTGCTACAACGCCAATAGGTTGTTTTAGCGTGATGATACGTTGGGTCGGGTTGTTTGATGCAATAGTGTCGCCGTATACGCGGCGGCCTTCTTCGGCAAACCATTCGACAAAAGAAGCGCCATAGGCAACCTCGCCAGCAGATTCGGCTAAGGGCTTACCTTGCTCGGCGGTCATTAGCTGGGCTAGATCTGCCTGATTATCCATGATGAGTTTAAACCAGCGTTTTAATGCGTTCGAGCGCTCTTTAGCCACCACGTTACGCCAGCTTTGAAAGGCAACATCTGCTGCTTCAATAGCGCGACGTGTCTCCGCCGCGCCAGCATCTGCAATATCAATAATCTTTTCTTTGGTCGCTGGATTTAGCACAGGCATCACTGCACCGCTATCGGCATCGACCCATTCGCCGTTGATATAGAGCTTGTCGCATAGCAGTGATTGATTTGAAAGATTTAACATTTGCCGTCAGTCCTCGTTAGGATATTAGTAGTCATATTATTAATAATTGTCAGATAAAAAGTGCAGCTTAACTAGCCTTGGTTAATTTTACCGCAATTGCGCTTTGTCTGGCCATACCGGAATACCTTTCGGGTTCATCTGAATTATTGATTAAGCGATTTGTATTTGAGCCAATTTCTCTTACTTTACTATCGCCAATATTTCCTGGCATGCCGCCCCAACCATGAGCCATAGAAACTACGCCAACTTTAATGTCGGGACTGCTTTTGGCGACTGCTGGGATTTGTCCGCGATTAGAACTGATAGAAATTATTTCACCATCTTCAATGCCCAGTGCAGTCATATCTGCGGGATTTATAAACGCTGGATTAGTAGTGCCTTTGGCAGCGAGGAAGCTTAGTTCAACGCCAGTAGAGTTATAGACATTTTTCATTCGACGACTAATAAGTTGAAAAGGATATTCGGTTTTTTGTTGCAAGCTGGCATCGGCAGCTGCTGCCGCTTGGCTCAGCTCGCTGCTAATTCCTTCTGGTAGTAGATTCAAATAACCTTTGGTAGCAGGGTCTGCTGGCCCCACGATAACATCTGGCACGTCATACACATGGCCACCTTCACGTTGGTATATCTCATCTAGCGGCACCCGCGAATCGGTTGTCATTTTTGCTAAAATGTCTCGTTTGCTCGGTTTGTTTTTCATATCCAATGGATATTGTTGGTTGATACTTAAATCAAGCCCTAGGCGCTTGCCAAGCTCCCAAAATAATTCCCATTCTTCAATTACATCGCCCTCTGCATCGACAACCTTTTTGCTGTACTGGCTATAGGGCTGTTCATACCATATGTCAGTTAGTACGGTTAGGTCGTCCCGTTCAAGACAAAGCTTGGCACCGACCACATAATCAGCCATCTCTGCGCTGGCCGACATTTTGTAATCAATACACACTAGCAGGTCTAAATTCTTCAGTGCTTTGTAAGCTTTTTCTTCCCCTGGCCATGCCAATAATGGGTTGCCGCCAACGCATATAAGTGCTTTAACTTGACCATCACCTTCCATCAATATCTCATCGGCTAGAATAGCGGTTGGCATTTCTTTGATCGGGCCATTAGCCGTAAGTACGGTCACTTCACCAATATCATCTGACACCCGGCTACGAATGCCTGTTAGCCATTCTGGTTGTGGCGGCACTGCTTGCGCTAATGGTTGGGTAAGAGGTGACAGTACACCGGCGTTAGGTAATTTTTCGCCAGCACGGTAATGCCGGCCGCAAATAGCGTTAATGGACTGGGTTAAATGTTGGATTAGATTGCCATGAGGGCCCATTTCAGGGCCGGTACCAGTGCTGGCTGAACCGTTAGGACCGGCGGCGAATAGTCGCGCGGCGGCAATGATATCGTCTTTGTCTAGCTCACAACGCTCAGCTACATAGTCAGGGGTAAAGGGGCTAATGTTAGTTTTAAATTCTGCCAGGTTTTCAATATTTTCAGCGCAAAACTCAGCGTCGTGTAAGTTCTCGGCAAGAATAATATGGATAAGCCCTGCCAGTAATACCGCGTCTTGCCCAGGTTTTATTTGCAGGTGAATATCAGAGCGTGATGCGACTTCAGATTTACGCGGGTCAACGCAGATAATTTTCATGCCACGCTTTTTACCCTCGCGTAAAGCATTGCTAGGGCTAAAAGAAGGAATGCCGCCTGGAATAGAGAAGTGCGAAACTAAGG
>JBLHWB010000027.1:0-13637 GCA_047628915.1 Porticoccus sp. | reverse complement strand
AAATCGTGTATCTCGACGGGCTCTTTTGGGCTGTCTTTGTTAAACATTACATAGTTAAGTCGGTCTTCGTCATGCCACATACGAAACTCAGCGCGCATACGATAATGGCTCTTTGGCGAGATAAAAACCTGCGGCTCAGTAAAATCCAACTGATCAAATAACGGGCGGTATTGGGCCAGTTTGTCAGTTAGTAGTTGGTCATAGTTAGCAGGATTAAAAGTAGATAATGGCATTAGGTTCTTACGTTTACCGAGTAGACTGCGTATTATATGGGAAAATATTTAAGAAGGTAGCTCCAAAAGAGCGTAAGCATATTAAAAGGACATTTAATGAAGATTTTAGTAACAGGCGGAGCGGGTTATATAGGCAGCCACACCTGTGTTGAGCTACTTACTTTAGGACATGACGTGCTCATTTTCGATAATTTGTCTAACAGCTCATTAGTGGCAATAGACCGCATTAACGAGCTAAGCCCCAAAGCTGCTGCGTTTGTTAAGGGCGACGTGCTTGATAAAATAGCTTTGGATGACCTATTCAGTCAGCACGATATAGATGCGGTAATTCATTTTGCAGGTTTAAAAGCTGTCGGCGAGTCAGTGGAGCAGCCGTTGCGGTATTATCAAAATAATGTAGTTGGCACCTTACAGCTTTGCGAAGCGATGATTAAAGCGAATGTGTTCAGTATTATTTTTAGCTCATCAGCCACCGTTTATGGCGATCCTGCAAGCTGCCCAATTACTGAAGGTTTCCCGTTATCTGCCACCAACCCATACGGTTGGTCAAAGCTTATGGTTGAACAAGTGCTAACTGACATGCAAAAGTCAGATCCGCGCTGGAATATTACCTTACTACGTTATTTCAACCCAGTAGGTGCCCATCACAGCGGCCGCATCGGAGAAGACCCGTCTGATATACCTAATAACCTAATGCCATTTATTACTCAGGTGGCAGTGGGTAAGCGCAAGTGTCTGTCAGTATTTGGTGGCGACTACCCAACAGCAGATGGCACCGGCGTGCGTGATTACATTCACGTTGTAGATTTAGCCAAAGGGCATATAGCCGCCTTAGACAAGCTTCGAGGCGCTGGCAAATGTTCTGTATACAACTTGGGTACAGGGCAGGGTTATTCGGTGTTGGATATGGTTAAAGCCTTAGAGCGTGCTTCTGGTAAAACTATAGCCTACGAGATTGTGGAACGCCGTGTGGGTGATGTGGCTCAGTGTTATTCGGATGCTTCACTAGCGCTTGCTGAGTTGGGGTGGAAAGCGCAGGCTACTATTGAGGATATGGTTGAGGATTCTTGGCGCTGGCAGGATAATAATCCTGATGGATATCGTTAGGCCAGATTTCATGTAATGGCGAAACCAGACCAATTAAACCTTACTTATTTCGGCTATCCCACCATCCCTTAGCAATATAAACAGCGTCATCCTGGCTGTTAGCAATCCCGTGAGCCAACAAAACAACGCCCGTAGTATTAACAATAATACTTTCACCTAGCGAATCTTGAACATTGTTTGACCATAGCGAGGCTATATACTCAGCACTAGGTAAAACATCAGCCGGCTTAGCACTAAGCGAGCGTTTCCAAATTTTATTAACCGCAACACCGTCTTCAACCATAGACAATTTACTATCTGCCTCTAGTCTAATTTCAGCCTCACCATTGTGCCCTTTAAACGATGCACTATTCCTTTGTCCCAGCAATACAGATGCCTGTTGATGAGCCGGCGCATAGTTAGGGTGAAAAATACCTTGTAGCGAAGTGGGGGCTATAAACGGATTAAACAGTCGTGCCATGCTATGAACACTAGACCGCAGGGCTAGCAGTCTTTTCAGTTCTAGCAACGAAGTTAATTGTGGGCTAAAGCAATCGGATGGCATAAAAGAAAAATTGGTTTGATTTAGATTTTTTTCAACTTCATTCCAATCTCGGCATGGAGTGATATTTAATGCTGTTAAAGCATTCTCTGTATATAAACGATCATTAGATGTGCCTAAGGCACCATGCATAAATACGCGTAAACCATTTTGAGCTAGTAACAGCGCGCTCAAAATATACCAAGGGTGTTGCGTTTTTTTACCAGCGTAGCTGGGCCAGTCAATATCTACCGGGATTTTTGGCGCATTGATATGCTCGCGGGCCGCTACGGTGAAACCTGCAAGTTCTTCAGGTGTTTCTTCTTTTACTCGCAACAAGGCTAGGAATGCGCCAAGCTGCACATCCTCTACTTGCTTGGCTAAGATCATTTTCATGGCTAGATATGCTTGTTCTTGATCTAATGCTCGGCTGCCTGTTTTACCTTTGCCAAGTATTTTTATAAAGCTAGAAAATTCTATTGGGTTTGTCATTGTGCTTCTTAAATGGTTATAAACAATTTTCGGGTTTGGGTAGGCCCGCAATTTTGGCAGCAATTTTCGCGGGGCTGCCAGGGAATAGTTTAAGTAAATAAATACTGTTTAAATCGGGCTTATGTAACTCTAGTTTCAAGTATTTAACTAATGGGCGCATTGCTGGTGACAGTTGATATTCACTATAAAAATCACGCAGTGCGATTACTACATCCCAGTGCTCGGGTGTTAGTTCAATGTGTTCGTTGTTAGCAAGTACGGCGGCGACTTGTTTATTCCATTGTTTGAGATCGACAACGAAGCCTTCTTTATCAAGCTTTATAGTCAGCTCACTCACCTTGTTAAAACCAACTCTGGGTGGATTTACAGCTTACGACTAACTCTACAAATTTGTTATGACTTACTAGATTAAAACTGCCTGCGACTTTATCGGTTATACCTCTACCATCTGCATCAGCTTTTAATACGCTGCAGCGGTCGCCCAGTGTTATTAGCAGCTCAAGGTCCAGCACGACGTTGTATACACCGTCTTCGATTAATAATAGGCAGTCAGTGCTACCAATAACCGCAAGGCATTGAGCTAGTGCAGAAGAGTCAGTTGAGGCTTTATTTACAGTATGAAGAATCATCTAAAAGCTCAGTACTAAGTCTTGGGCCGTCATTATTTCATTAACCTCGTTAGCGCTAATTATGCTAATCCCAGCAATAAGATCACCAGCATTGATACGCCGTTTAGCAAGCTCTTCTGCAGTGACATAGAGTTTATCTATTTCGTATAGAGATGCGGCTTTCCAACTGCTATTAATAGCTTTGCCGGTAGTTAAGTTGGTTTGTTCTGCGGCTAACAATTGCCACACACCTTCGCCGCTAAAGTATACACACACTGACTGATCGAAAGCGGCTACTGCGAATGCGGTATCTAATGCTTCTCTGGCGAGGTTGCCTTTAGCGGGAGCTTGACTGCATACGACGAGAATTTTTTTAGTTTGGGTAGCTGTCATATCATGCGCCAAACGTTATTGTTCTATCACATGTAAGGCTTGCTTCCACCAGTTCGCCCAAACCAGCTATTTGATAGATGGTGTTTAGATTAGCGCTTTGTAACTCATGTCGCAGTGCTTCAGCTTGATTATGGATGCCGCGTCGGCTGGCCGATGAGATACAACTGATTAATTTGATATTTTCTTCAGTGGCAAAATCACCCCAAAGCTTGCCCGGAAACTGCTCATCTTGCGCCGGGATTGAAAGTGCTGTGCTATTAAATACGCCATCGTGATAAAAGAAGGCCTGATAAATTTCGTGACCTGATTTTATAGCTGCTTTGGAAAACGCTAGGGCGCTTATAGCGCTTTGGCTAGAGTATGGGCTTCCATGAATGATGACAGATATTTTCATTATATAAAAAAGCCCCTCAGCAAAACTGAGAGGCTTCCATAGTATCGCCTTGGTTTAGTCGTTGCTCATTACACCTAAAAGATGTAGTAAGTGCACAAACAAGTTATAAATATTTAAATATAAAGAAACTGTTGCACGAATGTAGTTAGTCTCACCACCATGAATAATGCGGCTGGTATCAAACAATATTAAACCAGACATGATCAAGATAATGGCTGATGAAACCGCTAGCGACAACGCAGGGATTTGAAAAAAGATATTAGCGATGCTCGCTATTACCGCAACAAGTAAGCCGACGAATAAAAACCCACCCATAAAAGAGAAGTCTTTACGTGTTACTAAGGCGTAACCAGATAGACCAAAAAAGATAATGGCTGTACCGCCAAGTGCTTTTAATACTAGTGCTGGGCCATGAGCCATTGCCATGTAGTACGTTAGCATTGGGCCGAGGGACAAACCCATTAGGCCAGTAAAAGCAAATATCGCGATTATTCCTTTACCGCTATCGGCTGTTTTGTTAACAACAAACAGCAGGCCAAAAGCGCCAAACATACATACTATACCGGCCATATGGCTTAAGTTAATTGCCATGCCAATGCTAGCTGTAATAGCACTAAATAGCAGGGTCAGGCCAAGAAGCATATATGTGTTCTTGAGTACTTTGTTTACTTCAACGCCAGTTTGGCTCGAACTAAATGTCGCATCGATTGATGGTTTGTCTTGCATTGTCGTCTCCTAAAAGATCATTGCGTTTACAGTTGTTAATAATAGGGCCGAACCCAGTAAAATCAAGGGAATAATGAATATTTACAACCCCTTAAAACGTATGGACATAAGACAGTTTTTACACGCAATAGTTTAATTTTTAAGCTGTTATTAATGTTCGATTGCTAAACTATAACACTATGTTTACACATCTATTCTCTTAATCGGTTGGCTTTTTGTTGGTTTCGGGATTATATTTGTTGGGCTAGATCCCTGTTTAAATTAATACAGGGCCTAATTGGGTAATTATATGTTTAACGTGACGGTGGTTAATTCAAAAGGTGGGGCGGGCAAGACAACGCTATCTACCAATATCGCCAGTTATTATGCGAAGTCTAATTATAAAACCGCATTGATTGATTACGATAGCCAAGGCTCCAGTACGTTTTGGCTCAAACGTCGACCAGAAACTGCTCCGCCAATTCAATCGATTGCAGCCTACAAGCCTGACATCAATGTAACCCGTAGCTGGTTTTTACGCCCAGAGGTGAATACTCAGCGGGTAGTTGTCGATAGTCCATCAGGTTTAGATGTAGCGACTTTTAGAAATAATTTTGCTCAGGCCGATGCGATTATTATTCCGGTGCTGCCATCAGCTATTGATATCCACGCCGTGTCACATTTTATTGCTGACTTATTATTGATTGCTAAAGTCAATAAAAGTGATGGTCGGATGGTAGTGATTGCTAATAGAGCGCGTAAAAATACTCTAGTATATCAGCAGCTAGAAAAGTTTTTAAACTCACTCGGTATTGCATTTATAACCACTCTGAGAGATACGCAAAATTACGTCAAAGCAAGCGAGTTGGGGTTAGGTATCTTTGAAATGGAAGGCGATACAGTGCATAGAGACCTTGAAACTTGGCAACCATTGTTAGCTTGGTTAGATCACCGAGCTCAGCTGGCTAATCAAGGCGCTCATACCCGTTTAGGCTAACGGCCACGTTGTTAGATAATTAGGCCCGCTCTTTAGCGGGCTTTTTGGTTTAGAGGTGTAAATATAGAGGCCGAAACTGTTTTTAATATTTATTTGTCAGCAAACAGAGGGAATAAGCTAGGTAGGAATTTTTAGTTGGTAAGCTGAGTTTAAGCACTGCAGTTTATGAACAGGAGGTCAAAAAAAAGGGCCTCTCTTTTGAAAGGCCCTAATTATGGTGGTGGGGCAGGGATTCGAACCCTGGATAGGCTACAAACCTATGCTGGTTTTCAAGACCAGTGCATTCAGCCGCTCTGCCACCCCACCTAAACTTTAATGCATTTATAAAGCTGCATTACACTTGAACTACCTATAGGCAATGTAGAAACCTATACCTGCTTTTAAGACTTTCGCATTAAGCGACTATGCGAGCCTTGTGGCGAAGGCGCGATTATACCCACCTTGGTTCAGGACTCAATAGTTGAATAAGGAACTTGCTGCTTTTTTTTCAATGTGTTCCCATTGCGCGCTGTTTTAAAATAAAAATACTGAGGTTTTTTTAATGTCTCAAGACTCTTTACATGGTAAGTGGCGAAATCGATGGACGTTTATTCTAGCTGCTTCTGGTTCAGCTATCGGTTTAGGTAATATCTGGAAATTTCCCTATATAGCGGGAGAAAACGGCGGCGGTGCTTTTGTCTTAGTGTATTTACTGTGTATTTCGCTTATTGCACTGCCGGTATTAATTGCGGAAGTGTCGATTGGTAAAGCGACACGCCTAAGTCCGATTAATTCGATTAAGTTACTCTCTGAGCGGGCTAAGGCTAGTAAGTATTGGGTGCTGTGTGGTTGGGGCGCTGTTATTGCAGGCTTTTTAATCTTATCTTTTTATATAGTGGTGGCTGGTTGGAGTCTCCATTATGTTTTATTGTCGGTGCAAGGGGCCTTTAAAGGGCTCGATGGAGCTTCATCTGGTGCACTTTTCGGCAATTTCTTAGCCAGCCCCAGTTTAGTGTTGGGCTATTCGACGGTGTTTTTAGCGGCGACTATGTTCTGTTTGGGCAAAGGTATAGAAAAAGGCATTGCGGCGACGATTAATATTGCCATGCCTTCTTTGGCTGCGCTGCTAGTTTTACTGGTTATTTATGGTGCGGTAGAAGGTGATTTTAACAGCGCGATTGAATTTTTGTTTATACCGGACTTTAGTAAGCTGACATTTAATTCCATGTTAGTGGCCTTAGGGCATTCGTTTTTTACCTTGGGCCTGGGTGCTGGAGCGATGATGATTTATGGCGCATATATGCCAGACGATGTATCAATTGCTAAAGCAGGCGTACAAATCGCGTTAACTGACACGCTGATAGCATTAACCGCTGGTATGGCAATATTCCCTATTGTATTTGCCAATGGTCTAGAGCCTGGTCAAGGTCCTGATTTAATCTTTATTGCTTTGCCGGTAGCTTTTGGTGGGATGCCATTTGGCTCTGTTTTTGCCTGTTTGTTTTTCTTAATGCTTACCTGTGCAGCTTTTACATCAGCGATATCGATGGTTGAAAGCACAATGGCTTATATTGTTGAGCGTAAAGGCTATACGCGGATGAAGGCAGCTAGAATTGTTGGCCTAATGGTTTGGTTAGTCGGCTTAGGTTCGGCGTTATCCTTTAATGTTATGTCTGATGTGACCTTGTTTGAGAAAAACTATTTTGACTTGATCGACTATGTGACTACCAATGTTTTACTGCCTTTAGTGAGCTTAGGAACAATTTGGTTTGCTAGCTGGGTGATGGCTGATAAAGATGTATTAAGTATTTTCCCTGATGGTCGGCCGCCACTGTTAGTTGTGGTAGGGCGCTGGGTTGCGCCGCTTGGAATTGTGGTGATCTTTGCTAGTATTTTTGGTTTCTTATAAGGCTAGCGATAAGCAAAAAAGGCGCCGGTAGGCGCCTTTTTGGATTGTGAAGCTTTAATGCCTCCTTTAGAGATCGATACTATGAGTCTCTAGGGTCATTTTTGGCTCTAGTAATAGCTGCGCTAGTAGGCTCTATTTTAACCGCTGGCGGCAACTCTGGCTTGCTCGCAGCGACCGAAATTATTTCAAATGCTCGGTCTGTTGCTGGCTTGTCGCGAGGATCATTAGCCGATCTACCAACAGGTTTTACCAAGGTAGCTTTTTTGCTAGCCGGCGCTGCAACCGCAACTGGGGCTATTAGCGGCTTAGCTACAGGAGCTGGCGTAGGTTCAGTAGCAGCCACTATAGGATTAGCTTCTGCAACTTGTTTTTGTTCAACTTTAGCTTCTTCAGTGCTAGTTACTTCAGTAGCCGTTTCCTCAGTATTAGTTTCTACAGCTGCAGCAGCAGGTGCTTGCGCTGGCTCATTGCTATCACTAGATTTAGTAACAGTTTCTGCCTGAGTGCTAGCCTGCTCGGCTAGCGGCGTGTTTTGTTGCTCACTAGGTGTTGCTTCTGCGTTAACCACTACTGGAGCGGCAGTTTGTGTGTCAGCGACAGGAGCTACAACAGCAGGAGCCTCAACAACTGCAGCCGGTATTTGCGGCTTGGCAGCTGGAGCTGGTTCAGCTACAGCTACTGGCTGTTGCTCTTCAACAGCTGCTTTCTGTACTTTTTCAGCTTGTTTAGCTGCGGCTTCTTTAGTTTTAGCCTCTTCGCTGCGAGTACCGCCGCGCTTACGCTCCTGTGGTGAGCGTGATTTGCTGCCTTTAGGCCTGCGAGCGGGCTTATTAGCATCAGTTGTACGCACTGGCTTATTGGTATCAACTGTTGTTTGCTTATCGTCTGTTACTTTATTGCGATCAGTATTGTCTTGCTCAGCTTTACGCTCAATATTCTTATCATTAGCCGCGTCGGCTTTGTTGCGATCTCTGTTTTGATTGTTGCGATTGCGGTTACGATTCTGTGGATTGCGATTATTACGATTCTGTCCGCCACGGTTATTGCCCTGCTGATTATTGCGGTTAGCAGCTGGTTTCTCAGTTTTCTTAGGTTCTGGTGTAACTTCTTCAGTTTTCCCGAACAAGGCGCTAATAGCACGTTTGAATAAACCTGGTTTAGCCTCGGCAGCTGGCGCTGGTTTGGGTTTAACTGCAGTCGCAGTAGCTGGTGGGCGCGCCGCAGGAATTGCTTTTATCGCCGCTTGTTGCGCCGGTGCTTCTGCCGTTACTTTATTTACAGGCTCGCTAACTACAGTAGTTGATTCGACTTCAATTTCGTAGCTGGCAAGGTTTGCACTAACTTCATCGCTATCATCGCGTAAGCGTTGAATGTCGTAATGTGGTGTTTGCATATCTACATTAGGAATAATCAACACTCGGGTAGAGTTGTTGCGCTCAATAGTATGAATAGCATCGCGCTTTTCATTAAGTAAGTAGGTAGCCAGCTCTAGTGGCACAACAACGCGTATTTCAGCGCTACGTTCTTTTGTGGCCTCGTCTTGAATTAAGCGTAGTAGTGATAAAGCTAATGACTCGGTGTCACGAATAGTGCCTTGACCGCTACAACGTGGGCAAACCATAGAGCTGGTTTCACCCAAAGATGGGCGCAGACGTTGACGAGAAAGCTCTAATAAGCCAAAGCGTGAAATACGACCAACTTGAATTCTAGCGCGGTCAATTTCTAGGCTATCACGCATACGGTTTTCAACCGCTTTTTGATTGCGAGTTGCCGACATGTCTATGTAGTCGATAACAATTAGGCCGCCGATGTCACGCAGGCGCAATTGACGCGCGATTTCTTCTGCAGCTTCTAAGTTAGTTTGCAGTGCTGTCTCTTCGATGTCACCGCCGCGGGTGGCTTTGGCTGAGTTAATGTCGATAGAAATCAGTGCTTCTGTTGGATCAATAACTATGGAGCCACCTGAAGGCAGGCGCACTTCACGTTGGAATGCCGATTCAATCTGGGTTTCGATTTGATAGCGGTTAAATAATGGCACGTCATCTTCATAGAGCTTAATGCGGCTAGAGTAATGCGGCATTATTTGCTCTACGAATGACTGAGCTTCTTCGAAAGCTTCTTTAGAGTCGATTAATACTTAGCCGATATCGTCGCGTAAGTAATCACGAATTTTGCGAATGATGACATTGCTTTCTTGTAAGATTAAAAAAGACGCTTTGCGTTTATCAGAAGCGCCTTCAATGGCTTCCCATAGTGTTAATAAATAATGTAAATCGTGTTGCAAGTCTTCAGCGCTGCGGCCAACGCCAGCGGTACGCACTATAATACCCATGCCTTTAGGGATTTCTAAAGTACCAAGTGCTTCTTTTAAGTGGCTGCGTTCTTCGCCTTCAATGCGACGGGAAATACCGCCAGCACGTGGATTGTTTGGCATCAGTACCAAATAACGGCCAGCTAAAGATATAAAAGTAGTTAGAGCCGCACCTTTATTGCCACGTTCTTCTTTGTCTACTTGAATAATAACTTCAGTGCCTTCAGCGACTAAATCTCTGATTTTTTGACGGCTGTTAGGATCGCTATTTTTCTTGGTAAAGTACTCGCGAGATATTTCTTTAAGAGGAAGGAAGCCGTGGCGTTCAGAACCGAAGTCGACAAAAGCGGCTTCTAGACTCGGTTCTACCCGAGTAATTTTGCCTTTATAAATATTGGCTTTCTTTTGAATCCGGGTGCGGTTTTCGATGTCCAAGTCATACAGACGTTGGCCGTCTACCATTGCTACGCGCAACTCTTCAGGTTGGCTTGCATTAATTAGCATTCTTTTCATTATTACGTTCACTCATTGTGCGAACGCTTTGTCTTACGGCACTGCCGTCAGCAAGAGAACTATCGATGTTACTGTTTATCTATCTAAACTTCGGTTAGTTCTTGTTTCCTGCTTATTCATCTTGTCGATGAAGTAGCTGTATCAGTACTGTTCTGCTTTGTGCACAGGGTTAGATATTTTTTACTAACCAAATTCGATGCACTTAAATCAAAACTAAGCTATAAACCTTTTGGCGATCTTCTTATAAAGATCGCGATTATTCGTTGGCGTACTTTATTACATTGTCTTTGTAACATTGCTAAACGAATAGGTGTCAAACTGTTTGCAACTGACGACGTACCATGAGAATCTGCGTCGCGTTTACATTAATGGTTCTGATCAATGATCAGTTCCATACCTAAATATCTGTTTCTGACTCATCAACTATTTTTGATGGTTAATTTATAGTCAGTGTTATTTGGATTAGTTAGCCGTTTTTTGTTCGGTCAGATCCAAAAGTCACCGCAATATAGCAGGAACATGTAGATAACTCAATCACTTACATAACATCTGGCCTTTATGAGCGAGCAGCAAAAAATACAAATCAGTCAAGGTGTTCAGCGCGTAGTTGTGGATGAAGAGCATGCGGGCCAAAGATTAGACAACTTTTTGCTGGCTAAACTTAAAGGTTTGCCCAGGCCTCGAGTGTATCGTCTATGCCGTAAAGGCGAGGTGAGGGTCAATAAAGGTCGAGTTAAGCCTGATTACCGTTTGTGCGAGGGTGATGAAGTTAGAATTCCGCCGGTTTCGTTGCCTGCGCCCAATGCAATACCAAAGGTTGGTAATCAACTTAGTGAATTATTGCAAAGTAGTATTTTGTATGAAGACGACGCGTTATTGGTTATTAATAAACCCTCTGGTATTGCTGTGCATGGTGGTAGTGGGATTAATTTAGGTTTAATAGAAGCCCTGCGGCAAATTAGACCGGATGACAGGCACTTGGAGCTAGTGCACCGATTAGACAGAGACACTTCTGGCTGCTTGATGATTGCCCGCAAGCGCAGTGCCTTGCGTATGTTGCATGCGGCATTACGCGAGAAGCATGTGAAAAAACGCTATTTGGCTTTGGTCGAAGGCAATTGGCCCAAAGGAAAAACCGAGGTAAGGGCGCCGCTACTGAAAAATAATTTGCAAAGTGGTGAGCGAATGGTGCGGGTTGACAGTGAAGGTAAGTCATCGCATACCAAGTTTAAGGTATTGAGCAAGGGTAACGGCACAACGTTGCTTGAGGCTTCACCTATAACAGGGCGAACTCATCAGATTCGAGTGCACGCTCAGTTTGCCGGTCATCCACTGATTGGCGATGTGAAATATGGACGTGATGATGTCAATAAAGCTTTTAAGAAAAAAGGCTGTAAGCGGTTGTTTCTGCATGCTTATGAGCTTGAGTTGCCAATTCTCAGTGGCGATAAAATAACCGTTAAAGCTGAGCTGCCCAGTGATTTAAGTTATTTCTTAGATAGTATTCATAAGTGATTGATAATTAATGTTATATATATTTGATTTTGACGGAACTTTAGTTGATTCGGTGGATAGTATTGTCACTGCGATGCAGGCGGCTATCGCTGATGTTACGCTGCCAGAGCGATCTCATTCGCAGGTAAGTAATATTATCGGCTTGGGTTTGTCAGAGGCGCTGCAGACCTTATTTCCAGGTATTAAGGATAAGCTCGCCAAGCAAACTGCAGAGCGATATTCATATCATTTTATTAATGGCGATACTGATTTAGTGCTGTTTGAAGGTGTTGAGGCAGTGCTGCAAAACTTAACGGCAGCGGGCCATAGTTTGTCTATTGCGACGGGTAAAAGTCGTCGTGGATTGGATAGGGTGTTCGGCTATTCTTCGCTAAAGCAATACTTCCCCTATAGTCGCTGTGCTGACGAGACCAGGTCTAAACCTCATCCCTTAATGTTAAATGAGTTATTAACTGAAACTGGCATAGAAGCAAGTGATGCGGTCATGATTGGCGATACTACTTACGATATAAAGATGGCAGTAAATGCAGGTGTTAAATCAATAGGTGTGTCTTATGGGGTGCATAGCTCTGAGCAGCTTATGGAAGCTGGAGCCGAGCAGGTGATAGATCGTTTTGACGAGTTACTCGGTTTGCAATTGCTCGCCATCTAGATAGCAGGTATTAAGAGAGCAGCTATTAAGAGAGCAGTGGATTAACCCCTTCAGTCCTGAGCATTTTTAACAGCTGAATTAGCGGCAGTCCGATAAGCGCGTTTGGGTCTCTGCCGTGGTGGCTTTGAAATAAGCTGACCGCTAAACCTTCAGATTTTATAGAGCCGGCGCAATCGTAGGGTTGTTCCAGTTGTAAATAATTGCTTATTTCTTGATCAGTTAAGGTTCTGAAATTTAGTTGATAACGTTCGGTATGCACCTGACTGTTGTTTGTGGCGGCGTTTAGCAGGCACAAGCCAGTGTAGTAAGTCACTGTATTGGCGCTGCATTGTTGTAATTGGGCAAAAGCTTTGTCAAAGCTACCGGGTTTAGACAGGATTGTACCATTCACGCTTGCAACTTGGTCGGAGCCGATGATTAGCGCTGCTGGATGCCTACTAATGATGGCGGTTGTTTTTTCAGTCGCTAAGCGCTCAACCAATGCAGTAGGGGCTTCACCGATTAGAGCTGTTTCATCGATGTCGGGGGAGTCTGTAACAAAGCTAAAATTCAGCTTGCTCAGCAGTGTCTTTCGGTAAGGAGAGCTGCTAGCTAAAACGATGGGCTGCATTATAGGGTTCCAAGTTGTCAAAATATGGCTCAAATTAGCAAAAATGCCTGTGAAATCAATAATTTCTTTGACAGCATAACAAGTCCCCACTATGATGCGCGCCTATGTCAACTGGGGGCCTGTCAGGCCAAGCAGAAATCCGTAAATTAGCGGCTTTAGAAACTACTTATCAAGGTGACTTGAAGGTAGCAGAGCTAGTTAGATTTACGCAAGCGTTAGCTGATGATATCGGCTTGGTTAGTTATATCCTTAAAATGGGGTATAACGATGAAAGACTCCCAGTAATTAATGGCCAAGTATCTGGTTTGGTTAAGTTGGAATGCCAGCGGTGTTTACAACCTACAGATTGGAAATTTGAATCAAGTTTTACTGTTGTCATTGTTTGGGATGAAGAACGTGCCAAACATGTCATTAGTGGAACCGAAGTAATTGTCGCACCAGACGGAATGGTGGAGTTGTTGACAATATTGGAAGATGAATTACTTATTTGTCTGCCTATTGTTGCATATCACCCTGAAGACGAGTGTGCGATGAAACCTGGTTATGTCTCTGCACCTGATGATGTAGAGATAATTGAACCAACAAGCGAGGACAGCCCCTTTAAGGTGCTGCAAAACCTCAAGAATTTAAAGTCTTGATAATAGGAGCTACTCGTCATGGCTGTACAAAAGAGTAAGAAAACTCGTTCTAGGCGCGGTA
>JBLHWB010000026.1:0-14037 GCA_047628915.1 Porticoccus sp. | reverse complement strand
CTTAAGTCTCGTTTTAGCCAGACAACCGCAATCGCCATTACTGCTGGTCTAATTTAGCTGAGTGGGAAGAGGTGTTGGAAGTTGGCAGACATGGCCAGCCAACAGCATCGAGTGAGTCTAGTGGTTGGTTACTACTACTGCCTTGCCACTTAGCGACGAATTCACCATTAGCGTCGTAGCTCTGTTGTTGTTTTTCTAAGTTAAAATGACGGCCGCCTCTTGGGTCAACACCTACCCCTGCGATGTATTGCCAGTTACCCCAGTTTGACGCGACGTCATGATCGATAAGCTTCTCTTGAAAATAAGCCGCACCGTAGCGCCAGTCGACGCCTAATTCGTTGACTAAACAGCTTGCTGACATTTGCCTACCGCGGTTAGACATATAGCCAGTGGCATTTAACTGTTTCATGCAGGCATTAATCAGTGCATAAGGAGTATTACCCTGGCACCATTTTTGAAACCGCTCTGGTAAATAAGTCGTTAGCGGGCGGGTGCTTGCCATACCCTGAAACTGATAAAGAGACACACCTTGTTGAAGTCCTTGCCAGTGAAAATATTCGCGCCACAGTAATTCGAATTTAATCCAATAGGTGTCATCATTTTTAATATGAGTTTTTTCAAACTCTTCAACTGCTGCCCAAATTTGACGTGGCGATAAATTACCATTAGCTAAGTAGGGGCTAAACTTAGTAGAGCTATTCCAGCCGTCGAGTTCATTGCGGGTACGTTTATAGGTAGTTGGATAGATACTGGTAAAATAGGCTTTAAGATGGCTTTGCGCAGCATGTTCACCACCTATAAATATTTGATAATTGCTATGCTCACTGGCATTGGTAGCTTTGAAATTGCTTTGCTGCAGCAGCTGTAAGTCAGCGATAGTCTTAAAGTTGCCTTGTAGTACTCGTGGGGCAGGTAGGTCGTGTACCATTGTGGTCGACACGTCCAATTGTCTAAGACTTTGTTTTTCTACATGGTTTCGAAATTTAGAGAATGACTGCAGAATATCGGCATTATCACTACTACTGACATCGTTATCAGGGGTGGCAAGCTGCATCAACCCAAATAAATGTTCTGACGTGTACAGCTGGTTACTCCATTTCGACACCATTTTTTGCTTAGGCAAGCGCTGCTGTAATGTTTGCCACGTTTTGGCCTCATACCAGCCTAGCTGTCGAGATTTACCAAGTAAGGTAATATCGTTGTCTTGCACTAATGAGGGAATCTCGACCGAAGGGTTACCTTCAATAATATATAAAGTATGACCTAATGCCTTAAGCTGCAGTTCTAAATCGTGCAATGACTGAATAATAAAAGTTAGTGGATGCTGGCCAACAAAGCGTTGGTGATAGTTTTTCGGCGTTAGCCAAAGTGGGTTAAACACATATATGAAAGCGATGCTCGCGCTTTCACGGCAAACTGCATTTAAGGTGATGTTATCTTGTAATCTTAAATCATTGGTAAACCAATATAGTGCGGTTTGATTGGACAAAGAAATACTCTCATCAATGATCGTTAGCCTCATTATACGAATCGTAATGTAATTCCGTTCACATATAAGTTGTCTAATTCAGAATTATCAAACAGCTTTGAGCTAAGCGTGGCCACATACTGTAAATGTGGTTGGCCAGACTGAGATCTGCAGCTCGACGCCGACACCTTACTTTCTCGGCAGTGTTCGTATTTGGTGATAGGGTAATCTGAATAGGCGACTTTATTCATATGGTGAATTACCTGTAATTCGTTAAATAAAGTACGCAAAACTGCTCACTAAATCTATATTGTTTCACTTATAAATTACTTTTTGGAAAAACAATGTCGACTCAATTTACAGGTAAAACAGCAATCATCTCAGGTGGCGCAGGCGGCATAGGCCTTGCACTTGCAAAAGAGCTTGGTGCTAATGGTATGAATGTGGTTATCGCCGACATTGATCAAGTGCAGCTAAAGGCGGCCGAACAGAGTTTGTCTGAAGACAATGTTAATGTTCTGGCTTGTCATTTAGATGTTACCGATTATGAACAATGGAAAGATGTTGTTAGTGCAGCTAAAGAACGCTTCGAAAAAGTTCATATGCTTATTAATAATGCTGGTGTCGGCGGAGTTCCGAGTAAAATAGAAGATGCTAATCATGATGCCTGGCGTTGGGTGATCGATGTAAACCTGATGGGTGTTGTATACGGGGCGCAGGCAGCTATACCGGCGTTGAAGGAACATGAAGAAGGTGGCTGGATTGTTAATGTTGCTTCAATGGCCGGGATGCTTGGTACCCCTTACGCTGGTTCCTACTGCGCTACCAAAGCGGCTGTGGTGTCCCTATCTGAGAGTTGGGCTGGAGAGTTAAAATCATTCGGCATAGATGTGTCTGTATTATGTCCTGCCTTTGTGAAAACTCAGATACATCAGTCACATCGTAATATGCAAGAAAAGTATAAAGCAGGCTTTAAGACTTCTGGAGTAACTAAAAGCGCCTCCGATGGCCTCGTCGGTGCAGCCGCTTTGGTAGAGTCTGGTATTGCACCTGAATTACTGGCCAAAAGAGTTGTTGAAGCACTAGAGTCTGGCCAAAGATATATATTTACCCATCCTAATTGGGGTGAGCAAGTGGCAAAGCGGTCGAAAATGCTTGATAAGGCTTTTACTGACGCCGCCAATAGCCCTTTGGTTGGCCATTTAATCGATGATGATGCATTTTCTATGTAACATTTGACAGATCATCGGTTTACTAATTAAATAAATCATGTGTTTTTTAAAAAGAATGGTAGCTTGATTCGATAATGAGTGATCAACTACCTACGTTGATTTGTTAGTCCTTTATAACCAGCTATATGTATTTGGAATATGTAGGGTTGAATCGGGCTTGTGTTTTTTGTTCCTTAGGCTAGTCTGACTAATGGATGTTCTCTGTTAAGTTAGTCTGGGGTGTTAAGAAATAAGTGATTAAGTATTGGGCGTCATTAATAAGCTTAAATCTGTTTGTCGGAGCTTTATATGCAGGCGCTAGCACCTATAGTTATGCGCTTGTGTTCCCGCCAGAGGAATACAGTGTTGTTTGGCTGGCTAGTGGCGTTGGCCTTGCTTCGATAGTAATTTTCGGACGCCGAGTACTTGCTGGTATTATCCTTGGCGCGATTTTCTCCTACTCTTTTCATTATCTTGACCTAAGTTCATTAACCACCGCGTTAGCTTCGTCTACAACTGTCTTCGCCTTAGTGTTTAGTGGTATTGTTCAAATAGAAGTGTCCTATCGATTAATAGATCGGTATGTGGGTCTAGACAATTCGTTAATTGAACTGCGAGACACCTTATTATTTTTCTTTTTAGCCGGTCCTGTTGGCTGCTTAGCTGGTGCCATCTGCGGCGCATCTATATCCATTTTTATTGGACTCACCCCATCCGAGCGTTTTGTAGAGTATCTATGGATTTGGTGGCAATGTAATAGTTTGGCGGTATTGATTGTGTTGCCGCTGATGATGGTGTTGTTTCGTAAACCTAAAAATAACTGGAAAATAAGGTTCGTCGCTATAGGTATACCGTTAGGTCTTTGCCTTGGTGTTTTGTTATATAACTTATTTGGCGCAGTAAATTTTGAGAGTAAGCGACTTAAAACAAACATGCTCAATGATATAGTCAAGATGCATCGTCAAATTGAGCAGGAATTTGAGTTAAAGGAGCAGGTGATTTGGACCATTGAACGCGTGTTGTCGGTGACCGATATACAAGATGAAGATTTTAATGAAGCTGCTAACGTCGTTCTTAAGCGCTTTGGAGATGTTGCCACGCTTGCCATATTTGACCGAGTTGATCATAAAGATCGTGTTTTTTATGAAAAGAATATTCTCAAAACGTCGATAACAAATTTTAATACAGAAAACAATCAGTTTTTCCCAGCGGTAAACAGTGATTTTTATTTTTCTGGAATAAAAATCATGAACGCTATTGAGTCTAGTGGGCCATTCGATGGAATCGATTTAACCAGCGTGCAAAGAGCGGCAGCTGTTGTGCAAGACGTTATGTCTACCGGGGTTGCGCAGTCTAGTCGAATTAGATTGTTAGATGTAGGTGGTAGTGAAGGTAATGTTTTAATATCGCCGATTTTTTATAATCCTAGTGCTCCAAGTTATGAGGCTAGCGGTGGCAAAATTAAAGGCATGATAGTTGTCATTTATAGCATGCAGCAGCTAGTAGAAAGTGTGCTGTCTATTTTTCCTGCCGCGACTTTGGATATCGAGATACTTGAAAATAATAAAATACGTTTTTCAAATATCGGTGAGCGCCCCTTCGGTTACACTAATCCAGAGTGGACTGTTGTTAGAGAAATAGAATCACTGGGTCAAAAGTGGCTGATTAGATATACACCAAATGATAGATTTAGAGCAGCTAATGCTGATAGTGACTTATGGTGGGTTTCGGTTATTGGCGCTTTTTTTATTGCATTCGTCGGCATCACTTTGTATCTGGTAACTGGTCAATCGATAGGTCGCGAACGTATTGTAGACAGTCGAACAGCTCAGTTAAGGCAAGAAATTTCACGCCGTAATCGCACTAATAAACAACAAATGCTGCACAATGAAGTGCTGCAATCGATCGCCGAATCTGACGATTTAGATACTATTTATGATCAAATAGTGACATTAGTTGAGGATTATCAGAAAGAGGTATTGGTGGGGATCTATAATTTGTCAGTGGACAAAACCTCATTAACTTTTCGGTCTGGAATGAATATTCCGGATGAGGTGAATCGCCATCTTTCACATATTTCAGTAGGCTATGGTAATACCGGGTTGGGCCACTGTGCTTACACCAGTGAGACAATGCTGGTTGATGATATTAGCAGTCATCCTTATTGGATATCTAAAGCGGATGTGCTGACTCAAGCGGGCGTAAGCTCTTGCTGGGCTATTCCTGTTATTTCATCTGAAAAAAGTCTGCTAGGAGTTGTTGGTATTTATTCGACTACTTCGCAGTTGCCGTCAACACAAGATTTAGAATGGATTACTAAGATCGCTAGTATGGTTAGCATCGCAATTGAAAAATATGGCGCTGAACAAGAAGTAGAGCATTTAGCTTACTATGACTCGTTAACCGAATTACCAAACCGTCGTTTGTTGATGGCGAGACTTGGGGAGGAAACTAGGCGCGCGATTCAAAATCGTTGCTATGGTGCAGCGTTATTTATAGATTTAGATCATTTTAAAACACTTAATGACGCATTAGGCCATCACTACGGAGACAAACTATTAAGCCAGCTTTCTAGTCGCTTGAAGGGCGTTGTAGGGGATAATATTCTGGCTCGCTGGGGCGGCGATGAGTTTGTATTGTTAGTGCCGTCATATTATAAATCTTTCGATGCAGTTTCATCTGCCACCATGGAAATTGCCGAGAAGGTGCGGGCAATATTTGATCAGCCATTTGATCTTGATGGTTATTCTCATTCTATTACCTGCAGTATTGGCGTGGCCCCATTCCACGAAAATAATGCGGACGCTGATGATATTTTGAAGCAAGCTGATGCGGCGATGTATCATGCTAAAGCACGAGGCAGAAACCACGTCAGTATGCATGAGTTACAAATGCAAACTATGGCTGATTTACGTTTAACCGTAGAAAAAGGCTTGCGCGATGCACTGGTAAATGGTGATTTTGACTTAGCGTATCAGCCTCAGTTTAAACAGGATAAAACGCTTATTGCTGCAGAAGTATTAATACGTTGGCCCAGGGTTATTGACATCGATATTACGACTGAGCAATTTATTAGCATTGCGGAAGATAGTCATTTAATCGTCGATATAGGAAACTGGGTTATTAATGCTGTGTGTGAACAGCTTGCAGTCTGGCCGTCGTTACCTGCCATAGCAATAAATATCAGTCCTAAGCAATTTCATCGAGAAGACTTTATTTTAATATTACAATCATGCTTAGCTAAGAATAGTTTGTCTGGCGAGCGTATTGTGATTGAGATTACTGAACGGACAATGTTAGATGATATAGATAATACGCTGGAAAGAATGCGCCAATTACGTGATATGGAAGTTCGTATATCGATTGATGATTTTGGTACGGGTTATTCCTCTTTAGCTTACATATCTAGGCTGCCGATTGATCAGTTAAAAATAGATCAAAGTTTTATTAATACTATTGGTATAGAAAAGAGTACGGTTATTGAAGCAATATTTTCTATCGCCAAAAGCTTACATTTAGAAGTGATAGCTGAAGGCGTCGAAACACAGGCTCAATTTGAATATTTACAGCGACAGCAGTGTGATGCCTATCAGGGTTATTTATTCGCCTATCCGATGGCAGCAAAAGAGCTGAGTAAATTGCTCGCTTAGCACACCTGATAATTTAGTTTTAAGAGATAAGTAATAATGAAAATGAATGCGATAAATATTAGCGAATTTGGCGGGCCTGAGGTGTTAGAACTGTTCGAAACTGATCGGCCCGAGCCAGGTGTTAATGAAGTATTGATTAAAGTAGCGGCAGCTGGGGTTAATCGTCCAGACACAATCCAGCGTATGGGGTTTTATCCAGCACCAGCAGGTGCTTCTGAAATACTAGGCTTAGAAGTTTCTGGTGTTATTGAAAAAATTGGTAACGGTGTTACTAGCTTAAATATTGGTGATGAGGTGTGTGCTTTACTTGCCGGCGGTGGTTATGCGGAATATGCAGTTGCAAGCGCGGGTTTATGTTTGCCTGTGCCTAAGGGATTGACGCTGATTGAAGCGGCTGCCTTGCCAGAGACGAGCTTTACAGTTTGGTCTAATGTGTTTGATCGAGCTGATTTGAAAACAGGCCAAACATTACTTGTTCATGGTGCCAGTGGCGGCATTGGAATAATGGCAATGCAGTTAGCTAGTTTAAAAGGAGCCAACGTGATTGCTACTGTAGGTAGCAATGATAAATGTGCTGCCTGTGAAAAATTGGGCGCTGACAAGGCAATTAATTATCGTAATGAAGACTTTGTGGAAGTGGTTAAGAAACTAACTAATAACCAAGGCGCCAATGTCATTTTAGATATTGTCGGCGGGCCTTATATTGAAAAAAATATTTCAGCCTGCGCTGACGATGGCACCATAGTTTCAATCGGTTTTTTGCAAGGCTCGATTGCAGAAATTAATTTTATGCCAGTTATGTTAAGGCGCCTTACTCTCACCGGGTCGACATTAAGGCCGCGTCCAATTGAATTTAAAGCGGCCATAGCCAAACAGTTAGCGAGCGAAGTATGGCCGTTAATCGAGCAGGGTAAGCTCAATCCGAGCGTTGGGGTAACGCTGCCATTAGCTGACGCTGCCAAGGCTCATCAGATGATGGAAGCGAATGAACATATAGGCAAGATTGTTCTTATTCCTTAACTTGAGTCGCTAGTAGCATAATATTGCGCGGCGTTGTTTGGTAGTCGCTAAACTCACCAAGACGAACAGTATAATTATGTTGTTGTAAAAACAGGCAGTAATCTAAATTTAGTAAGACCTCTATTGGCCTTCTAAAAATATAACGGACTAAAGAATAGCGCTGAGTTTTTTTATAACGCGTAACACCCAATTGTTCAAAGTGTTGGTAGTCAATTGGTTCTTTAAGTGTAAACTTTTTTATTTTAGCCACATGCTGGCAAAATTCTTTAAACGATCCTTTTAGCAGTTTCTCCGGTAATGATGGTACGGGTAGGTAACAATCATTATTCCGGCTAATACGCTGGATTTCGTCAAAGCCTAGGCGCCATTCATTTAGCTTATCGCGAATATTAATATTGCGCTTTCCCGCCACAACCGTGTCCATTAAGGCTACTCTCAAATCGTCGCGAGTTAGCTGCAATGTTGACTGCATTCCTATCTCGGATAACCATATTTTCTGGTCATGCTTTGTTAGTTGATAGCAGCACGGGGCTATAGCAAGGGTATTAGGCTTAATGCTGCCAGCTAAATTAAGCAAGTGAATATGAAGGTCACCGCAGGCATGTAATGCCACTACCGTTTGCTTACCGCTTATATGATCCGCGCCGCTGTCCATTACATTGCAATGAATGTGATGAACATCGACGTTGTCACGACGGGCAAGTAGTTGGCCCGACTGGCATATTACTGGATCGATTTCGAGTGCCGTCACTGCTTGTTTGGTTTGCAGGTTTAGCAGTCTGCCTAGATGACTTTTGCCGGCACACCACTCAACGATTGGCGCCTCAATTTGATCTATGGCCTGGTGGAAAACAGCTGAGAAGTCGCATATTTGTTGCCACTTTCGACCTGCGATACCAGTATTAATATGTTTGTGTTGTGAGCCGGTATGAGTGGGCCCAAACCTATTAAGTTTACTGCTTTGTTGTAAGTCGGCGATTGCTGGAATAAAAGCACTTATTGCATGGCTTAGGTCATCAACGTTTGCTGCGTAATGACTATATTGTTGGTCATCTAGGGATATTAACCAATTCGCTAGCTCTGGATAGATGTTGGCCCAGCAAGGCGGAATATCTTCAAAAGGTTTGGTTGACCACAGCGTATAATGGTTTTGCACAGTGGTGCTGATTTCGATAAATCGACTGGCATATTGAGTAGGAGTCATTGCCCCAGCTATTGTCACAAGTAAAACTAGGCGCTATTTTATAAGCAGTTTTCTATTGCTTGAATCACTTCCGGTGCATCAGGCTCAGTCTTAGGGTTAAAACGATTAACAGGGTCGCCATAACGGTTAATAATAAATTTGCCAAAATTCCACTCAATGTTACCGCCGAATTCAGTTCCTTCCTTAGTTAGCCATTGATACAAGGGATGGCTATTGTCACCATTAACGTCAACTTTGCTAGCCATCGGAAAACTAATACCATATTGAGTATCGCAAAAAGTGGCAATCTCTTCGTCATTACCTGATTCTTGGCCTCTAAACTGATTGCACGGCACACCTAATACAACTAAGCCTTTGTCTGTGTATTGCTCCTGTAACTCCTGCAGCTTGGAATATTGGGGCGTTAAGCCACATTGGCTGGCAACATTTACTAATAAAACAACTTTGCCTTTATAGTCCTGTAAGGGTAGGTCGCCACCTTTTAGTTTTGGCAGGGTGAAATCATAGGCAGTAGTCATAAGCTCTCCAACAGTCAGGTGGCGGTTAAAACGATAACACGTTAGTAATTAATATAGCCATTAGTTCACACACTGTCATCTTATACTTGGCCCAGTATTATTTGGGTCGCTACCTGACGGCTTTTTGCTTAGAATAGCGCCATATTTTTTTAATAATATTAAGGATTTACCATGGCTTGGTGGAACTCAAGACGCATTCGCTTTTATATAGGCACAATAGTACTGTGCTTATTGATGTTTTCTTTCTTACGAGCCGTATTTTACTTCGGTTTTTCCGAAGTAGGGGACACCATTCACCCGGATGCTCAAGCGTTGTTTAAAACGCTTTATGTCGGCTTTAAGTTTGATCTGCGTCTTGCCTGCTTAATTACCTTGCCATTAATGGTGCTAGGCTTATTGCCTTATTTTCATATAGCTAAGTCAGCGCTTACCAGAAAAATAGCCGCCGGATATTTGGTGTTGTGTGTACCAGCAATATTAATGGTCTACATTATCGACTTTGGCCATTATTCTTATCTAGGCATCCGTATTAATTCCACCGTATTGCGCTTTGCTGAAGACATGACTATTTCTACAACTATGATGTGGGAAAGCTATCCGGTTATTTGGATTACGCTGTCGTGGATAGCCATGAGCGTTGTGTTACTCGCTGCCATTCGTTTGCTAGCAGCGAAAACATTAGAAACAGAAAAAGTAACACTAACGAAATTACAAAAAACTGGCGGCGTACTCATATTTGGTGTGATGACACTGCTGTTCTTGCTAGGGCGTTTTGCTGGATTTAATATAGAGAATCCTGTTCCTTTGCGTTGGAATGATGCCGATGTTACAGGCAACGCCAAAGTGACAGCCTTGGGAATAAACCCCGTATTAAATTTTTATGACACATTTGCATTACGTGACGAATCTCATGACATGGCGAAAGTACGCGAGCATTATCCTCAAATGGCTAACTATCTCGGAGTGAAAAATCCAGATATCGAGACACTTGATTACGACAGAAGAATTGAGAGTTCTAAAGATGGTTTGAAAGGTCAGCCTAATATCGTATTTATTATGCTTGAATCTTTAGGCGCAAGCCGAGTAGGGGCATATAACAATCCGTTGCCGGTTTCTCCAAACTTGGATCACCTCGCCGAAAATGGTTGGTTGTTTAAACATTTTTATGTACCGGTGTCGGGTACGGCAAAAACAGTTTTCGCGAGTATTACCGGTTTGCCGGATGTGTCTTCGATAAAAACTGCGACGCGTAATCCGATGATTGCTGATCAACGGGTTGTACTGAATCACTTTAAAAATTATGAAAAACTCTATTTTATTGGTGGCAGTGCAGGCTGGGCTAATATGAGTGGCGTTATTAAACAAAGCATTGATGGCATAAAATTATATGAAGAAGGCAATTACACAGAGCCTATGGTCGATGTGTGGGGTATTTCGGATTGGAGTTTATTCAAAGAGGCTGATCGTATATTGGCTACAAAACGTCCAAATAAACCTTTTATTGCTTATATCCAAACTGCCGCTAATCATCGGCCATTTACTATTCCCGATGAAGATTCTGGCTTTGAGACCTTAAGTTTTAGCGAAGAAGAATATAAATCGGCGGGATTTAGAAGTTTGGCTCAACTCAACGCTGTGCATTTGTTGGATTATAATATAGGGCTATTTATTGAGATGGCTAAAGCGGGTGGCTATTTTGAGAATACTATTTTTATTATGTATGGCGATCATAACAATCGCATAACAACCACACCATTTATGAAGCCGTTTTATGAAGCGCTAGATTTAGATGGTTTGCATGTGCCGCATATAATGTATGGCCCCAAGTTTTTGGAGCCGAAAATCATCGAAGAAGCGACCAGTTTAGTAGATGTTGTGCCAACAGTTGCTGGTATGTTGGGTTTAGCTTATGACAATACAACTATGGGTCGTGATGTGTTTGGTCCAGCGTTTGAAGCGGATATTGTGGGTAGTCGAGCAGTATTCACTCAAACCTCTGATAAACGTAACCCCGTGATTGGCGCCATAACTAAAGACTTTATGGCGCGAATGGATAGTGATGGCAGCGATGCAAAATTACATGACCTGAATAGTGAAACCCCAGCTATTGATGTCTCAAGTGAGCATCCTGAAATTGCCGATTATCTGAAAAGCTTAGCACTCGGGATATATGAAACGACTAAGTTTAATTTTTATCATAATACTGTTGGTGAAGCTGAAAAACGGCAACAGCAAAAATAGTTGTGATGATGGGCATTACTATAAAAAATAATAAGAAGTTGATGTTATGAATTTACACTCCGTAGATATAGCGGTACTAGTTGCCTATATGAGCATTGTACTAGGCATGGGTATATATTTTTCTCGCCGTAATAATAATACTGAAGAGTATTTTTTAGGCGGACGTAGTTTTTCTGGTTGGGTCATTGGTTTAAGTTTAGTTGGTACTTCGATTAGTTCGATTACCTTTATTGCTTATCCTGCCGATGCCTACAAGACTGCTTGGCTTAGATATTTACCCAATCTGATGCTGCCGTTAGCGGTTTTCTTGGCGGCTAGGTGGTTTCTGCCACGCTTTCGAGCGAACAACGCGGTGTCTGCTTATGAGTTTTTGGAAGATCGTTTTGGCCCGTCAGTAAGAGTGTACGGTGCGGGTTTATTTATTTTTGCACAGTTGGTTCGTATTAGTACTATTTTGTATCTACTGGCATTACTTATTCACGAGCTAACAGGGTTACCGCCGATTACAGCAATTGTGGTTGGCGGAGTCTTTGTTGCGATCTATACAATTATTGGTGGTATTGATGCAGTAATCTGGACTGATGTTATGCAAACCATTGTGTTGGTGTTGGGTGGTGTCTTATGTTTATGGATAATTATCGACACTTTGCCTGGTGGTTTTACGCAGGTATTTGATATAGCCAGTCGCGACGGGAAGTTAGGTTTTTCCGCATGGGCCAATGGCGAACTGGCCCCGGTTAGTTGGGATATTTCCTTACTGAATAAAACTGGCACTATGATGTTAGTGTTGGGTTTAACTACCTGGTTGACTGAATATTCGTCTAATCAAAATACGGTACAGCGTTTTTGTGCAGCAAAGTCTACCGCTGAAGCTAAAAAGGGTCTTTGGGTTGTGGCTTTCGCTAGTCTTCCCATATGGGCCTTTTATATGTTTTTAGGTACTTGCCTGTATGTTTTTTATCAGGTGTTTCCAAGCCCAGTACCGACTGCTATTTTGGATGGCAGTGTCAAAGCTGAACAAATCATGCCGTATTTTATTACTCATCATTTGCCGATTGGTGCTGTTGGTTTGGTTATTTCAGCAGCACTAGCGGCGGCAATGTCATCTCTGGATTCGTCAGTAAATGCGATTACTACTGTTGGCATATCAGATATATATCGACGGCATCTGGCGCCAAACAGAGAAGATAAACATTACTTGAAAGTCGCTTGGGGTTTAGCCGCGGTTGTAAGTACCTTGATGATTTTTGGTGCTATTTGGATTCAACAAGCTGAGACGCTAACCCTGCAGGATACAATGACAATAGCAGTGTCATTATTAAGTGGAGGCCTGCTAGGTTTGTACCTGTTCGCCTTTTTTAGCAAACGTGGTGATGCCAAAGCAGTATGGGTCGGCGTTGCGGCTACAGCCACATTCACTGCATGGACTTTACTTGCCAAAAAAGGCTTGTTGCCAGATAGTATTAGCGTTCCGTTTGATCTTTATTACGCCGGTATTATTGGCAACATTGTTATGTTCGTGGTGGTTTTTGTTGCGGCTAGTTTATTCACTAGCCGAGCGAAGGCGTCTGAATAGTTTTTTTATCGTCAAACTTATAACAAATATTCCTAGCCACGCATCAATAATGTAGTCCCATAAATTGGTTGATTCCATTATTTTAAAAGCAAAGCCTAACACGGCCAAGGCGATCCAAAGGGTTAAGTGATAATTACCTGCATACCACATTGCAAGACCGATAATGGCTAACACAATTAATAAGTTGTTAGCCTGATAGCCCCAAACATACGGGTCTGTTTGTACTAAGCCTAAACTAGCAGGGTATAAAACTAGCGCCAAAATACATAAAGTCACAATATTAAGAGTGCGTTGCTGCTGGTTTACTAAGTCTTTACCAGTTACTTTGGCAACGAATGCGGTAAACAACCAGCATAGTGAAATCAGACTTATATCGCCGGTTACACCACGAATATAACCAGTAGTTGTTATCTGGTTGACTGGAATAAGCGTGACCGCCACGATTATCACAAATGCAAAGCCTTTACCTTTAGTGCTTAGCTTTTCTGTTGGCAATATTAAGTATAAAAACATTGGTAATACTAAATATATCATCCATTGGCTGATCATAATTGCTGCTCCAACCATGCATCATTAAAGCTAACGTGTTTAATAAAACTTTTGTTCCAGCTATAAACTAAATGGTAGAGACCATTTTTCCCTTTAATCAAATAAGGGTAGTCGTAAGAAAATTTGCAACCTAGCTCTTTACACATCCGCACATCAATATTTTTTGAAAAAATAGGCCAAATTAATCCAGCTTCTTTTTTCGAGGTGTCATTAGCACTGGCAAAAAAATCTTTTTCTAATATAGGTAGGTATTGCTGTTTAGGCCTGCGTCCGAATTCATGTTGTTCTAGCATCGTTAGTATCTTCCAGACGTCGCCGTTGTCTGTTGAATAGGCAAGCGCGAGTTGGTTGCGGCCATCTTTGGTGTTATTGAGTATGGCAATTAAACTGTCGTCGCTGCGACGAATAGCCGCTAAAGCGGAATTAGGATTAGGAATAGGCTGGCGATACGATGGTTGCCAGCGCTGACCACCATCCTCACTAATGCTGGCAATCAACATTTTATCACTACCTGCGTTACGCATTAATGCCAAGGTAGGGTGCTTGCCAATAGACGGTAATAACACCGGCTGTAGCGAATGTTTTCTATGGGTAATTCGC
>JBLHWB010000025.1:0-14226 GCA_047628915.1 Porticoccus sp. | reverse complement strand
CGCTGGGAAGATCCGGCGTTTAAACACAGCTTTCCATGGTTTAACACGCAACGCTATTGGTCAGATCATATTTTGACTTTGCGCGAACAACAATCCGCATTGCAAGAGCCCGCCTTGGAGCTTTGGTAGAACTCATTAATGATTGCTAAAATATTCAAATATTTATTCTTATTGATACTGGCATTAACGCCAGTAATAGCAATTTTGGTTTATATGGCAACATCGCCTGCGCCAATTTATCCGCCAAAATTCTATCAACAACCTAGCCAAGCCATTTTGCAGAAATCGACTGCTAGTAATAGTGAATCTATTACGGCGATTATTGATGAAGCAGAGCTAAACTTACTGATCAACGAGTTTATCAAAGCGGGACTAGGGTTAGATCTTTATTCGACCAGCACACTGCTAGAACCTGAGTTAGTTAATAGCAACGTCACTATAGCATTGCCTTATTTTGACAAACGTTATGTTAACGTCTCAGTTGCGTTAAAGCCCGAGGGTAACAGCGCCTCCGTAATGCAAGCCAGTATCGGCCAAATTAATATTCCGCTGGGACTAGCAGATGCAGTCAAAAATAGGGTCATAGGTTTATTGCAACGCCATCAGCTTTACCCAGTAATAGAAAATATTCATAGTAAAATTACCGACATTGAAATTCAGCAGGGTTTTTTACGTATTAATTATCGCGCTGATTTAAGCAGCCAAAATCAAACCGTACTTGCCAGCAACGACGATGTACAAATTTATTTGGCACTAATAGAACAATATGCAAGCAACAGTGATATTCCAGCAAAGCGATTGCGTTACCAAGGTTATCCGCTTAACCAAATATTAGCCGAGCTTTTTAGCGCCGCTGAAAATCGGACGGCTAACGGCGAAGCACGACTAAAGGAACACACTGCTATTATTATTGCCTTGTCACTGCACTGCGCCGATCAACGTATTTTAAAAGTTACAAACTGGCTGGCTGAATACCAGCAGCCAACAACAAGGCTGCCAATAGGCATCCATAAACGGTCAGATTTAGGCGAGCATTTTATGAGTTCTGCCGCGGCTTATTATTACGCCGGGGCAGAGGTAGCTTTGTTAGCTGGTCTTTACAAAGAAATGTTAGATGCCCGAGTTAAGGATAAATTTGGTCTTAGGGATTTAACCGCCGATTACGCTGGAGTAGAATTTGCTAGACTGATGACAAACAGTACAGCAACAGACTGGCTGGCGAAAAACTATCACTTAACTGGCACTGAAAACAATCTATTACCCCTGATGACGGCAGCCGACGCTAACAAACTAAAAGATATTTCATTGCTGGGTAGAGCAGGAATTAATGCTGCCACTGTTGCCGATATCAAAACGACGATCACTGCTGCAGTAAAAAGATCGCCACTGTATTCGGCTCAACTTTAAGGCCCCGTTACACAATGCAATAATGCTTGCCTCATCGCTGTCGCCGACAGTTGATTTTTACGCCGAGTGATAATTCCCACATTACGACTAATTTTACTTCTTGTTAAAGGTTTACACTCAACACCTAAGGACTCCATCTGTTTAATAGTCAACGACGGCACAATACTTAATCCTAAGCCGTTCGCTATCATAGAGCCTATTGAAGCTAACTGATGAGCTTCGAAGGCAATCGCTAATTTTATATCGCAAGCCTTGGTAGCGGTTTCAATTAACTGGCGAATACTCGACGGCCGCTGTAGAGAAATAAACGGATATGCAGGTAGATCGCGCAACCGTATTTTACTCTGGTGCATTAAGGCATGCTGCTTCGGTGCAGCGACAAAAAATTTATCTTTAAATAAAACCTCAAAATCTAACTCTTCATACTCACCGGAGTCAAAGCTGACGTCAATTTCAATTCGCCCAGTTCGCACCATGTCTACGACATTTTCCGCCACTACATCTTGCACCGCAATCTCTATATTCGGATGCTGACCACAATAGTAGGCCAATACGTCAGGCAGCAAGCTACTAGCAAAGGAAGGCATGGCAGCAATACTCAACTTGCCACCGGATAAAAAGCTTCGCCTTCAGGTGTTAACGCAAGGCGGCGAGTGGTGCGAGCCAGTAACCTACCACCCACTATTTCCTCCAAATTTTTAATCGCAATACTTAAGGCGGATTGAGACAACTGTACGCGGCCACCTGCCTCGGCAAAGTTGCGCGCCTGGGCCGCGGCTACAAAAACTTTTAACTGTTTAATCGTCACGCTCATTGGTTTCACCTAGTATTTTTATATATTTGATTTATAAATAAATAGATCAATATTTGACGCTTGATAAATATAAAGTGTTAGACCATCCTTGCTAAATTGATACCTAACGGAGCAGAAAAATGGCAGGATTCGATAAGGTGGTTGCTACCTACGAAGAGGCAATGATTGGGCTAGAAGACAATATGACCGTAATAGCTGGTGGTTTTGGCCTCTGTGGTATCCCTGAAAATTTAATCAACCAAATTAAAACTATGGGCACTAAAGACCTCACCATCGTCTCCAACAACTGCGGCATCGACGGCTTTGGCTTAGGGGTTTTGTTAGAAGACCGTCAGATCAAAAAAATGGTATCGTCATATGTTGGTGAAAACAAAATGTTTGAAGACCAACTCCTCGCTGGCGAGTTAGAGGTAGAACTAACACCGCAAGGCACCCTCGCTGAAAAAATGCGCGCTGGTGGTGCGGGTATTCCTGCTTTCTTTACCGCTACTGGCTACGGCACCCCAGTAGGCGAAGGCAAAGAAGTGCGTGACTACAATGGTAGAAAATATATTTTGGAAGAAGCAATCACCGGTGACTTTGCTATTGTTAAAGCGTGGAAGGCCGACCGCTTTGGCAATGCTATATATCGCCATACCGCGCAAAATTTTAATCCGATGGCGGCAACCGCTGGCAAAATCACCGTAATGGAAGTGGAAGAGATTGTAGAGCCCGGCGAGTTAGATCCTGCGCACATTCATACCCCGGGTATTTATGTTGATAGGCTGATTCAAGGCAGTTTTGAGAAACGCATAGAACAACGCACGGTTAGGGAATAAGGATAAATCAGATGGGACTTTCTAGAGACCAAATGGCCATGCGCGCTGCCCGCGAACTGCAAGACGGCTACTATGTGAACCTTGGCATTGGCATTCCAACGTTAGTTGCCAACCACGTGCCAGCAGGGATTGAAGTGATGCTGCAATCAGAAAATGGCTTGCTTGGCATGGGACCGTTCCCGACTGAAGCAGAGTTAGATGCCGACATGATTAATGCCGGCAAGCAGACAGTTACCGCGGCCACTGGCGCGTCTATTTTTTCATCGGCCGAATCTTTCGCGATGATTCGCGGCGGCCATGTTGATTTAACCGTACTCGGCGCGTTTGAAGTTGATATAAATGGCAGCATTGCATCATGGATGATTCCAGGAAAATTGATCAAAGGTATGGGCGGAGCCATGGACTTAGTTGCCGGCGCTGATAATATTATTGCCATCATGACCCACGCTGATAAATACGGGAATTCTAAGCTGCTGAAGCAATGTAGTTTGCCGCTAACCGGCTCGAACTGTATTCAAAAAATACTTACCGACTTAGCTTATTTAGAAATACACGATGGTGCCTTTCATTTAATAGAGCGAGCTCCAGGCGTGAGCGTGGAAGAAATTAAGACAAAAACTGAAGGGACGTTAGTGATACCAGATAATGTAGCCGAAATGCAATTTTAACCTTATAAGGTCACTACCCTATTTCGGCCGCTATGCTTAGCTTTAAACATAGCTCTATCAGCCATTTTAACCACATCTGTGCTGTCTTGGAATGGCGAGTTTGATTCGGCGACGCCACAACTTGCTGTCATTGATATTCCCAACCCGCCAAACGAATAACTAGCGATGCTGTGGCATATTCTTTCGGCTACTTTATGGGCCACATAAACATTAGTTGCTGGCATAAATACAACTATTTCTTCACCACCCCAACGAGTCACAACATCATCGCCACGAACACAACTTTTAATTAGTGACGACGCTTCAACCAACACCTTATCGCCAACCAGATGACCATGTTTATCATTTACCTGCTTAAAGTGATCTAAATCTATCAATACCATCGAAAAGTTATCTTTATTACCACCCTTACGCTGATCTTCAGATATATTTTCAAGAAAACCTCTACGATTATTGAGCCCGGTAAGTTGGTCTGTTTTGGCTAAACTATTTAATTCTTCCTTGGCACTGTAGAAACCTTTGCGCACGTCAAAATGAATGACTTCTATAGAGAAACAAGAGAAACTCAACACCAGGTATGCCATTAAATAACGCTGACTTAACTGTTCAGTAAATTCAGCCAGCGGCAACATGCCAGGGGGGAAAGTTAATAAATACGCAGTAACTACAAATAAAACACCGGTGACAATAGCGCCATTTTTATGGCCCAAAAAATAGAAAAATGTTGGCAGCATGACCAACGACCAAAGGATGCCAGCTCTTGCACCAACACCGCTGAATAGCCAAAAACTGTGTAAAACCACCATCAGAAAGATTAGTAAATACAGTTTAGGCTTACCGCCTAGCTTAATATAAATGGAGTGGGCAATAAACGTAATGCCAGTTATTATTAGCGCCAAAACTAGCGCTAGCGGACGATCGTCACGGACAAAAAAGTCGAAGATGGATATGCCACTAATAAAGACGCCACCAAGAAAACCCAGCACCATTACAACTCTAGCCCGGCGCTGCTCTTCTGTTTCGTCCTTAATAACATTGCCTGACATAGAATCACTCATTGAGCGTCTTGATTTAGCATTGCCGAGCTAACTAGCCTGAATAAAATATAGGTATTACAGGCTCATATTATCTCTGACAACATTCACTAGCATAGACCATAAAACAAGTCGTTAAGCACTTTTTATCATTATATTGTTGATCAATATAAAGAGTTAATGTAAAGATTAAAACAAAAATGTAACTTTAGCCCTAACAAAGGGCTACCAGCGGCCCTTTAACATGCTGCCAAAACTGCTGTCATCGCGCGTGGAATGCAACATTATAACTACTATTCAAGGTCAAGGTTAATCTCGGGTACTAGGCTTAATTAATGTCCGCAGCCAATTCAATGTGGTGTTGTCTTTTAATACCATTTTGTCTACCCCGGCAAAAAATACTTCTAACCCTGCTGGGTCTTGAAAGGTGGACGCCCGCCCTATTACGGCACGATCTTTATCTAATTCTTTTACCACCTTAGCCGGATTGCCCGCCACTACCACATTTGGCGGTACATCTTTAGCAACCACCGCACCAGCAGCAACCACACTGTTTTCGCCAATAGTTACGCCTTTTAACACCATGCAGTGGTCACCCAACCAGACGTTGTCGCCAATTTTTACCGGAAAAACCCCTTTGGCGCGCTGACCACGATCATACATTTCATGCCAGTCTGAATCAGTAATATACGATCCAGCGGCCATCATCACCCCATCACCAATAACAACTTCATCGCAGGCGCTAATGCGAGCCCCAGGGCTCATTAAAAAATAATCGCCAATAGTGACACTGCCACTGGTTGGTTCTTGCCCCCACACACCTATTTTTACATGCTGAGTTGGCTCACCGATAATAGTTGCACATTTGCCAATACGAATATTTGGCCCAGATATTTTTATATACCAAGGTTTCATAATGGTGTGATAGTCACCGAGGTAGTCACACGCTGGCCGTAAAAAATGATTGGCGTACCAGACTCGAAATTTCAAATAGTATTTTTTCACCCAATACGGGCGTCTATCTTGTCGCATTATCAATCCTAGTTATTTTTTTGAAATCTACATTACCATTGCAATCGTGAATTTTGCCCTAACTTAAGCTACATTAGACCTATGCTAACCGCCCTAATTAAGGATTACAGCCGTGACTGATATTATTTGGCAACATATTCGCGAAGAAACCACCAAAGTAATTGCCAACGAACCTGTCCTCGCCAGTTTTTTGCATTCCACTATTTTAAACCACAAGAGTTTAGAACACGCTTTAAGCTATCACTTAGCCAACAAACTAGACAGCGTGACAGTACCGGCTATTTTACTACGTGAAGTGATCGAAGAAGCATTCAAGGCTGATCCCTCTATCGGTGAAGCAATACGAGCAGACATTAAAGCAATTAAAGATCGTGACTCGGCGGTTCGTTATTACTCAACGCCGTTTTTATATTTCAAAGGCTTTCATGCCTTGCAATCTTATCGGGTGGCGCACTGGCTATGCCAGCAGCAGCGCTATTCACTGGCGTTATTTTTCCAAAACCAAATTGCGATGGTGTTTGCTGTCGACATTCACCCGGCCGCAACGATTGGTAGTGGCATTATGCTAGATCATGCTACTGGTTTAGTTATTGGCGAAACAGCCGTTATTGGTGACAATGTATCGATTATGCAATCAGTAACCCTTGGTGGCACTGGTAAAGAAGGCGGCGACCGTCATCCTAAAATTGGTGATGGCGTATTAATAAGTGCAGGTGCAAAAATTCTCGGCAATATTCATATTGGCCAAGGGGCAAAAGTTGGTGCTGGTAGCGTGGTGCTACAAGATGTTGCACCGCATACCACTGTCGCAGGCGTACCGGCTAAACAAGTTGGTGCCCCAAGTGGCGCACAACCGGCCTTAGATATGAACCACGGCATTAGCTGTGATATGAATAACTGCCTGGAAGGGAAATAAATCAGTCTTGCAGAAAATACCATAACTGGTAAATGTGATCATATAACCTGAGTGCGATATCAAGCTTATCGCGATCAAAGTCTAGGCTGCTCAAATCTTGTACCGACAGACTCCATTCTCGAATCAAACTCGCCACATCAAACTCGGCCTGCCCCATGGCCGCATACTCCCAATCCAAAACATATAATTGATTTTTACCGTCAATAATATTACTCGTGACCAAATCATGATGGGTTAGCACTGCAGGCTGGCTACTAAACTCATCAATAACGGTTAATAAGAATTCACGCTCACGATAAATTTCATCGGCTAACTTAATATCTAAATCCAATACGCCGTGCCAATAGTGATTAATGTAACTGCGATAACGTCGCGGCGGCAGCTCACATTCAACACCGTGTATTTGATTAAGCGCAGCTAATAAGCGCTGACGTTTAGAAATTTGTTGCACGGCAATATTTTGCCAGTAATTCTCGCCAACATATTGGCTAAGACAAATGCCAGCATCGACATCAACGTAGAACACCTCTGGGCATAAACCCAGTGCACTAACTTTTTCTAAAATGATTTTCTCATGCTGGCGATTAATACCCAGTGCATCACTGTTAGACGCATTAACTCGCAAGACCATTTGCGTATCGCCCGCGTTAATTAAATAGCTTTGATTAGTTAAGCCACCTTCTAGACGACCAAGCAGATCAGGCTGCTGAGTTAAACCCAGCGGCCAATTCTGCCATCCTTGCAATAGATCTGCGGTCAAAACAACTACGTCCTCTTAATAATATAGCCAAAATAACAGTAACAAGATTATTGGCCAATGATTGATCGCGATTGCTGTTAAGCAAACCACACATCATTTCCCAAAAAATGAAAAAGCCTCGAAGATAACCTTCGAGGCTTTTAAATGCATCCTAAGCTAGCGGGCTACAGAAACTCGTCAGCTAAAACATCCAATACTTCATCTTGGTAAACTTGGAACAACAAGGTACCTACTTCATTGCGCTCACCTGATTCTTTCCAAACCTGGCAACGCTCTCTAATACGTGCCTCAGGGCCCACTAATGCCACTAGGTCGACTAATTCATCAGGCACAGCATTGGCTGCGGCTTCTTTGTCGCCACCTAAATATAGCTCCTGAATTTTATCTGCCGCGTCACCAAAACCCAAGTTGGTTGTATAAGTATGGTAAAAGTTTTTATTTTTAGCGCCCATACCACCAATATAAAGTGCCAAAAATTGCTTGATCGGCGCGCGGCAGGCATCAACGTCATCGCCCATTATCACCCCAATAAACGGCGCGACATCAAAATTGGCCAAAGACTTCCCGTTACCGGCTTTATCGAAACCTTTTTGTAAGGGCACACCAATGACTTCAAACTTTTCTGGCACCATAAACACTGGAAATACCCCATCGGCGACTTCAGCCGATGCCGCTAAACCCGCCGGCGTAATGGAGGCGGTATAGACTGGAATATCTTTTTCAACTGCCGCCATAATTGATTTAAGCGCTTTACCTAAGCCGGTTGTACCTTCGCTTTTATTTGGCAGTTGATACATTTTACCGTCAAATTCTACCGGGCCTTGGCGGGCGAAAATTTTCTTCATTATCTGAATGTATTCTTTAGTGCGCGTAACTGGTTTGCCATAAGGCACACCATGCCAACCCTCTACTACCTGGGGCCCAGAGGCGCCAAGACCAACAATAAAACGGCCATTTGATAGTTGATCTAGAGTCATAGCGGTCATGGCGGTGGTGGCAGGGGTACGCCCTACCATTTGCATAATGGCCGTGCCCACTTTGATCTTGTCTGTTTGCGCTAATATCCATGCGGCGGGGGTAATCGCATCAGAGCCATAGGCTTCTGCCGTCCACACTGAGTCAAAGCCCAACGCTTCCGCTTTTTTTATCAACTCGATGGGAACAGTAATCTGTTTACCCGAATAACCCATCAAAAAACCTAACTTTATTGCCATAACGCTATCCTCAATATTTATACTTCCCCTCACTCGGGGACATGAGCCTAGTGCTCAATTGTTAATTTAAACCACTTATTTTGGCTAGCAAAGGATAATACATTGTGGCTTGAGCCCATAGTTTTATAGCGCTATTTTTCGACAGATCCAATGCTTTCACCTACAATGCGGCCTGCACAAACAGACTAAAATAGGCTAACTATAAATATGAATATTGAAAAAGACTGTATTGTCGGTTTTAACTACAGCATTACAAACAGTGAAGGCAATCAAGTTGAAACCAGTAATGGCGAGGCCCACATTTATTTACATGGTCGCGAGCAAGTATTACCGCGACTAGAAAAAGAATTTGATGGCCACAAAGAAGGTGATAATTTTACCGTAGATTTAGCTTGTATTGATGCTTATGGCCCCAGCAACGACGACAATATTCAACGTATTGCCGCTAAACACTTAACGCCGATTAAGGGTAAGTTAAAAACTGGCAGCCTAGCAGTTGTGCAAACCGAAGCCGGTCCGCGCCAAGTAAAAGTAATTAAAATGGGTAAGTTTCAAGCAACCGTAGATGCCAACCACCCCCACGCCGGTGAGGACTTAAGTTTTGCTGTTGAAATCACCTTGGTACGCGAAGCCACTAGCGATGAGTTGGCTCATGGCCATGCGCATGGCGCAGATGGCCACGCTCAACACCACTAAACAGTAGCCGCGAACTTGGTCGACAAGTTCGCAATTTGGTATACGGGGGGAATTTTATTTTGCCCATGCGCACGGTTAGCGCTAAGCTGAATATAAAGCTAAACCCTAAAAGGTTATTTATGGCACGCCAACGAGCATTAGTATTAGCAACAACATTTGCTGTAATAAGCTTATTCACAAGTCAAGCCAGCGCCTTATTTGGCCCCAGTAACTATTCGGAATGCGTTTTAGATAACCTTAGCACGGGGGTATCAGCGCAAGGGGTAGTATATCTAGAAGCTGAATGCAGAAAACTGTTTCCCGCAGCATCAACCAGCTTTTTCACTCCCGACTCGATACAAGAGTGTTACAACAAGTATAAAGACTTAGCCAGTAGCCGTGCAGTTGCCAAAGCTATTTATCGCGCCTGTGACGATTACAACTATCGCCCTAGCCAAATACCAGCCCGCTAAGTAAGCTTTTTAGCGAATAGCATACCCACTGTCATAGCGATAAAAAATATAGCAATTTGATGCTGTAACTAACCCAACGCAACAAATACTGGTTCTGGGCAATAGCCTGCCAAACCCCAACCAATGCCAAACATTGCTGCACCAATAATTAAACGCCTATCTATTTGCGGCTGTATTAGTAAAAGGAACATTTCGGCAACCACAGGCTAGGTTTTTTCAACACCGCAAAGTAGCCCAGCGTGCTAGCCACTACCGCCGCGCCCATTACAAACATTAATGTCGGATCCCAGTTACGAGCAATGTCTAAAAAACCTATAACTTTAGCGGGGTCACTCATCGCCGACACAGCTAAACCAAAACCAAACAGCAGGCCAGACAATAAAGCAGAAAATAGCATAGCCATAACTACAAACCTACCAAGTAAACAGTTGCTATACCTGCGGCCATAAAGGTGAGCAGGGCTGCTAGTGAGCGAACCGAAAACCGTGCCAAGCCACAAACTCCATGACCACTAAGTACAGCCACTACCATAAACACTGCCAAAGCCCACCAGTAAGCCAGCAACGATTAATTGCCCACAGGATGTCGAACTAGCAGTCGGCTGCGGCTGCCATAATTGCCAAGCTGTCCCGCCTAATATCAAGCCAAGTAAAAATACTATGCGCTAACTACGCTCAGCCCGAACACTGGCAAATATACCGCTGACACCTGCTATTCGGCCATTAAGCACAAGCAGCAGTACTGCAGCAAAGCCAATTAATAGCCCCCTACTAGGACCTGTAAATACTCCATTAATACCTCCGTAATAATCAGCAGATCAGAAACCTATTGCTGGTCGCTTTATATGTAACCACAGTTCAATTAACCCCAAAACCACAATAGTTATGAACAATAGTTTTATTGTCATTATTATTGATATGATTAGATTTCTATAACGATTACAGGCCGATGGATATGAAAGATTTAATTCCAAGTCCAGATAGTGAAGAACGCAATTGGGCAGTGCTGTGTCATCTGTCGTCACTATTAGCGATGATTACGCTAGGTGCCGGAATCATTGCCCCTACAGTGCTTTGGCTAATCAAAAAAGATGAGTCAGAATTTATTAATGAACAAGGCAAAGAGGCATTAAACTTTAGCATCACCGTGCTGTTGGCATGGATTGTTTGCATCCCATTTACCTTTATTATTATTGGCTTTGCAATGATGGGAATAGTACTAATAACTTGGTTTATTTTTGCCATTATTGCCGCACTGACCGCTAGCCGCGGCGAAAACTATCGCTATCCATTTTCACTGCGGCTAATTAGTTAAAATTTATAAATCAACCCAACTAAAGGCCCATGGGTAACAGTGTCATAGGCAAAATAGTTGCGGGAATTTTTATTACCCGTTTCATAATCTACCCAAACAGCTTTGTAACTTATATCAATTAAAAATGACTCATTAAGATTGTACTTGGCGCCTACGATTGCCTGACTAGTAAAGTTAGATGCAAAACCAAAACCGCCAATATCGCCACGCGCTACAAAAGCCCAGCTGTCATTAATTGGTTTTTGCCAGCGCATGCCAACAACGAAATCTACCCAGTCTTGTTTGATATCTACGCCAGGGCTACCAGGCAATAGTGCTATATCTACTTGCGCTTCAATGTCGTTATCCCACCAACGAACACCGGCGGTGTAGTCTAGCAAACCACCGGCCACCTCATAACGACGAAATACATCTAACTCTAATACGCCTTGGCGAAGCTTAGTACTCAACACACCACGGCGTGATGTTGAAATCTCGTCACGTAAATCCATAAACGAGTAATCAGCCATAAAGCCCCAGCCATTACTTTTATCAAAGCCTTCAAAGTGAAGCATAAGAGCCGAATTTAGCGTTTCCAAAATATCACTAGTGTTTATTTCCACTGGTAAGCCATTAGCGCGTCCTACTGACGTATCACCATCAATTGAGGTCGCAAAAATATACGGCTCTATTTCAAAATCCCATTGGTCCTCATCGCCAGCAAAACCGGTACTGGCCAAGGTTAGCGCAATAGCACTTATCACTGGTTTCAATAAATTCATTACTTCCCCCTAATATTTTTAGGCCAGAAAACTATTGAGGCCGCAGTATTATTGTGTCGCCTATTTTAGCAGCTTCAATCTCAGCTTCACAGTAAGGCATTCGCACCCATTGTTTCATAGCATATAGCTCAGTTTGGTCGCCATAGTGAGGCGACGCTGGGTCGGTAGATTGAGAGTGAGTTAAGATTGTGTCAGCTATCGGGCAGTCGGTATCATCCCAGGTGACCGTCTGAATATAAGAGTTACCACCAGTGGGGTTCTTGTAACCACCCGCTGAAAGATTGACCTTAATATCACTGTAAATACCCATAGTGCCATTGCCACCATGAATTGGCACAGGTACACCGTTGCGTTCTAAAAATTGAACATTTTGCCAAGGCTCATCAAGGGCAACATTGGCAGCATTTAAGTTCTCTACTGCGGTATTTAATCCCTCGATAACGAGATCGGTATTAGCGGCAACTGTAAGATCAATACCACTGGGGGTATTGACGGGGTCGCTGGCATCAAAGTTGATAGCCCAAAATTCCTGATCGCCAACCACATTGGTAAAATCGGCACTGCGCTCGCTTCTAATGTAAGCCCAAAACTCGGTAAATACCTGCGCCCCTACACTATCCAAATTGACTTTGCGGTCCCAGCTTTGTAATACCGTACAAGCCGTTAGCGCATTAGTTTGCGCGGCTGTCGCCGTTGCTGGGTTAATTGCCCCGCAAACAGTTAATACGTCATCCAATACTAACGTGGCCGCATGGACGTCATTAGCATATAGAAGGCCTTGCAGATTAGTTAAATTAAAACCTGGGGTGTCACCTAAACCGTCAGTCGCATTTTTGCGTTGCTCTATCATCAAAAGCCCGAGGCGAGTACGCATAAATTGCTGCTGATTTTCATGACCTAAAAAGCCAAAAACCACTGGAAACCCAGTTAACGGATTATTAGCATCAGTTAGCCAATAACTATTATTACTATTGGCAACATAATCACGAGTGGTGATTTTTGGCCGCGACTCAAAGCCATAAACATTACTGCCGGGCGGGCTATCCGCATCTTCACCCCATTCACAAGCAGTGGTAGACCCATCTAAAGTGGTAATTGCGTTATTCGTTTGATTGGCAAGCAATGGTCCGATCAAGCCGTTAATACAGCTATCTAGCTGCTGTTGCGTAACATGTGGAATGGCAGAAATTTCTCCATAAAATGCATCACCATTCCTATCGGCCGCCAAAGTATGAAAATTCGAATTGCCAATATTTTTAGTAGCATCGATTAGTTCAGCTAAGTTAGTTGCTTGTCCGATCCCACGCCAATGCTCAAAACTACGGGCCGCAGTATCAAGGTTGGCATCACGAAAGGCCAAAACGTTACCGTTAATCATCGGCCAACCACCTAACAATGGATCGACAGATGCTAAGTTAACTACTGGGCCAAAATGCGACTCATAGAAAGTATGGCTACGGGTTTCAACTGATCCATTAGCTAGGGTTATCTTAGCTTGAATCTCCACCGGAGTGATGTCGCGCATAGCACCATCAAATTCATATTGCAGCGGATTATCAGGATTGAGTTTTAAGTCAAATAATGTAAAGCGGGTAGAAAACGACACTGTATGCGTCCAAGCAATATCTTTGTTAAAGCCGATAGCGATAAACGGTAAGCCTTGTAGCGAGGCTCCCGCGACATCGTATTCACCAGGGATTGTTAAATGAGCCTCATACCAACGACCGCTGCCCTGCCACGGTTGATGAGGATTCCCCAGCAGTAGCCCAGCGCCTGATTGAGTCGCATCACCGCCCAAGGCAATGGCATTACTGCCTTTATCAGGAGTGCGCATGCTTTTAGTATTGCGTTGTATATTGTCGCCAACCGCGTCCCAATCTATCGATGCTTTAGAGTTCCCCGAACCACTGGCGCTAGGGCCAGTAACATCGGCAAAAGCTTGTCTAACAATGCCTTGATCAGAACTGCCGCCTAAGCCAATGCGAGTCAGGTAAGAAGCCAAATCAATGGGGCGTATTTCTTGCACCCATGGTGCATTGCGACAACCCGCATCGCCTTCGGCCAAATTTTCAACGCCGGTGTCGGCCAAATAACGATTAAGGCCTGCACTATAACCGCTAACTAAGTCTTGTTGGTCTACCGGCAAGCCTGCTAACGTCGCTTCTTTGTCAGCGTCCGTGCCAAACAGATAGCGAAACAAAAAGTCGGCATCTATATCGCCCTCCTCTTCACCCATTAATTCAGCCGAACGGCCGGAGGCTAAAACAACTTCCCGCATAACCACACAAAAATTATCTTGTGCGTAAGCATAGCCATAACCGTAGCCTAAACTGCCCCAGT
>JBLHWB010000024.1:0-14535 GCA_047628915.1 Porticoccus sp. | reverse complement strand
AGCGTATGAACAGCATAGGCATTGTCATAAAAAATACGGAAATTATCGCCTGCAATGTTGCCCAGTTGAGCTAAGCGGTCGACGGTTTCATCGCTGTAAACGCAACCTGTCGGGTTTGAAAAGCGCGGCACACACCAAATACCTTTAATTAGAGGGTCGGCTTTTACTAATGCTTCAACTTGGTCCATGTCTGGCCCAGTATCGCCTATGGCCACTGGAATCATTTCAATGCCTAGTTGCTCGCATACGCTAAAGTGGCGGTCATAGCCGGGTACAGGGCATAAAAACTTGATCTTACCCTCTGTTGTCCAAGCGCTGTCTGGGCCATTGAGGCCAAAAAAATGACTGAAAATCATGCATTGATGCATTAAAGTTAAGCTGCTGTAGCCACCAATTAGAATTTCATTACTAGCAACATCGATAACCGGTGCAAATAAGACTTTTGCCGACGGCAGTCCGTCGAGGCCGCCATAATTGCGCAGGTCGGTGTTATCCATGATGTAGTCACCCTGCAGAATACCGTCAAGGCTATTGGATAAGCTAAGCTGTTCGCTACTAGGTTTACCGCGGGTTAAATCAAGGTTTAGTCCGGCTTGTTTTAACGCGGTATATTCGTGTTGTAACTCAGTTTGCAATGCTTGCAGTTGCTCTGTAGAGGCTGTTGTTAAATCCACCGGATGTCCTTCGCTTTGTCAATAGTTAGCCAAGGCTTTAGGTCTTGGCATTGCGAAAGTAATTATAGCGGTGTAAAGTCAGAAAGTAATGCCAATTAAGTTTTTAATAGACTATTTTAAAACCAGTTTATGACAGGCAAAAAAATCCCTGGCTGAGCGGCAAGCTCAACGCCAGGGAAGTGTAGAGGTATAACTATTTAATCAAAGACATATTGCAGGCGTGCTTGGAATACATCGGCATCAACCCCGGTTGCATCTTCTTCAACCATGGAATAGTTGGCGCCTATACGTACATTGTTACTCGCATACCAGTTAACACCGACTAGATAAGCATCTGCGTTAGTGTCACCCAATCCTTCAAAGTCACCATCGCCACCGCTATAACGGGCAACAAGTTCCCATGCGCCAGAATCACTTTTTGGTTTAATGCGCTTAAACTTACCATCTTTATAAGGGCGACTTTCGCCAGTTAGCACCCAGCCTGCTTGAAAGTAATAGGTTTCTAGATCATCGCTATTTACTCCAGGGCCGGTCCCATCAAAGTACTCAGATTGGACATGAAATGCACCGGCTACAGCGGCAAATTCTAGATTGTAAACATCTTTTAAGCCGAATTGTTGGTTGTCTTCGCTAGACTCTATAAAACCCGCGCCGAAGTGCAGTATGTTGCCATCGTTGTTAATCGGCGTAGCCGTTAATCGACCGATAACAGCCATGTTATTAGAGCCAAGATCTTGATTTGTCACCAATTCACCATCGCTGTTTAGCTCAAAATTTGCCTCGGCCTCATACGCGCCAATACCATAGGTAAACATACCTGATTTACCGTGTAATTGAATACCTGTATTACGATTAGAGATAACGAAGTTAGTCGCGGCTGAACGCTCAAGTGCTGTCATATCATTTGAGCTAGTCAATCGTTGTAAACTAAATGGAGAGTTGTGTTTACCTGCAGTGATTTGAAGTGCATCACCGAAGCCGGTGTATTTAACATACAGATCTTCAACGGTACCGCCAGTGCGACGCAAGCTGCCTCTATTATCGTCAACATTTAGCTGCAATTTATAGGCCCAATCGCCAGAATGGCCTTTAAAATAAACCCGGGCTCGACGAATCCCCGTATCGTTCACTACATTTTCATCATTGACATCTATGTTTGCATAATCCCACTGTAGGCGACCGCCAATGGCGAAAGATTTGTCGCCGTCAGCGGTAGCCACTTTAAGACCACTGTTGGTACTTATTACTAGATCGTCGCCTTTTGATGTGACGACTCCAGCGTTCGCTTGTGCTGCAATCGCTAATGCGAGTACAGACGCTGTTGTAGTTAGTAATTTCATTTTGATTCCCCTAATTAATATTTACTGACTAGAGCTAGGCTTTAGTTGATGAGTATATTGCCGCGGCTTTATTACAGTAATGTGACAAAAAGTGTGTGCACTCTGATTTATTGCAATTTTGTTGCAATAATAAGACAAATAAACTGGTAAATAGTAGGAGTACTCTGATTAATAGTATTCGTTACCCTGACTAACTATTTATTAGTAGGTTTATTAATGTTGCGTTAACTTTTAAGGTATTACGATTAGCACTATATAAAGAGGCTAAAATCCAAGGCTACGTATTATACCTATGGTGTGTAGGGTCTTGGTATATGATAATGTGCTGGTACTAGATATAGGGAGATATAGAGCATAAGTACTGTTTAAGTATTTATGGAGCATATATGACTAATTTTAATATAAAAAAGTTATTTTTCAGGAGACTGTATGAAATTTTCTAAATTAAAAATGTTAGCTGGTATCGTGGCGTTATTGCCCGTATTGGTAGTTGCTGACGAAGTAAACACTCAAAGTGGTTTTTCTCTAGGTGCTGGTATTGGTGTATTGCAGCCAAGTGGTGATCGTGACCTAGAATCAGGTGATACAACTGCATTTAACGGTGCCTACCGTTTTGACCCAAATTGGGAGATTGAAGTAACTACTTTGGGCTCTGACCTTGACGGCGACGGTGTGCTTAACAGTGACGCAGATGCGCGCAGTAACCGTCTAGATTTTAACTACTACTTTAATAACGGCAATTGGCAGCCATATGCCTCTGCCGGTTTTGGTAAAACAAAATACGATTATGATGATGGTTCTAAAGCAGATGATGCGCCACTAGACTTCGGCTTAGGTCTTAAATACTTCTTCAATCCCTCTTGGTTTGCCCGTGGCGATGTTCGCGGATTTACTGTTAGCGAAGGGACTGACAACGCAATCACTTTCAGTGTTGGTCATATGTTTAATCAACATAAAGAAGAAATGCCACCCGCTGATAGCGACAACGATGGTGTGATCGATGATTTAGATCAGTGCCCAGGTACTCCTGCTGGCGTTGCCGTTGATGACAAAGGTTGTCCAATGGATACAGACGGGGATGGCGTATTAGACTATATGGATCAATGTCCAAATAGTTCTGCCGGCGCAGTAGTTAATGAGTCTGGCTGTGAAAAAATATCTATGTCGATGAACTTAACTGTTGAATTTCCTAATAATTCAGCTGAGTTAGGGCCAATTGGTAGTCATCCAGACTTTGATGCCGCGGTAGCATTTTTATCTACTCATACCAATGTTTCTGCAACTATTGAAGGTCACACTGATAGCCGCGGCGATGCAGCTTATAACCAAGCATTATCTGAACAGCGTGCAAAAGCTGCTGCAGATCGTTTGATTGAACGAGGCGTTGACGCAGGCCGAATTTCTTCGGTTGGTTATGGTGAATCCAAGCCTATTGCTGATAACGATACAGTCGAAGGCCGTCAGGATAACCGACGCATTGTTGCAGTATTGGAAGCTACAGAGACTGCTAGCGAATAATGTTTTAAAACGATAACCCCGTTACTAGTTGCTAGTCGCGGGGTTTTTTTTTATGAGGATGTAACGATGGAAATGATTGAAAATATTATTACTCAAGCTCCAGAGCTAATTATGACTATGGGTTTAAGTATTGTTTACGCGGTTGTTATTTTAGTCGTTGGCTTGTGGGCTGCTAAAAAAATCTCAGCGGCTATTGCTAGCGCAATGAATAAAAAAGAAGTAGACCCTACTATTGCTAAGTTTGTTGGCAATATTGCTTACACTTTGATGGTGGCATTTGTTGCTATTGCTGTATTAGGCGAAGTGGGTATCCAAACGGCTTCATTAATTGCGGTAATGGGTGCTGCAGGTTTAGCTGTTGGTTTGGCCATGCAAGGCTCGCTGTCTAACTTTGCTTCGGGAGTATTGTTAATTATTTTTAGACCAATAAAAGCAGGCGATTTTGCGGAAGTAGCAGGCTATGCAGGCTCAGTTGAAGAGATTACTTTATTCTCTACTCGGTTGGTTACTGGCGACAATAAAGTGGTCATTTTGGCTAATAGCACTGTTGCCTCAAGTGCTATCGTTAACTATTCGATTAAGACAGAGCGCCGTGTTGATTTGTTAATTGGTGTTTCTTATGATGCTGATTTGAGTGTCGCTAAGCAAACAATTATCGACGTAATTGAAGCTGATGAGAGAATACTGCAAGACTTGGGTATTACTGTTGCAGTGAAAGAGCTAGGTGATTCTTCAGTCAACTTGGTAGTGCGTAGCTGGGTTAAATCGGCTGATTACTGGCCGGTTTACTTCTTTCAGATGGAAGAAATGAAACTAAAACTAGAGGCTGCAGGTATTTCTATTCCTTATCCTCAAGTTGATGTTCATATAGATAAATAAGTAATACTCACCAGTTAACAGCGGAGTTATAAGATGGAAGAAATGGTTGGCGAAGAACTAGCAAATGCTGAGCGTTTTTATAATTTGATTATAGACTTCGCCGTTAACTATGGCTTTCAGGTAATCGGTGCAATTATCATTTTGATAATTGGCATTTGGGTGGCGGGTAGAGTTGGCATTGCAGTTACTGCTTTGTGTGGGAAAAAGAATATAGACCCTACCCTAAGCAGTTTTGCGGGCTCGACCATAAAAATAATTGTTCTCAGTGGCTTTATTATTATTAGTCTGGGTAAATTTGGTATCAGTGTCACGCCATTTATCGCTGCTATTGGTGCCATTGGCTTGGGTGCAGGTTTGGCGGTGCAAGGACTGTTGTCTAATTACAGTGCTGGTGTCGCTATCATTCTTACGCGGCCATTTAGTTTAGGCAGTACAATTACTGTTAGCGGTGTTTCAGGCCAAGTAAAAGAAATTCGACTAGCTTCTACTATGTTAATCGCTGAAGACGGTGAGTTAATTACTATTCCGAATCGACACGTGGTCGGTGAAGTAATGGTTAACTCTTTTGAAAACCGTTTAGTTGAAACTAGTATTGGTATTAGCTATAGCGAGGATCCAGAACAAGCTATTAGTATTATTCGCAGCGCTATTAACGGTTTGGATTGTGTTAATGAAAAAGATGGGACTGATATCGGTATTAGTGAGTTCGCTGATTCATCGGTAGTAATAGAGGCTCGTTGTAAAGTGTCGACTAACAGTTACTATGCCGCGAAGTATCAGATCAATGGGGCTATTTATAAAGCGCTAGTTGACCAAGGGGTCAAAATCCCGTTCCCTCAGCGTGAGGTTCGCGTTATACCGTCGTAGTCGCCTCTTTGCTTGGTATGCTGGTGATCCATAAGGCATGAATGCTAGCTGGTATTATTAAGGCGATACAGAGGCAGGCACTGATTAATACATCTCTGGTGCTTTTGTGAGCCAAATAAACCGCCAAGGGCGGTATCAGCACCGACAGAATGATCCTACCAATCCTGTTAGTTGAGTCAGTATTTTCACTGCGTTGCGCCGAGCGGTTAAATCTTTCAGTTGTCATTCAGTCATTTTAATAGTGTTGACTTAATACTGGCTGAATGAGCTTGTCATTGGAATATATTTCGTAGCCGTAATACTAGTTTGTTGACCTTAGCAGCCTATCTCGCCACAATTCTGTTCTATCGTTATTGCAGGTTTTCGTCTGCATGGCAAAACAGGTGAGGAGAATTATGAGAGTTCGTAGCTTAGGATATGTAATAGTAGAATCTACTGATCCCCAGAAGTGGCAAGAGTTTGGTACTGACGTTATCGGGATGATGGTCGCACCTACAATATCTGCTGTCGATACGGTTTATTTGAAAATAGACGCTAGGCCATTTCGTTTTGCAATTGTAAAAGGCGACACTGACAAACTCTCAATCTGTGGCTGGGAATTAGTTGACCGGCTTGATTTTGAGCAAGCTAAAGCCGACTTGACCACCGCCGGAGTGAACTTTGACACAGGCACCGCCGATGATAAGGCAGCCCGTGCTGTAACAGACTTAATTAGGCTGCAAGACCCTGCGGGCAACACCTTAGAGTTATATTACGGTGCTGAACTGGATTACGCTAAATTTATATCACCCACCGGTATTAATGAATTTGAGACGGGTTTTAATGGTGATATGGGCTTAGGGCATACGGTATTACCAGCACCAAATCTTGCAGAAACTCAGGCATTTTATAAAGAAGTATTAGGCTTCGGCGATACCGATTACATGCATTTTCAATTTAGTGAAGACCCTAATGATCCTGGTGTAGGGCTAAACTTTATGCATGTTGATAACCCTCGCCATCATAGTTTGGCATTGTATGAAGCGCCAATGGAGTCGGGCTGCGTGCATATGATGCTAGAAGTAACTGATGTTGACGAAGTGGGTTACTGTCTCGACCGGGTAAACGAGCGAGAAATTCCTATTATTTCTACCTTGGGAAGACATACTAACGATGGCATGCTGTCATTCTATATGGCAACGCCCGGCGGCTTTGCTTTAGAGTTTGGTTGCGAAGGTTTGCAAATGGACTGGGACGATTATACTCCGACCGTAAGCACTCTACCCAGCTTGTGGGGGCATAAATTCCAAGGCTAGCTTTAACATAGTTAGCCTTATGCTAAATTTTGGCGCTGTGGCGGGGGATAGTTTTTTATTCAACGTTAATAATTAAGCCAGACTAGCGACTGACTTTAGCATTAGGCGAATTAATTCAGCTTGGCGAGAAACATCGGCCTTAGCAAATATCGCTTTCAGTTGAGCTCTTGCCGTATGCTGGGAAATATTCAGTTGTTCGGAGGCATCGGCCAAAGTGAGTCCTTTGGCAAGCTCTACCGCTAAGGCAGATTCGGCCTTACTAAATCCAAACAAGCTGGCTAATATTTCTCTTGAAGCGATATTTTGTTGCTCTGGATTAGATATAAACACCGCTAAGGAAGGATGTTGTTGACCTTCTGCCCACTGTGATAATGGTACCGGTCGTAAAATAGCCGCAAGGTCGGCTTTCCCTGAAGGGCGTTGAATCCGTATAGCTTCTACTAGTTGCGCCGAATGCTCATTTGCAGTCAGTACTTTTTGCACTAGCTCTTTAAATGTATTAGTTTTTTCACGCGTAGCTAGCTGTATGTGTTGTTCAAACAGGCTTATGCCATCTTTCTCCTTTAACAGTTCCTCGCCAGCTTTGTTGGTATTTAGTACCAGGCCTTTCTCATCTAATATAATAGTACTGACCGCAAGTTGGTTGACGGCGCCTGCATATAAATCTCGCTCTGATTCGGTTCGGCCCAAACGAGCATGTATTTGAATCGCTCGATTGATATGCGGCAGAACGCGGCTAAATAAGGCAACTTCGCGGTCGCTAAAGGCATTTTCTTCAGGTCCGCGCATGACTCGAATACTAGCCAATAAACCGGTTGGTTCTTTTACGTCGCCGCCTAATATATAGCGAATACCAGCAGGCTCTAAATAGTTAATGTAATACTCACTTTCTAACAATTGTGCCGCTGGTACTAGCTCATCTATTGACACTACTTTGCTGATTGGCAAATTAATGAAAGGGTCTAGTGCAAAAAAATGCTCTTTATAAGAAGTCACTGGCCACTCATCAGTAGCCAGTTTAGACTTGTCTTGGTTGCGTCTGCTATTGAGGATAAGCCCTCGGTCGTCTTTTGCCGGTGGTCTTAATATTAGGGATACACCGTCAGCATCAAGTAACTGGCGAAACAAAGGCATAAAAGCTTGCCATGGTTTTGTCTGCATAGCGCCTTCATAAATCGAATCAATTAAATTATCGATAACTATGCTGGTAATTTCTGCGGTAGCCAAATAGATGATCCATTTAATTTCAGATAGTAGCTTAGCAGTATAGCTGTTTCTGGTCGCACCATACTTATTAGCTTTATAAGTTAAGGGAATTGTAATACCAAACTATATGCCTTGTTCGAGCAATGCTGATTTTTCTGGTGTTATTAGGATGATATTTTGTGGCGATTGCTAGACCGGTTTCAGTGTTCATTGTGTGACTAAATATTTTTCACATCATCACGCTGGTTGCAGGTATGTTGCCGCTAAGTTTGCTTGTAATTAAAGATTATTAAAAGTTGGCGAAGCAAGCACCGTCTATTTATTTAGGCGGCTTGCCCATGTTTTTAGTACAGTTCCAGCCTTTATCTTTTTGATTTTCTGCAAATATAGAGGCTTTAGATTCACAGTAACTTGCTTGTATCTCTGCATGCCATAGTTCGACAGGCTTGTCTTTTTTTGAATACATAACGCTGCATGGCACATTGCTAGTCTTACTGTCGTAAGTTACAGCAATGTACTTAAGTCGCTCATCCTTGTCACATTGATAATAATAGTCATCGTCGGCTTGTATTGCTTGGCTTAGTGCTAGCATCATTGCCATGATTAAAAGTCTATTCATAATACCCTCGTTGATTAGGCGCTATGCTACTCCCAAATAGCGTTGCTGCCAAACCTGCAAGATGTCCTACAATTAATAGAAGTTTGGTACTAATTAGGTTATTTTTTACGATAGTTAATTATTAATAATTAGGTAGAGTATGAGTCCAATTGCACCACGAATTTTTTCTACTCCCAGTGAACTACTTAACGCTATAGGTCAACATTTAGGTGAAAGTGAATGGATTGAAATAGATCAAGCGATGATCAACCTTTTTGCTGACGCCACTGGCGACCATCAGTGGATCCATGTTGACGAAAATAAGGCCAAAGATGGGCCGTATGGCAAATGTATTGCCCATGGTTATTTAACGCTGTCTTTAGTAAACCAGTTTTTACCGCAAATTATCGATGTTCAAGGTATTTCAATGGGGGTAAATTATGGCTGTGAGAAAGTGCGCTTTCCTGCAGCAGTTCCGGTAGGATCTAGAGTTCGTGGCAGTGGTGAATTAATCCATGTTGAAGAAGTAAAAGGCGGAGTACAGTCAGTGGTAAAAGTGATTGTAGAAATTGAAGGTAGTGATAAGCCTGCTTGTGTGGTCGAGACTATTAGTCGCTATTATGCTGAGTAGTCTGCAATAAAAAAGGCAGCTATAGCTGCCTTCATATTTTATCCCTGATGACCTTTATTACCAGCGCCCGTCTTCGATGGTTAGACTAATAATTTCGTTTTGTTTTGACGAGATACACTTTGCTTTTAATACGGTACGCACATCGTCAGTTTTGGCGGAGGCATTGATTAAAAAAGTGTATTTGCCGCCACGGTTCGAGGTGGCAGGATTATTTTTAAAGCGTATGCTGGTTGCATCGCTATATTTGTTGCTGATTTCTTGCTTGCATGCGTCAAATGCAGCAGCAGAACCGGCGTAACTATTAGCCGTAGCAGCAAGACTAAATGAGGCAGCAAGAATAATTAGTGCAGGTTTGATGTTAAACATGATGACAATCCTCGTTAATTACGACTTTTGGGATTAAAAGTCTTGTAACGAGACTAATATTACTGTTAAAAGTTCTGTTATGCAACTATTATACAACAATAATAATTTAGGATGTAATACTTATGGTTAAGTGCAGTTTTTCAGATATGTCATGTCCCATCGCCAAGGCATTAGATGTAATCGGTGAATGGTGGACTATGTTGATACTTCGAGATTTTATGATTTTTGGTGGTCAGCGTGGGTTTGAAGACCTGCGAGATAGTCTTGGTATCTCTAGGAATATCCTAACTGAACGACTAAAACGTTTGCACGAAGAAGGTTTGGTCGAAAAGGTGCCACAAGTAGAGGGTGGTAAACGGATGAAATATCAAATTACCGAGCAAGGCTTAGACTTACTGCCGGTGATGATAGGGATAAAACAGTGGAGTGATAAATGGCTGGCTCACCCCGATCATGATCACGTTAAGTTTGTTGATAGTAGAGACAAGCTGCCCTTGGCAGAACTGCAGATTCACGCCGCAGATGGTAGGCCGTTGGCATATGACGAGGTACTGCCGCAGCCCAATAGCGAGGCAGCACAGGCTTATGTAGACCAGCGAATGCTGGTAGCGAAGTAATGACTAGTGTGCCAATAAAACCAGCTGCCACAGTAGTTTTGGTGCGCGATACCCATGATGGTATTGAGACGCTGCTGCTTAGACGCAACAAACAGGTTAAGTTTGCTGGCGGTGCTTGGGTGTTTCCAGGGGGTAAAGTCGAGCCTTGCGAGCATGAGCAGTTTGACGAGCAAGATGCGGCTAAGCATGCCGCCGTAAGAGAATGCTATGAGGAAGCAGGTTTGGCCGTAGCGGTCGATGAACTATTGCCGTTTGCCCATTGGACCACGCCTGAAAATATGTCTAAACGGTTTGCTACTTGGTTTTTTATCGCTCGGGTGGGTGACGACCTGAATGTGCAGATTGATGGTAGTGAAATACACGATCATCAATGGTGTTTAGCCAGTAATGCTATAGAGCAGCATCAGCAGGGTGATTTAACTATGATGCCACCGACTGTGGTTACCTTAACTGAGCTTGCTGGCGCTAATGATTGCACTGAGCTATTTGCGGTTTACGCCGAGAGAAATGTAAGACCTTTTATCCCTAGAATTACTTATGTTGATGAAGTGGTGTGTATGTTGTATCAAGGCGATGCAGGTTATGACGCCTGTGACCCTAGAGCCGAAGGGCCTCGCAATCGTTTATGGATGGAAGAGGCCGGCTCTCGTTACGAGAACACAATTGACTAGCCTTGTCGGTGAACAAATAGTAAGTCTTATTACCGTGCTCGCGGGTTAATATTTCCCTTTATGTTAGTCATCCATAGACGTTTCAACTGATGTCGGAGAAACCCATGTCTGAGCAAGAAAATACTGAAATGAGTAATGACACGCCGTGGGATTATTCGGTCGATGTATTGGTTGTTGGTTCAGGCAATGGCGCGATGACGGCAGCGCTATGTAACTATGAAATGGGTAGTAAAGATGTGCTTGTGGTTGAGAAAGCCGATAAATATGGCGGCACTAGCGGTACATCAGGCGGCGGAGTCTGGATACCGTGTAATCGATATGCAAAAGCCGCTGGAGCTGATGATTCCCTCGCTAAAGCCAAAGAGTATTTGCAACACACCTTGGCAGGCAGAGATGTACCACAAGAGCTGGTTGATACCTATTTAGAAAACGGTTTTAAAATGGTCGACTTCATGCATGAACGCACTCAAATGCGTTATCAAACCCTGGAGCACTATCCAGATTATTATACTGACTTGCCAGGCAGTATGACCGGGCATCGATCAATGGAACCCGAGCCGATTATGGCGTCCCAGTTAGGTGATGACTTTGAAACCTTATCGCTTAGCCACCATATGATGAGGATGTTTGGCTCTATTCATTTTACTCAAGTCGAGGCGGCTGAATTAACGGCCCGCACTAAAGGCTGGTTCGGTTTAACGCTAAAGCTAGTGTTCAATTGGCTGTTTGATGTTCCGTGGATGATGCGTACGCGTATAGGCAAACGGTTATGTACCGGTAGCGCTGGGGTAGCCCGCCTACGCTTATCAATGAAAGACCGCGATCTACCATTGTGGCTTAACTCGCCAATGAAAGAGTTAATTACTAATAATAGTGGGGATGTTATTGGTGCGGTAGTTGAAAAGGATGGACAATTGTTGCGCGTACAAGCGCGAAAAGCGGTAGTGCTAGGGTCTGGCGGCTTTGAGCATAACCAAGAGTTACGTGATAAGTATTTACCCAAACCAACTAATACTGAGTGGAGCGCGGGTGTTCGCAGTAATACCGGTGACGGCCTAGTCGCTGGTTTAAAACTGGGTGCAGACACTCGGTTAATGAATGGTGCTTGGTGGTGCACTACTCTGGTTACCCCTGGCGAAGTTTCACCGCGTTTATCGGTGATGGAAAAATCATTGCCTGGCTCTTGTATGGTAAACATGAATGGCCAGCGCTATGCCAACGAGTCACAAAACTATATGGCTTTTCAAGAAGAGTTGTTTAAAGCTCATTCTGAAGAAAATTCTTGTGCGCCGTCCTATCATATTTTTGATGCACGTTTTCGTCGTAGCTATATTGCTGGTCCCTTAATGACTAAGGACATGAAGCCTGATTGGACGATTCCAAAAGAGTGGTATGACACTAAGTTTGTTGCCAAAGCAGATACTATCGAAGGTTTAGCGCAACAATTAGGAATAAACGCAGCCAACTTGGCTGGCACAGTTAACAAAATGAATGACTACGCCAAAACTGGCAAAGATTTAGATTTTCAGCGTGGTGAGGCGGCTTATGACCGTTATTACGGCGATCCTTCTATTACGCCTAACCCTTGTTTAGCGCCGATAGACGAGGCACCTTTTTACGCGATGAAAGTTGATGCGGGTGATTTTGGTACTTATGGCGGTCTAAATACCACTGTCAACGCTGAGGTGAAAAAAGAGCAGGGCGGCGTGATTAAAGGCCTATACGCTGTTGGTAATTGTTCGGCAGCTATCTTGCCTACATACCCTGGGCCTGGTTCGACTTTAGGGCCTGCTATGACAATGGCTTATCAAGCTGCTAAGCATATTAATGCTTATCAAGATTAACTTATTCTGGTTGTAAAAAAGCAGTCGCCCCGAAAGGCTTTTCCACAGTTCGGTCGCATAAGGCAAACCTCATTTGCCGTTCGTTTTTTCATTCCCTTATAGGCCAGCATAAAGTATCGCATTAAGACTTCTAGGTTTAAATATATTCAACTGGGTCCCTCGCAATATCTGCCATGCATAGTCCATAATTAGAGATAAGAATCAATTATGTAAAAGGGTTTTATTGATATATGATCAGGATAATTAGTTAGTGTGAGATTCCGGATCAAGATAGTCCAACAGGTTTTTCTACAGACTCTTATCATTCGCCATAATGCTTCGATTATTTAGTCCGTTAGCATAGTTTAGGTTGCATTAAATGTATAAACGTAAGCTTTTCTATTTTGGTTTGACTACAGCACTTATTCTAGTCATTGCACTTATCTCTGCGGCTCTATCCGCGCATCTTAATCGCGAAAATTTAAAGCAAAGTAATATTGCCCAGTCGTTACTTGTTGAGCATGAACGGCTTTCTGCCATATCTTATAGACTGTTTAAGCAATTGACTGACGAAGTGATACTTGGCCAAAGTGCCAACCAAGCTTTTGTGCGCAAAAAACATGCATCGATTAGTGAATCTATCGACACTATTAAACGACTTGAATTGGAGCAAAGAGCGGCCTTGGGTCTGCAGTTTACCCAGGGTAGTATTGAAGATACGGATGAGTTGGAAGTGCTAATTGATGAAATTATTAGAGAATTTCGAATTGTTGTCATGACCATTAACGATACGCCGTTAGCTCAACAAGAGCGACTGCGCAGTCTACTAGAAGTAACCATTGATAATAAATTTAGTGAGTTGATCTACTCTGCGGTAAATCGTCAGAGTAGTGTGGTGGCATCGCTCAACGCGCAGATTAATACTCTAAATACCACCATAGTATGGTTTGCCGTAGGTTTTGGTGTGCTTTCTTTATCGATTATCTTTTATGGTTGTTACTGGTTGTTTAATCAACTTTATCAGCCGATTGTTTTAATTCGCAGCGCAGCTAATGCGATTGCCGCCGGTGAATACAATAAGCCTATTTCTGAAATCTTAGATAATGAGTTCGAAGAGCTCGCATCCTCTCTTAATCAGCTGGCAGAACGGTTAAAAGACCATGAGTCTAAAGAGGCAATATCTAGAAAAGAGCTTGAGTTTGTTGTGGCCCAGCGCACTAGCGAATTGACTAAGGCAAATTTAAAACTAACAAAAATTGATACTCGCAGACGTCAATTTATTGCTGATGTATCACATGAATTACGCACGCCATTGACGATTATTCGAGGCGAAGCGCAGGTTACGTTGCGGATGCAAGTCCCCAGTCAGGAAGATTATAAAGAAACCTTATTATCTATTCTGGAGCAGTCAGTGAATTTAAGTCGTCTAGTGGACGATTTGTTATTTTTAACTCGCGCCGAAATGCATCAGTTAAAACTTCAAATAGCTGCCGTTAATATATATGAGTTACTAGAAATAGAGATTAGCCGTTGGCAGCGCCATTGCAATGATCGAGTTATCGCTATTAACGTTGATGAGCAAGCTAAGAGAATTGAAGCGTTAATAGACAAACCACGGATTCAGCAAGTGCTGTCTATTTTGATAGATAATGCTATCAAGTACTCTAAAGTCGGTGGCTCAGTTGATGTTGGAATAACCGAACAAGCTGCACAGATTGAGATTACTGTAAGCGATACTGGCGATGGAATTTCTGCTGTCGAAGTCGAGAATATTTTTGAACGGTTTGTTCGCTTCAGCCGAAATAATGAGGGGATGGGCTTAGGGCTGCCAATCGCTAAAGCGATTGCCGAGGCCCATGGCGGGCAAATAGTGGTGGAATCCATTCAAGGGGAAGGCTCGACCTTTTCAGTTATATTACCTAATGCAGGCAACTTATGAATATTCTTCTCGCTGATGATGAAAAACCGTTATTAAAATTTTTGGTTCGAGGGCTGCAAGCTGAGGGCTACGAATGTACAACAATAAGTGAACTGCACGAAATTTTACCTT
>JBLHWB010000023.1:0-14771 GCA_047628915.1 Porticoccus sp. | reverse complement strand
CACATGAGGTGCTAATGTTACTAGTAAAACTAAAGATTGGATGTAGTCTACTGACACATATGCAAGAAATGCCGTTATAGGAAAAGAAAGAATAACCAACACCTTACTCAGATAGCTCGTATCTCTATAGCTTACAACTATAACTGGAAGTGCAAAATATAAAAAACAACCTGCCGCTAGAAGATAACCCTCAATATTTGGAATTAGCTCTGACATCCATCCTCTCGCTTAACAGTTTATTAATAAGACCTTGGCCTTATATGTCATTGGCTTTCTATATCGCGAGTCTTTTCGTGTCATTTCAAAAAATCCTTTTATTTATCAATAGATTACAGTTTTTTGAAAAAAATAGTAATCTAGATAGTAAGCCAATGGCGCATATATCTAGCGGTGTGACGTGACAACTATATTATCTGCTACGCTAGTAAAATCAACTACTTAGCGAGGGTTATTCCGATATAGAACGACCTTGTCTCATTATATAGGAGGTTGACACAAAGTAATTATAGTAATACTGTTTATTTATACAGTTAGCAGGAGGTGTCATGGACGATATTCCGGTAAGAATTGCAGTTAAACCTATTCGCTTTTTAGATCAGCTTAGACTTCACCTTCGCACGTCTGGGTTGGCTTACAAAACCGAACAAACCTATGTTCATTGGGTTAAACGGTTTATTATTTTTAATCAAAAAAAGCATCCTAAAGATTTGGGTATGTTGCAGGTAGAGGAATTTTTGAACTACTTAGCGGTACACCGACATTGTTCAGTTAATACCCAAAAAATTGCGCTTAACGCATTGGTTTATTTATATAAACGTTTTTTTGGTTTAGAAATTGGTGATTTAGATTTTAAGTTTGCGCATAGTCCTAGGCGCTTGCCGGTTGTGTATAGCCGTGAAGAGATCGCTACTATACTTTCTCATTTACGCGGCAGTACTAAGCTAATGATTGAGCTACTGTACGGTACGGGTTTGAGAAGCGCAGAGTTGCTTTCATTGCGGGTTAAAGATATTGATTTTGGTAGTAATAATGTTTTTGTTAGGGGCGGTAAAGGTAACAAAGACAGAACAACAATGCTGCCTAGCCGTTTGATAGATAAGTTGAAGTTGCAAATAAATAGAGTTGAAGAGCTACACGACGATGATATCGCTGCAGGGTTTGGTGAGGTTTATTTGCCCGACGCGCTTAGCCGAAAATATCCGCGTGCAGCTACCGAGCTTGGCTGGCAGTATTTATTTCCGTCTACAAAAATTGGCAAAGACCCACGATCAGGAACGCTACGCAGACATCATCTACATGCTTCGGCGTTAAGCAAAAATATTCGCACAGCTTTTCGTGCTACTAAAATAAATAAGCCAGCACGTGCACACAGCTTTAGGCATAGCTTTGCTACCCATCTGTTAGAATCGGGTTATGATCTTCGTACTATTCAAGAGTTACTGGGCCATAGTGATATTACTACTACAGAGATATATACACATGTGGTCAATCGCGGAGGCAAAGGCGTATTAAGCCCTTTAGACCGCTTAGATTAACGATAGATATTAATGACAGATAGACAACGAAAAATTATCCACGTTGACGCAGATTGTTTTTACGCAGCAATAGAGATGCGAGACAACCCTAGCCTTGCCGATAAGCCTGTGGCTGTTGGTGGGTCTACTAATAGGCGTGGTGTTATTTCTACCTGTAACTACGCGGCGCGTGAATTTGGCGTGCATAGTGCTATGGCGACAGCAACAGCGTTAAAGCTATGTCCAGGTTTGGTGTTGGTGCCCTCACGTTTTCACGCGTATCGGGAGGCGTCTTCTGCAATGCGTGAAATATTTTTTGAGTACACTAGTTTGGTTGAACCGCTGTCTTTAGATGAGGCATTTCTGGATGTTAGCGAATGCACGCAATGCCAAGGCAGTGCCACTTTAATTGCCGAAGAAATACGTCAGCGTATTTTTGAGCGACTCAATATTACTGTGTCGGCGGGCGTTGCCTCTAACAAATTTTTGGCCAAGGTAGCCAGTGACTGGAATAAGCCTAACGGTACTTTTGTAGTACCACCTGATGATGTTGAAGCGTTTGTATTGCAGTTACCTGTGAAGCGAATTTTTGGGGTGGGTAAGGTTACGGCTAAAAAACTTGAGCGCTTTGGCGTGGTCACCTGCGGCGACTTGCGCCAATTTACAGTATTTGAATTAGTCGAAAAATTTGGCGGCTTTGGTAAGCGCTTATTTGATTTATGCCGGGGTGACGACAATAGGGCGGTTAAACCTAGCCATAGGCGTAAGTCTTTAAGTGTTGAAAATACTTTTTCGGCGGATCTGAAAACTAATTTAGCCTGCCAAGAAAAACTGCCTGCACTAATAGCAGAGCTGAACACTAGGCTTGCTAAAGTGGGAGAAGACTATTTGGTAACCAAACTTTTTGTGAAGCTAAAATTTGATGATTTTAGCCAAACAACGGTTGAGTGCTTGGCGACTAAGGTTGATGAGTCAATTCTGCAAGACCTATGTGAGCAAGGCTATAAGCGCAAAACCAAGCCGGTGCGGTTGTTAGGTGTTGGGGTTAGGTTTATGGATTTACGCGAGCACGAAAATACCGAGCAAATAAACCTGTTTGATGAGTAGTTTTATAGTTCTAGGCAACGTAAATATTACCGTAAGGGCATATGCATAGGCCCCGCTTTAACTTATATTGGGCGGATAATGTTTTTACTATAAGTAGGTAATATGGCGACTATTCATAAACGACAAACACCCCCCAATTTACTCACCATGATGCTTGAGCCAATTCGCACTGTTGCTCAGCTTGGTCGCCTAGTTGCGGCTCACCCTTTGCTAAAACGTATCCCTAAGGGTGATGGCCACACGGTCTTGGTATTGCCGGGCTTTATGGCCAGCGATAGCTCTACTAAGGTATTACGAAGTTATTTAATACACTGGGGTTATGACGCTCATGGTTGGAGCTTAGGTACTAATCTTGGTGTTTCAGGGCGGTCAAATATTGAGCAGCAAGTGACAGCGTTGGTATTAAATTTAGCCGCTAAAGCCAATGGCAAAATCACTATTATTGGCTGGAGCTTAGGTGGGGTAATTGCCCGTGAAATTGCGCGGGAACATCCACAGCATGTGCGCCAGGTTATTACTTTGGGTAGCCCGTTTGGCGGCCATCCTACTGGTACTAGTGTCTGGCGGCTGTATGAAAATATTGTTAATGCCAGTGTCGACGACGATGAACACAATGACCGGCTCAAGATCATCCCACAGAATATTCCCGGGGTGCCGAGTACGGCTATTTATACTGTTAATGATGGCGTGGTGTCTTGGCGTATTGCCCGTGAGAAGACCAATCATCTAGCCGAAAATGTCCATGTGTTCAGCAGTCATTTGGGTTTAGGTTTTAGTCCGTCAGCGTTTTATGTTATCGCCGACCGCTTGGCGCAGCGCCAGGGTAAATGGAAGCCCTTTAGTAAAAAAGGCTTGCGACGTTTGGTGTGGGCATAGGTTTTTATCTCACATTTACATTAGTGGCTAGATAAACGATTGCTATATAAAAATAACAGAAAGGTATTTTTATGATTATTGATATGACTGGTCAGGTGGCACTAATAACTGGCGGCACGTCGGGTATTGGCGCTGCAACTGCTAGCCAACTAGTTGCCAGTGGTGCAAAAGTTGTGGTTGTAGGCATTGATGAAGAGGGCGGTGCAGCCTTAGCCGCTGAGCTAAATACCACCGGTACACAGCTGATGTTTTTGCCGGTAGATGTAACCAATGCTAGTGCATTAGAAGATGCCTGCAATAAAACCGTGGAAGAATTTGGTCAGCTGAACATTATGATGAACAACGCTGGCCGCGGTAGCTTGGGCGAGACGCCTGATATTCCTATTGAAGAATGGCAAGCAGTAGTTGAGCTAAATTTAAATGCCGTATTTTATGGTTGCCGCGCAGCTATCCCACATATGAAACGCATTGGTGGCGGCTGTATTATTAATACCGCGTCACTGTCGGGTACCCGCGCCGACCATGGCTTCTCTGCTTACAATGCCGCTAAGGCAGGGGTGATAAACTACACCCGCGCGTTGGCGTTAGACCATGGTAAAGACAATATTCGTGCTAATGCCATATGTCCTGGCTGGATCAATACGCCGTTAACCGAAATGATTAAAGATATTGACCCGCTGGCGGCGGCATGGACTAACGCGATACCACTGGGGCGGGCTGGCACCGCCGCAGAGGTGGCTAATCTGGCTTGTTTCTTAGCGTCACCTTGGGCTAGTTATATTACTGGCGCCGAAATGTTAATAGACGGTGGCTTGGGCGTGAGTAATGGGCAGCCTAATATTGCGCAGATACTTTCTACTATGTAACTAGGCTATTACTTGGGCTGTCAAAAAGTAGCCCGTTAACACAATTTTGTTGCCGCCTAGGGTGGGCTTAACTTTAACAAGGTAAATAATGAAAACTGTAAAACTTGGTAAATCTGACATAAATATTAGTGAAATTTGTTTGGGCAGCATGACCTGGGGGCAGCAAAATAGCCGCGAGCAAGCCTTTGAACAAATGGACTATGCGCTAGAGCAGGGGGTCAATTTTTTTGATAACGCAGAAATGTATCCGGTGCCGCCTAAGCCTGAAACACAGGGTTTAACTGAGCAGTATATGGGCGACTGGTTTACCAAAACGGGTAAGCGTAACGAAATTGTATTGGCAACCAAAGTGGCTGGACGCTCAGAAAAAATCCCCGACTTTACCCATATTCGTGGTGGCTCACGACTTAATAAAGACCACATCACCAAAGCGCTAGACGGCTCGCTTAAACGCTTGCAAACCGACTACGTAGATCTGTACCAATTGCATTGGCCGGAACGTAGCACTAATTATTTTGGCATGCTTGGCTATAAGCAGGGCGATGACGACAATGCCGTAAGTATTGAAGAAACCCTAGAAGTGTTAACTGGTTTAGTGGCCTCGGGTAAAGTTAGGCATATAGGTTTGTCGAATGAGACGCCATGGGGTGTGCACGAATTTTTGCGTGCGGCTAGTGACAAGGGCCTAGAGCGGGTGGTTAGTATCCAAAACCCTTACAACTTATTAAATCGAACTTTTGAAGTTGGTTTGGCCGAAATGGCATTGCGCGAACAGGTGTCGATGTTGGCCTATTCGCCAATGGCATTTGGTTTGCTCAGTGGAAAGTATGCCAACGGCCAACGTCCTGCTGACGCCCGTATTACTATGTTCGAGCGTTTTCAGCGTTATACCGGCGAGCAAAGCATGAATGCCGCAGACGCCTATGTGAACTTGGCGCGTGAGCATGAATTAGACCCTGCCCAAATGGCCTTGGCTTTTGTTACTAGTCGTAGCTTTGTCAGCAGTAACATTATTGGTGCAACCACTATGCAGCAGTTGCGCAGTAATATTGCCTCAACAGATTTAACTTTAACTAAAGACTTATTAAAAGCTATTGAGGCAATCCATGTGCGTTATCCAAACCCTGCACCCTAAGGCTTTACGGGTTTAAGCCTGAACGCTTATCGGTGTTACGTTATCATCGGTAGCGTTGCCTAAGTTGGCTAAAACTTCTGGGTTACCTTTGCAGGCTTGCATCACCACGTCTTTGTTTTCGGCTAGGTAAATACCAAATTCTTCGGCTTGTTGCTCATCCATGCCTGGGATTTTTTCTAACATTAGCGCGGTAAACTGCTCGCCAAGCTCAAGCATTTTGTCATGGGCGTCGGCTTCTTTTTTACTGTTAAACATACTGTTGTCTCTGTCACACATCCATTGGGCAATTACGGCCATGGGGCACCTCGGGTTAATTGGTTAAAGAAGCTATACTGTATTTATATACAGTATGATTTGCAAGTAAAAATTAACCTTAAAGTTGCGCTAGTTGGCGATCTTTAACGTGATGCTAAAACAAACACCAGAATTGTCGGCTAGGTTCTCTGCTTTTATAGCGCCTTGATGAAAATCTACAATCAGTTTAACAATGTGCAAGCCAAGGCCAAGATGTAAGTCGCTACTATGCTGTTGCCTAATTGACACCATAGAATCAAATAGTTGATTTTTCATATTAGCCGGTAGCAGCGGGCCTTGATTACTTACTGTTAACACACAGTCTGTTTTACTGGCTGTTAACGCTATTGTTATCAGCCCTTGGTGGGGGCAAAAGTCAGCGGCGTTATCCACTAATTTATCTAGCATCTGCACAATTAAGTCGGGCACACCATTAATTAGGCAGGGCTGACTTTGGGCTATTAAATCTATTTTATGGTCGGTATAGATTGATTGGTAGGCGCTAGTAACTTCAGTTAATAGAGGCAGTAGGTCAAAAGTTTCTGAATGCTGTTGTTTAATGCTTTCATCGAGTCGGCTGGCTTCGCTAATGGCGGTTAAAATATTACTTAACCTGCTTAGCCCTTGCTGTGCGCGCTGGGTATAAACATCCCGTTGGGCTTTGTCACCGTCGTGCTCTAGGTTTTCTAGTGATGACTGAATGACCGCTATAGGGGTGCGTAGTTCATGTGATAATTTTCGGGACAGGGTGCGCAGATAATCAATATATTCTTGCAGCCGTTCTAGTAGCTGCTGGTATTGGCGCGACAGTTCACCAATTTCATCACTGGCAGTGCTGGCTGTTAAGGGGTTAATAGAGCCGTCATCATTAATAGCGTTTTTCACTGCGTGGCTAAGTTTGCCAATACGGCTGGACAACAAGGTGGCATAAGTTAATAGGCCCAGCAGTGAAATAATAATTGCCAATGCACTGTAGTAAAGCAGTTGGCTAAAGGCTTGGTCGGTTTGCGCTAATAAGCGGTCGCTGCTCTGTTCAGCAATTATTACACCAACAATATCACTACCAAATTTAATCGGTGAAGTAACCGAGAGTATAGAGGTGTTTTTGCGCTCATTACTTTTATACCAATGTGAGGCGGCGCTGCCATTGAGGGCAGTGATCGCTTCAGTTCTGGTAATGCGTCCTAATGTTGGCTCTAGCGGTTTGGCGTCGAGTAAGTTTTCAGTCAACAGATAGCGATAGAATTTTTTTAATAGCCAATTGGTTTCTTGCTCGCTGCTAATAAAGCTAATACTGCCTGTTGTCGCGCGCTGCCATTGCTGTGCATCAACAATACTTAGTCGTATGCCGTCAGTGTTAAATATACTGAGCGCGCTAATAGTCTCTACAGGCATGGCTATTAATGGCGGTGGCGAGTTGATGCTTTTAGGTGAATAGTTACCAAGCCAGTGCTTTAGTGAAGTATTTGCCTCGCCGCTTTGATTAACAATAGCAAAGCCTAGTCCACTGCTAACTAACTCTTTCGGAATGCTCAGTTCAATTCGATAGCCTTGATTAATGTCTAGCCAGTAGGCATTAATGGGGCTGTTATTAACGCGGGTGTTGTTATTGCGATCTTGGTTAATGGTAAAACCACTAATAGCCCCGGGCGCGCTGGCAGCGACAATATGTTGGCTTATATCAGTGCCTGCTTTTGTCGTTATTCGCAGGTGGTCGCCGCTGCCGTATTTAGATACTTGTGGGTTGTGATAAACAATAGCAGGGTCGTTAACCGTTATTAGTAAGTAGATGTTTTTGTCGCTAGCAGCGGCTTGATAGCTAAGCGAAAAACTAGGGTTGGTAGCACTGGTGTAGCGCTGATTGACAGCTTCAGGCCAGTCATCAACGTAACCATCTACTACCTTAAAGTCTTGGCTGGGAGGTGCGTAAATTATGTCGCGGTAGTTATAGTCGGTAGCAATGCTTAATTGCGCAACTTGGCTTGCCATAGCATTGGCAATGGCTTGACTGGTTGCCAGTGCGGCTTGTTCTTGGCTGCGACGTAATACATTTTGCATTTCGCCAACAAATTTCATGCCTGCCCATGGCAATGCCAGGAGCAATAATGAAACCAATAATAGTTGCCGCTGTAAACTCATTAAGCGGCTTTCCAGCGATAACCCATTCCATAGGCGGTTTCTATTGCATCAAAATTGTCATCAAGTTGACTAAACTTTTTTCGGGCCCGCTTTATATGAGAGGTAATGGTGTTGTCGTCTAGCACTACATTAGCGGCATCCATTAATTGCTGGCGACTTTTTACATGGCCCGGATGTTTTGCCAGGGCATGAATAATCCAAAACTCGGTGACGGTTAAGTCGACCGGCCGGTCTTGCCAGTAAATTGTCATTCGTTCCAGGTTCAGCATTAAGTCACCTTGGTGAATAATATCTTCTTTTTGTTCTGGTTTACGCAATGCTTCTACCCGTCTAAACAAAGCTACAATACGCGCAAGCATATGGTGCTGGCCTATATCTTTAGTGAGATAGTCGTCGGCGCCAAGGCGCAGGCCGGAAATTACGTCAAATTCGCTGTCACGAGCGGTAAGAAAAATAATAGGCAGTTCTGCTGACAGGCTACGCAGTTCGCGGCATAAATCGAATCCACCTTCAATTTCATCCTTTAGGCCAACGTCAATAATAGCTAAGTCGGGCAGGCGGTTGGTAAATGCTGCCATAGCTGTTGGTCTGTCGGGGTAAATCGCCACGTCAAAGCCATGGCGAGTGAGTGCGTCACGATAGTTTTCAGCAATAACTATTTCGTCTTCAACAATGGCTATTTTCTTTGGCATACCGTTACTGTCTCGAGATTTCTGCAGATTCGTTTAATGACATAAATAGTCCCAGAATTATGGCTGTGTCACAACCGATTGCCACAATTGATCATATTTCTTCATCAGTTTTACATTTCTTATCTTATTGCTGCCACCACGGCTTGTTTTACTGCAACTCAGTTTCACAGCGCCGGAGCACAGCATGTTTAGAAGAAAACGCCTACCACCGTATTTAATGATTGAAGATAACCCCATTTATACCAGAACGAGGTCTAGGCGTTGGCCGTTAATTATTTTTGGGTTAGCACTTATTGGTGTTTTGTATCTGGTTTTTGTCTCGCAACGTTCATGGGCATCGGAGGCGCCGCTAAAGCTCAATGAAGTAGCGGCAGGACAATTATTATTTGACGGCAGTTCTGGTTATGACTCTTCAGTGCAGTTATCTAGCCAGGTGGAGTTTCAGGTAAGTGGCTTGATTAATCACGTAACGCTTAAACAATCGTTTCACAATAAGTCGCGCGAGTGGCGCCAGGCAACGTATGTGTTTCCGCTACCAGACAAAGCCGCTGTTAATAGTATGAAAATACAAATAGGAGAGCGCCTTATTGTCGGTAAAGTGCATGAAAAACTAGCAGCCAAAAAGATCTACATGGCAGCAAAAAAAATGGGTAAAAAGGCGGCGTTAACCGAGCAGCAACGGCCTAATCTCTTTAGTCAGCGGGTGGCGAATATAGCGCCTAATGAAACGGTGACGGTGATGTTGGAATATATTGAACCGGTTAGTTATCGCGATGGTTTGTTCAGTTTGCGTTTTCCGATGACCCTAACGCCACGCTATATTCCCGCCGCCATGCTGCTTGAATTACAAGATGCTGACTTGGATATCGCTGTGTCTAGCGATGGCTGGGGCTTATCAGCAGTTAATGTCTCCGCCGACACCACCGATTTAATTCCGCCATTTAGAAAAGTGTCTATAACCGCCAAAGATAAGCCCAACTCTATTAGCGTTAATGTGAGCCTAGATATGGGAATGACTTTAAAGTCGGTAGACAGTTTGTTTCATCCGATTGTGCTGTCGAGAAAAGACGATAAATACCACCTTAAGTTAGCCGACAGCACGGTCTCTATGGACCAAGATTTTGTGTTGCAGTGGCAGCCTGACGTTGGCAGTGAGCCTAAAGCGGCATTGTTTAATGAGACCGTCAATGGTGAAAACTATGTGATGTTAATGGTATTGCCGCCAGAGCAGGCGGCCCTAAGTAAAGTGCTACCAAAGGACATTATTTACGTTGTCGACACCTCCGGCTCAATGGGCGGCGAGTCGATCAAACAAGCGCGGCAAAGTTTAGTTTTTGCGTTAGCGCAATTGTCGCCAGCAGATCGGTTTAATGTAATTGAGTTTAACTCTTCTGCAAAGCAGTTTTACCCCAGTGCAGTAGCGGCTACGCCAGGCAATATAAGCAGCGCCAAAGCACAAGTGAGTCGATTGCAAGCTAACGGCGGCACTCACATGATGGCTGCGCTGGCGCTTGCTCTAGCCGGAGATGACGACAACAGAAGCTTACGCCAGATTGTGTTTATCACCGATGGCTCGGTGGCTAACGAAGGTCAGTTGTATAAGTATATAGTTGCCAATTTAGGTACTAGCCGTTTGTTTACCGTAGGTATTGGCGCGGCGCCCAACAGCTGGTTTATGCGCAAGGCGGCTGAGTTTGGTGGTGGCAGTTATACCCATATTGGTTCTGTCAGTGCGGTATATAGCAAAATGGCCGCATTGTTTTCTAAATTGAATAGCCCGGTAGCTAACAATATAAGCATTACTTGGCCGATGGGCTTTAAGGCTGAAGTCTATCCTCAGCGGATACCCGATTTATATAAAGGTGAGCCACTAATGGTGGTGGCAAAGGTTGCTGCTAATGCGGTGGCGAGTTCAACTATAAAAGTCAGTGGGCAGTTGGCCGTTAAAGACTGGTCGCGGTCGTTGACTTACACCACCGCTACTAAAAATAGCAAAGGTGTGGCGACGCTGTGGGCTAGGGGAAAAATAGCCGCACTAATGGATGAAATAATTAGCGCAAAGGCTGAAAGTGACGTTAAACCAAAAATTGTCGCGATAGCAGTAAGGCATCAGCTATTGAGTAAATACACTAGTTTTGTGGCAGTAGAAGAAAAGGTGTCAAGGCCAATTGGAGAAACGGTCAAAAGTACTAAAGTGGCCAATTTACTACCCCATGGGTCTACCATGAAAACCCACTCATATCCGCAAACGGCAACACCCGCTTTGCTGAACATTGCCTCTGGCGGTGTATTGCTTATGTTTGGGCTCGGTTTTTTATTGTTAGTCATGCGCCGCAGTGATGACCAAGACCTTGTCTAAAAAACCTCAAATACTGCTCGCAATCGGATTTTCTATTGCCGCAATTTATTTAATAACAAACGGTGGTTGGATACTAGCGAAAGCAGAATTAGCGCAAGTTTTACTAAAGCGGTGTTGGCACAACAGCCAAACTGAGGAACCCAATTTGCCATGGCCATGGGCTGACACTTGGCCGGTTGCCAGGCTGCAGATGGCCGCTAAAGATATTGACCTATATGTATTATCTGGCGCCCAAGGTAACTCTTTAGCCTTTGGGCCAGGCCATGATATGGGCTCGGTACTGCCTGGCGACAAGGGTTTTAGTGTGGTTGGCGGGCACCGCGATACGCATTTTAAATTCTTACAGCAGCTAACGCTCAATGACCAAATGTGGGTAAGTAATATCAATGGCGTCAAAATCAAACTGCGCGTTCATGAGATTACTATTGTCGACACCTCTAAATATCCGTTGTTGTCAGCACCGGCGCTGTTTCCTGTAGACGGCCGTATGTTAGCGCTAATTACTTGTTACCCCTTTGACGATTTTATTCCCGGTGGGCCGCTGCGCTATGTGGTGACCTTGACCGATTTTTAAACCATTAATGTTGGTGTTAGTTATGAATAGACAATCAATAACGTTATATAAAGCGATATCACCAGAGCAGCTGACTGAGCTAAAGCTTAGCAAGCACAAAGCCTTGAGCTTAGATTTTGTTGGTCAGCAGAATATCTATCTTAAATTTAATAAAACCTATGCGGAAATGATTGCTCGCCAGTGGCATCTGCCCTTGTTTGGGGCGGCATTTATTGTCGGCGTTAAGCTGCCTAACAATTATCTTAATCAATTTATTATTGAGTCTTTTGGTTTGGATGAGCATAGGCAGTACCGTGTGCCCGCAGTTGAATTGATTAATGTAAACAGGCAGTTGTGCGAGAAAATACGCGTTATTTCCGGTTTGGTGCAACATCGTACTGGGGCTGCAAAGACTAATGTTCCGCTACTCAATATGACAGAGCTAAGGCACTCAGCATAATGGCCAACGGTGTTGTAATGGTTACTGTAATAGCCGCAGCCACAATTGGTCATAATTTAACCCTACATTGTCTTTATTCCATCACAAAAAAGTCTTGCCGCCAGGTTGTAATGAAATTGTTGAAACCACAACAACCAATTTATTAAAACCTGAGGCAATAAAAATGAAAAAATCACTAAAAAATAGACTCGCTGTTTCTGCGGTAATCACAATGACCGCATTCGCTGGCGTAAGTAATGCAGTTGCCGAAACAAGCGGCATGACAGAAGCAAAAATGGGTACTGCATTTGTTAGCGGTGCGGTATCTGGCGCGATATTGGGTGGGCCAGTAGGCTTTGTTGTAGGTGCCTTAGCAGGCGTCTATGTCGGAGAGAAAATTGAAGATGGTGAGCAATTAGCGGCGGTAAGTAATCAGTTAGTAACAACAGAGAATGAGATTGCACTGTTGTCTCGCCAGTTAACAATGGTGCAAAAGAGCAATCAGCAATATGCCCAGTTGGTTATGGAACAGCTTGAATTTGATATGTTGTTTAAGACTAACCAAAGTCAGTTGAGTGCTGCAGGAGTTAAGCGTCTGCAAAGCTTAGGCGGATTTTTAGCCAGCAACCCCGGTATCGCAATTCGCCTCGATGGCTACGCTGATCCGCGTGGTAATGCCGGCGACAATCGCGAACTGTCGCAGCAGCGCTTGGCCGCAGTAGAAAAGGTGTTGCATGGTCAAGGCGTTGGTAAACAGCGCATTGATAGTTTGAACCACGGTGCTTCGCAATCTGTTGCCACTGCGGGTGATGTTGATGCCTATGCTTTTGAGCGTAAAGTTACTGTGCAGTTAGAGACTGATAATAACGCCAGCGCTATAGCAAGCGCGCAATAGTATAAAAAGTTCCCACTAAGAGGGGCCGCCTACGGGCGGCTTTTTAGTGGCTGATACTTAGTCAAATAATATGCTTTTAAACATATTGAGTCGGTCGTCACTGGCGTCACGATTAGTCAGATATTTTACGTGTTCAGCTGAGCCGGCGGCAGGAGAAAGCTCAATACTCCACAACGGTGATATTTGGTTTGGCACCATCGAGTAGCGCACGTCGATAGCGTGGTTTTTGTTATCAGGGTCAATAGCTAGGTAGTCGATAGAAAACCAGCGAAAGCGCTCTATATCTTTCGCCTGTTGTGAGTTTTTATCTAGCCAAGGAAAGTCTCTGTCGATGTCTAGTTTGGCGGCTTTACTGCCAGTAAATATTTTGGTTACAGTTCCAACGCGTACTGCATCGACATAGAAGTACTTGTCATGTTCATAAACAATTTTCCAAACCAGTATATTGGCGAAGCTAGGTTTTGCTTCTAAACGGGTTGGGCTGTGGCCGCGCTGCTGCGCTATTTCATAGCCCACGGCAATGGCGCGTTGGTGCTGAATAAATCCTAGGCTTGGGTATACCACTGCCCATATCAGGGCGATGCGCGCTACCCAAGGATTTTTTTTAATAGCGGACAGGACCACTAATAGCAAAATTGGAATGGTAAATAATGGGTCAACAACTGACACTGTATTCCAAGCAATTCGAACATCACTGAATGGCCAAAACAACATGGTGCCATAAGTAGTGCACGCGTCTAACAGAGCATGAGTAGCATAGCCTATGGTGCAATAAAGATAGCTTTGTTTAAAGCTGAGCTGTCGTCTCTTGCCAATAAGTTGATGCAGTACTAACGCGCAAATCAATCCACCAATGGGAATAAAAATTAACGAGTGGGTAAAGTGGCGATGGTATTTTAAAAATAGTAATGGGTCAGTAGATGAACGGATTAGCACATCCAGATCGGGAGCCATACCGCCTAGGCAGCCTAGAATACCAGCGCTAACAATATGTTTTTTTGATATTGATTGGGCAGCGGCGCTACCTAAAACTGCTTGGCTTACTGGATCCATTAATTAACTCGATTTAGTGTGCGGCTAGGTTTAGTCGGCGCCGTCAAAATAGTGAACGATTTTCTTAAGTACTTTTTTATCATTAATATCCAACTTACTTTTCTGTTGGTACTGTAAATAAAAACGTAGGCGCTGTGTGCGGCTAAGTTTGAATTTAGCGACTTTATCAATACAGGCGATGTCTTTAATAATACGGTGTTGCAAAAATGGGCCCCACCAAAACCTGCCGACGGGGCAGTCAATAAAGTAGGCCGTAGGTAGCGCTTCTTTTGTCACTAAAATATTACGCCATTTCAAATCATTATGAGCAAACCCTTGCGCATGCATTTTTCTAGCCGCATCGGCTATTTGCTGACTAACATGATTCAACCATTGTTTATTACGCAGCTCCGGCGCATTTGTCTCAGCTAGCACTGATAAATCGACGGTGTTGTTAACTTCTTCAGTAATAACGCAGCCGCGATAATTGTTGTTGCCAGTTTCACCATAGGCAACTATAAGAGGGGTGCTGATGCCAATTTTCTGGAAAAAGTCTAAGTTTTTCCACTCCCCCAAAATACGGCTGCTTCCAAACCATTTGCTTAGCATGCCACCTTGTGAGGTATAGCGTTTTACATAATAATTTTTGCTGTTGCAGTTAACTTTAATTACTTCGCTAATTGGCGCACCAGTAATTTTCTCGCCTTCCAGTTCGAACACTGCATCGATTGATGCAAATAGTACTGCTGGCGGAGTGTTAGTAAAATTGTCGGTGATTGTCCAATAGGGTTTAGTCAATGATTAACCTGTTGTTATAAATGCCATTGTTGGCGCATGGTAGCAGCTATGTTGCCTGAATTTAACTTGGAT
>JBLHWB010000022.1:0-14847 GCA_047628915.1 Porticoccus sp. | reverse complement strand
TAGTGAGTAATAAAACCTCGGATGCTCCTCACAGTAGTGGTTTGTGGGAGCAGGTAATTGATGGTATTTACAAGCTTAGAGATGAGCTGACCGAAGAAGAGGAAAACGTAAAAGCTGCCGCAGACAACATGTATCAAGCATTGAGTGCATTAACTGATGCGGTGGTAATGATAGATGCCAACGGTGATATCGAATGGTCAAACTCGGCGGCGACAATATTATTGGGCGTGCGTTTTCCTGAGGTACAGGGTGAGTCTTTGTTTAGCTTTTTGGACGGACCAAAGTTTGCCAAATTTGTTGGGTCAGGTAATTATACCGATGGCATTGAAATGGCTGGCCCGCAGAATAGTTATTTAACCTTAAAGATAGAGCTTACCCAATTTGGTGAAGGTCATCGTTTATTGTTTGCTAGAAACCTAACTAAGATCAAACGGTTAGAGCGTATGCGCGAAGATTTTGTCGCCAATGTTTCCCATGAATTACGCACACCGCTGACTGTTATCAATGGCTATTTGGAAACGTTAAATTCATTGAGTATTAGCGATAATGCTAATGTAAACAAAGCGCTGTCTCAGATGCAGACCCAAAGTACACGGATGAGTGTACTGGTAGAAGATTTAATGTTGTTGGCACAATTGGATTCTGTCTCTACTAAGACCGAAGACCAAATAATAGATATATCATCTTTAGTAGAACACGCAGTTGCAGACATGAGTGTCAGTTTAGCGGCAGATAAAACGATTACCGCTAAGCTTGATAAAAACGTATTTGCATTGGGCCAGGAAAAAGAAATTAATAGTGTGGTAACTAATTTGATCAGCAATGCCTGTAAATACACTCCGGCAGGGGGTGAGGTAGAGATTAGCTGGCAGCTAAGTGATGTTGGTGCGGAATTTAGCGTTACTGATACGGGTATCGGCATTGATCCCAAGCATATTTCACGGCTTACCGAGCGCTTTTATCGTGTTGATAAAAGCCGTTCCATCGCTACCGGTGGCACGGGACTTGGTTTAGCTATTGTTAAGCATGTCTTGATCAGGCATGACAGTCACTTAAATATTAAAAGTAGCTTAGGTGAAAGTAGTACATTTAGTTTTAGTTTGTCGAAGAAAAATATTCGCGTTACTTCATAAGTATTGCACTTAACTGGCGTGTGGTTAGTATTGCGGCTAAATTTACTCAGTTAATTGTTTTATGGATCTCACCTACTCATTTGCTATTGGATTCGCACTATCACAAGTCGCGCTTGCCTTAGCGCTATTGTCACGCTCTGGTTTTAATACTATTCAGCAGCGCTTGTTCGGCGCTCTATTATTGGCAGTATTTGGTTATTTCACTGCACGAGAGCTATCGACTGGACCATTCGGTTTTTTAGCATCGGCATTTAAGACTGCTGTTCCAGGTGCCTTTTGGTTATTTAATGCCAGTTTGTTTGATGATCATTTCCGCTTAAAGCCATGGAAGATTGGATTAGTGGGGGTGACTGTTATGTTGCCTGCCATAGCGACTTTTATCGACGAGTCGAATTCGTCTTTTCTGGGATTAATTCTGATTGAACTCCCTCAATTACTTGAGTTTGTTCTACTTAGCCTAGCGTTGTTCGCCATTGCCAGATACTGGCGGATTGACCTTGTTCAAAGTAGGCGCCAGTTACGCTTGTGGCTAGGTGGTTTTAACGGCATATATATATTTACTATTGTGCTGTTTGAGCAGTTGATTTTCCCCAATGAGCGATGGGTCGCTGAGTATCAATATATTACCTCGGCATTTGCTTTACTAATTACTAACTTTCTGTTGCTTAGGGTTAATGGTGATTTGTTAAATCCGCTGATGCCAATGCCTAGTAAGCCATCGCCTAATAAGAAAGCTGTAGTCGCCGAAATTAGTGAGGCTAAGCCTTCGGCAGAGTTTATAGAGCAGCTTCGTGCAGTAATGGAAGATAGACGCCTCTATGCTGAAATGGGCTTAACGATAGGCCAACTGGCAAAAGAGTTAGACATTCAAGAGTATAAGTTACGGCAGATGATCAATAGCCAGCTTGGGTATCGTAATTTCAGTGACTTCCTAAATAGCTATCGTATTAAAGAAACCGCTGAGCGCCTGCGTGATGAAACGAATAAGCATCTACCTATTTTGACCATAGCTTTGGATGTCGGTTTTCGATCGCTTAGTTCATTTAATAAGGCATTCAAAGCTACCTTTGGGCAAACTCCAACAGAGTATCGAAGACTTAATAGCGATTAGGTAAACGGTAATAACCGATTAAAACCTTTCGAAATATTCTAATGCTTTGTCCCGCATCAACAATTTTTCACTTATTGGCTCGATCAATCCGTGTACCTTGTATTAAGCTGATCAAAATAAAAAAATGTACTATCGTATAGTTTTTTGGCAGACTGATACTGTTAGCAAAATAATAAGATCTTAAAATTCCATTCAGGGGAATATAAAATGACTAGTAGTGTAATTAAATTTACATCAATGAAGAAATTTGGCCGCAATACAATGGCTGCAGCTGTTGGTTTGGCAGTGCTAAGCCCAGCGGCGGTTATGGCCCAAGGCCTAATGCTTGAAGAGGTTCTAGTAACAGCGCAGAAACGTGAAGAACGCGCGATGGATGTACCGATCGCAATTGGTACTTTTACGCCGCAGAATATTGCAGATACTGGCGCGCTGAGTATTCAAGATATAGATAATTTCATTCCCGGTTTTGAGTCTAGCGATTCGTCTTTCACTCAAAATACATTAACTATTCGCGGCATTACTACTCCTAGTATTAGTACTGGTGGTGACCCCTCGGTAGCAACATTTTATGACGATGCTTATGTGCCTAGTGCGGCGTCAACCGTGCAGTTTTCGGATGTGGCAAGCATAGAAATATTAAAAGGCCCTCAAGGTACTCTGTTTGGTCGTAACGCAGCGGCTGGTGTTGTTAGTATTCAGCCAAATAAGCCATCAGCTGAGGCTGACGGGTTTGTTAGCGCTAGAGTTGGTAATTACGGGCTTAAGCGAGTGGAAGGCATGGTGAATGTGCCTGTAACGGATAGCTTATTCTTGCGTGCGAATATAATGAAAAATGAGCGTGACGGATATATAGAAAATACGGTTCCCGGAGGCAGTGACCCAGAGGAGCAGGACGTGACGGCTGGTCGCCTGGCTATTCTTTGGGAAGCGAGTGAGGCTACAACACTGCAATTTTCATTTGATTTTGATGATATTGATAATGGTGCGCAACAAGCTATAGGGGTTACCGTAAATGATGCCAATGGAGACCCGCAATACAACGGTAAAGATGCATTTGATCAAAAGGTTCAGCATGACGTTCAAGGCGAGAGTGAGGCTCGTACTAATTACGCCTATAATGCCAAACTTTTTCATGACATAAATGATGTACTTTCAATGAAAGTGGTAGCTAGCTATCGCGAATGGGAAACTTATAATTTGCAAGATGAAGATGGTTTTGCAAATGTTGATGTTTTTGTCAATACCAATAATATTGAAGATTCCGACATTTTTTATTCTGAAGTGCAGTTCAACTATACGGGCGATGATATAACTGCGGTATTTGGTGCAAACTATAGTCAAGAAGATGTATATCAAAATACTCAGTTGAATTTCAACTCTGATACGGTTAACGCGTTTCTAGGCGCAGCAGTTTTCCCGCTTGGTGAAGCTTCGAGCGAGAATATAGAGAATACAGGTGATTTTGAAAACTATGGAGTTTATGGTGATTTAACCTATGATCTTGGCGATCGGTGGACTTTTTCTGCAGGAGCTCGTTACTCTCACGACGAAAAAGAGTTTACTTGGTTAATTCCTGATAACTCTTATGCGCCACTTTATGGCGCTGTTGGTAATCAATTTTTCCTGCAATATTTGACCGATTTCCCGACTGTTAATACAGCACCTGTAAAAGGGTCTGAGTCATGGAGCAAAGTTACTGGTAGGGCTTTAGCGAAGTATCAAATAAATGACGACGTGATGACTTACTTAAGTTACTCAACGGGTTATAAGTCAGGGGGGTATAGTTCCCTTAGTGTTTACACCGCGAACGAACCTTTAGAGCCAGAAGAAACTAGTAATATTGAGTGGGGTATTAAAGGTGAGTTTTTTGATAATAGTCTGCGTACCCAGTTAAGTGTCTTTAAGTTAGATGTTGATGATAGAGCTGAACAGATAGACGCTATACTGCCTGGAAGTACTGTGGCAATACCAACATTGTTTGCTAGTGATCTTACGGTTGAAGGCGTTGAGCTGGTGATTGATTGGTTAGCCACTGATGATTTAAAGCTTGGCCTTGCTACTACAGTGCGGGACGACGAAGAAACAATAGAAGATTTTTATGATGACACGGGTGCGTTAGTTCTTTCAGAGACGAAAGATAAAGAAGTCGCTGCTGAGTATACCGTCATGCTAGATTGGGCTCCAGAGGTCGAGTTTGGGGGCATATTACTTCACGTTGACTATCAATATCGAGAAGATATTCAAGATGATGAGCAAGGCTTTAATCCAATATTCTTAACTGTACCTGGTTTTGATGAGGCCTTTAAAAGTTTGAATGCTAGACTGGCATGGACCAATACCGAAGATAACTTAACTGTTGCTATATGGGGTCAAAATATTACTGATGAAGAGAGAATTAAAGGTACGGGCACAACCGTTCTTAATCTCTTTGGTGCAGGGCATGTTAATGTCGATCCTCCGCGTACTTATGGGGTCGATGTTAAGTACTCGTTCTGAAAATATGATCTAACAAAAAGCCCAGCAAATGCTGGGCTTTTTTATGTATGTGTATAAGGTTAATTGCTCGGTTCTTGCACTAGCACCCAGGGTTTTACTACAACCACCCAAAGCGATATATCGCTTTGTTGCCAGTTCAGCGCCATCTCATCGCTAGTATTTAAGACCAGTTTATCTGTCATCCACGCTTGAATATTAGCTGTATTGTCTTCAGTGATGGCAACGGCTACCTGGATTAAGTCCAGTGAGTTATCTACAGTAATTAAGCTGCCATTGGCAAAGAAGGGCTCAATTTCAGCCCATTTAACTTTCGCTGTTTCTCGGCAGAGCTCTTGTTCTAAAGGTGTTAGTTGATGCTGATCTTTTGTCATAATAGCTTTTGTAGTGAGGCCTAAGGAAAATCTATGGTTGAAGGTTTGTGGTTATTTTGAATCTTGGGCCTTAAATTTTTGTATTTCCTGATTAAAATTAGCCGCTGTTAAGTTCATTGTATCGACAGTGGCGTTATAAAATGCATCTCTTACCACTTTTGTTTCTTCTGTTTCAGCGCCGGTAGCTACAGCATTTTCTTCTTCAGTGTCCAAGCATTGTAAATACAAGTTTGCTTCACTCATATAAATTTTAACTTGTTGCTGGTTAGCAACTATCTCTTCTAATGGAGCTAAGGAGCCATCGACTAAAGTGGGGGCGTTGGCTGGTTGGCACTGGGCACTTACATTGCTGCTTAACACTAGTCCTGCAATGAGAGAAGAAATAATAGTTTTATTCATAGCGAGTATCGCTCCATGGCGCGTTAGTATATGAAGCCTACAACAATAGCAAGAAGAGCATATGTTGCCAATGCTGTAATTGTATAGTTACATTTATATAACCAAAAACAGGCGATTTTTTGTGATAGCTGTGATAAAAATGAAAATGTGAAATATTAGGCAGTATAGAAAGTTTAATGCATTGATTTATCGGTAATTATTTGCGTATTGCGCAAACACTGCTACTTTTATAGAAACAAATAACAATAACGAACATATTAATAAGCAGCTTGGAGTATTCGAACAACCATGCGAACTATAAAGCTAATTTTAGCAACATTATTGCTTGGAGCATCTTTCGCGCATAGTCAAGATTTAGACGGTATGACTATGACGGGAATGGCAGCTTATATAGAATTAAAGAGACCGTTTTATGTCGGCGCTTTGTATTCTGATAAAGCTGTTGTCGATGCTGAAAGCTTTTTGACTACGCAAGGTCGCAGGCGTATGGATATTAGGGTGAATGGCACTCGTTTAACGCCGCGTCGCTTTTCTAGCCAGTGGACCCAAGCTTTGTTGATAAATGGATCTCCCGAGCAGCTAGATAGATTTGATGATGCTTTTGTACAGTTTAATAACTTACCTAAAGAAACCTTTAAGGTAGGAGACCAGATTGTTATTGATAGCTTTCCCGAGGGTGCGACTGTTGTAAGCGTTAATGGAATAATCATGCTAAGCGTTGCAAGAAATGGTTTTTTTGAATTATTAGTTAGTAAGTGGATTGGCGATAGACCGCCGTCGTCTGACTTTAAAGCGGATATATTAAATCCCACTATCGATCCTGCGTTACAAGCTGAATTTAATTCCTTAGAGCCTACAGATGCTCGTATTACTGAAGTTAAAGCATGGATAGCGGATGAAGAGGCTGAAGCAGAGTTGATGGCCAAGGAGGCAGCGGCAGCCGCAGCAGCGGCAGTGCTTATTGCCAGCGAAGCGGCCAGTGTGGCGGAAAAAGCGGCGGCTGAAAAATCCGTGGCAGAGGCAATGGCGAAGCGCGTAGAAAAGGAGAGAATTGCGGCTGAGACGGCTAAGCTGGAAGCTGAAGAAGAGGCTGCTGAGCAGCAAATGGACCCTGCTATGTATAAGTTACAGCAAGATACCTTGCTTAAGTTGTATCGCAGTTCAGTGGTCAAGCGCACGCTTAAAGAAGTGGTTTATCCTAAGCGAGCGATCAAGCGTAATCGTCAGGGTACTGTGATTTTGGATGTAACCGTTTCTCGCGCTGGTCAGATTATGTCTATAACGGCGGTGAAGGAAGCTAAGTACTCTTCGCTTAATGATGCAGCCATAGATGCAGTTAATGAAGTAGAGAAATACTCGGCCGTACCTGCTGGCTTGGATGGGGAGTCGATTACAATCAACGTGCCAGTAAAGTTTATCCTGAATTAAGCGCTGGTTAGTAAAAAAGCCGATACCTAGGTGTCGGCTTTTTTGTGTTTGTAGGTAAATATAGGTATAAAAAAACCACGCTTTCGGCGCGGTTTTTTTAGCTAAAAAGACAAACTAGCGTTTATCTAAGCCCTTATAGTCCCTTTGCGGATGGCCAGTATAAAGTTGGCGAGGACGACCAATTCTGTACGAATTGCTCATCATTTCATGCCAGTGAGCAATCCAGCCTGGGGTGCGGCCAACAGCAAAGATTACCGTAAACATACTAGTTGGAATACCAATAGCTTTTAAGATAATACCGGAGTAAAAATCAACATTAGGATATAGCTTTCTCTCAATAAAGTAGCTGTCTTCTAATGCAATTTGCTCTAGACGCTTAGCGATAGCCAATAATGGATCATCATCTAGGCCCAGCTCTTTAAGAACTTGGTCAGCAGCTTCTTTCATTACCTTGGCGCGCGGATCAAAGTTTTTATAAACTCGGTGACCAAAGCCCATTAGGCGGAAGGGATCGTTTTTATCCTTTGCTTTAGCAACAAATTCATCAATTTGAGAAACGTCACCAATTTCACCAAGCATTTTCAATACAGCTTCGTTGGCGCCGCCATGAGATGGCCCCCAAAGTGCTGCAATACCTGATGCAATACAAGCAAACGGGTTGGCTCCAGTTGAACCAGCAAGCCTTACCGTAGACGTGGAAGCATTTTGCTCATGGTCTGCATGCAATAGGAATATTTTATCCATTGCATCGGCTAAAACTGGGTTAACTTGGTAGTCTTCACAAGGGTTGCCAAACATCATATACAAGAAATTTTCAGCGTAATTTAAATCGTTACGCGGGTACATAAAGGGCTGGCCAATTGAATACTTGTAGCTCATAGCTGCAAGCGTTGGCATTTTAGCAATTAAGCGTTGAGCCGAAATTTCACGATGACGTTCGTTAGTTATATCCATTGAATCATGATAGAAAGCGGACAGCGCTCCAACCACCCCGCACATAATAGCCATTGGGTGAGCGTCACGATTAAATCCATTGAAGAATGTACTGATTTGATCATTTACCATTGTATGCTTGGTAATAAGCCCTTTAAATTGTTCTTTCTCTTCGGTGCTGGGAAGCTCGCCATGAAAGAGTAGGTAGCAGGTTTCAAGATAATCTGATTGCTCTGCTAATTGCTCTATAGGGTAGCCGCGATGTAATAACACTCCCTTGTCCCCATCTATATAGGTAATTTTAGATTCGCAGGACGCAGTCGACACAAAGCCGGGGTCATAAGTGAAGTAGCCTTGGCTGGTAAGTTTACCAACATCTATAACGTCTGGACCGATAGTGCCGGTTAAAATATCTAACTCTAGGGTTTCGTCTTTGCCATCGATGGACAAAGTCGCCTTGCGCTCACTCATAAAGTGGCTCCTGTTGATTGATCTTTGATAATAAAAGAGTATCGAAATACTTCGTTTCGCGGAGTTTTAACTATAAAGTTATATCCATGATTGTCAATTGAGATCGCTGCAATATTGAGTATAGAATGGCACTATAGCGACAAATATAAGCACTTGTCGGGATTTGTCGCTAAATTCAAAGTATGCAGTCTTGCTTTTGTGTTTTTAGCCCATGATTTGCTTGATCCATTGTATTTGCTTTGCCGTATGCCTATACTCACGCCGGATTTTTCCTCGGATTTGTATTGCTAGCAATGTACATGACGCAGTGCGTAAACCCTCGGTTCTACCAAAATTGAACCCCAAACATGTGACGATACCGTGAACGATAAAAGACCTGTAAACCTAGACCTTGGCTCCATAAGCCTTCCAATTACAGCATGGGTATCCCTTATGCATCGAGTGTCGGGCATAGTCCTGTTCGCTGGAATTGCATTGTTGATATATATGCTGGATGAATCATTAACCTCCCAAGAGAGCTTTGCAGCTTTGAAGCAGCATTTAGCGTCACCCGTCGCCAAGTTTGCCGTTTGGTTCGTAGTGGTTGGCTTTATTTATCACACCGTTGCCGGTGTTAAGCATTTAATTATGGATTTTGGTATTGGCGAGACTATGGAAGGTGGCGTATTAGGCGCTAGATTAACAATCGCTATTTCTATTGTACTTTCTATTTTAGCGGGAGTTTGGATATGGTAAATCAAGTAACTAATTTTGGTCGTAGTGGCCTTTCAGATTGGCTAGTGCAGCGCGTCACTGCTGTTGTATTAATGGCTTATGTCTTAATAATCACTGTTTTTTTGCTCGCTAATCCAAATGTTCAATATGAACAGTGGTTGCAATTATTTGACTCTACCTGGATGCGGGTTTTTAGCATCGCGGCGATATTGTCATTGGCAGCTCACGCTTGGATTGGTATGTGGTGTGTGTCTACCGATTATTTAATTGAGCATGTGTTACGAATTAAAGCTGGTGATGCCGTTGCTTCAAAAGCTAACTTGTTACGTTGGGTATTTCAGGCCGTATGTGCGGCTGTTATTTTCTACTATGTAGTTTGGGGTATAGAGGTTCTTTGGGTATGAGTATTCGCACTATTTCATTTGACGCAGTAGTAATTGGTGGTGGTGGCGCAGGTATGCGTGCATCACTTCAAATGGCTGAATCGGGCTTTAAAACTGCAGTAATCACTAAGGTATTTCCAACTCGCTCGCATACGGTTTCGGCGCAGGGTGGTATTACCTGTGCAATTGCCAGTAATGATCCCAATGATGATTGGCGCTGGCACATGTATGACACCGTAAAAGGTGCAGACTACATTGGCGATCAAGACGCAATTGAGTATATGTGTAGTGTTGGTCCGCAGGCGATATATGAGTTAGATCATATGGGCTTGCCGTTCTCTCGTACTGAAGAGGGTCGTATTTATCAGCGCCCATTTGGTGGCCAGTCGAAGGGGCCAGATAACCCAGAGCAAGCTGCACGAACTTGTGCCGCTGCAGACAGAACTGGACATGCGCTATTACACACTTTGTATCAAGGTAATTTAAAAGCTAAAACCGTTTTCCTAAATGAATGGTATGCCGTTGATTTAGTTAAGAATTCTGCTGGCGCAGTAGTTGGGCTTATTGCTATCTGCATCGAAACTGGTGAAACGGTTCGTATTAAGTCTAAAGCAACAGTCTTAGCCACTGGTGGCGCGGGACGCATCTACGCGTCTACAACAAATGCTCACATCAATACTGGTGACGGTATTGGTATGGCGCTTCGAGCTGGCGTTCCAGTTCAAGATATTGAAATGTGGCAGTTCCATCCAACCGGTATTGCCGGTGCTGGTACCTTGGTAACCGAAGGTTGTCGTGGTGAGGGTGGTTACTTGATTAATAAAGATGGTGAGCGTTTTATGGAGCGTTATGCGCCAAATGCCAAAGATTTGGCTGGTCGTGATGTCGTTGCACGCTCTATGGCTCTCGAGATTATTGAGGGCAGAGGCTGTGGGCCAGATGGTGATCATGTGTTGTTGAAGCTAGATCACTTGGGTAAAGAAGTCCTGCACAGTCGCTTGCCGGGTATTTGTGAGTTGTCTGAGACATTTGCCCATGTTGACCCAGTAACCGATCCAATTCCTGTCGTGCCAACATGTCACTACATGATGGGTGGTGTGCCGACCAATGTTAACGGTCAAGCTATTACTCAAGATGAGAGTGGCAATGACACAATTATTGACGGTTTATATGCCTGTGGTGAAGTTGCGTGTGTATCAGTTCATGGCGCTAACCGCCTAGGCGGTAACTCACTGCTAGATTTAGTTGTGTTTGGACGTGCTGCTGGCCTTTATATTGAAAGCGCGCTGCGTGATGGCATTGACATGGATGATGCCTCTGAGGCTGATATCGATGCGGCAATGGTCCGATTGAATCGTGCTAACACTGGTAACAATGGTGAGAGTGTTGGTGCTTTGCGCAAAGAGCTGCAAACTATTATGCAGAATCACTTTGGTGTATTCCGTCGCGGTGATTATATGCAAGATGGTATTGCGAAGCTTGCTGCATTGCGCCCACGCATTGAGAATGCTGGTTTAGATGATAAGTCTGATGCATTTAATACTGCACGCATTGAATTACTAGAATTACATAACTTGTTTGAGGTGGCTGAAGCGACAGCGATAGCTGCCGAAGGCCGTAAAGAGAGTCGTGGCGCCCATGCGCGTGAAGATTTTGATTCACGTGATGATATAAACTGGTTGTGTCATTCAATGTATTTCCCCGCTGAGAAGAGAGTTGGCAAAAGAGACGTTAACTTTACGCCTAAGACTGTTCCTACCTTTCAACCAAAAGCACGTACCTATTAAGGGGATATCAAATTATGTTGCAAGTAAGTATTTACAGATACAATCCAGCTGCCGATAGCGAACCCTATATGCAGGACTATCAGCTAGACACTGCTGGTAAAGACATTATGGTGTTGGACGCTTTAGAGATGCTTAAAGCTGAAGATACATCGGTAAGTTACAGGCGTTCATGTCGTGAAGGTGTTTGTGGCTCAGACGGTCTAAACATGAATGGCAAGAATGGCTTAGCTTGTATTACGCCTCTTTCTGAAGTGGTTAAAAATAATAAGCTAGTGGTTCGCCCGCTACCAGGTTTACCGGTTATCCGTGACCTTGTGGTAGATTTAAGCTTGTTTTATAAACAGTACGAGAAAATTAAACCATATTTGATCAATGACACTCCTGCGCCAGCTATTGAGCGCTTGCAGTCACCAGAAGATCGGGCCAAGCTGGACGGCTTATATGAGTGTATTTTGTGCGCTTGCTGTTCAACTGCTTGTCCATCTTTTTGGTGGAATCCAGATCGTTTTATTGGTCCTTCAGGTTTGCTTCAGGCTTGGCGGTTCTTGGCCGACAGTCGGGATACTGGCGCGCAGGAGCGATTAAGTGATCTTGATGACCCATTTAGCGTGTTCCGTTGTCACGGTATTCAAAACTGTGTGAATGTGTGTCCTAAAGGATTAAATCCGACTAAAGCGATTGGTCATATTCGTAATATGCTGTTAGCAAATGCCACCTAAATAGTCTGGTTTTGCTAAATAAAAGGCGTCGCATTCATATGTGACGCCTTTTTTTGTTTAAAAGCCTTTATTTATGTCGCAATTAGCATATCAACACTCCCAAATAGATTTTAGTTATGTAGAATAACGCTATTATTTTTTCAACTATTATTTTCTTCAGCGGAATGAAATTAATGCAAAAAGACAACATGGCGGCGCTTTGGAGTAACTCCCACATTTCTGGTGGTAACGCGGCGTATGTAGAAGCACTTTACGAGACCTACTTGGTTGATCCCAACGCAGTAGATGAAAAATGGCGCGATTACTTTGACAAGCTACCGAGAGTCGAGGGCGTCTTTGGTGCAGACATACCCCATTCACAAATAGTTGATCAATTTGCCGCTTTGGGTCGTAAACGGGTTCGCTCAATGCAGCCAGAGCAGGGCGCGGTTAGTACCGAATACGAGCGCAAGCAAGTTAGAGTTATTGAATTAATTGATGCATATCGTCAGCGTGGCCATCAAAAAGCTGATTTGGATCCGTTAGGGTTAGCACAAAGATCACCGGTCGCCGATTTAGAATTGCAGTTTCATGGTTTAACTGGCGCCGACTTAGATGTTATTTTTCAGGCAGGTACTCTAAATGTTGGCAAAGCTGAAGCGCCGCTGCGTGAGTTAGTCGACGCGTTAGATAAAACTTACTGTGGCACTGTCGGCACAGAGTTTATGCACATTGTAGACACTGAAGAGCGCATGTGGATTCAAAGCCGCTTAGAGTCTGTTCGCAGTGCCCCCGACTATAGTGCTGAAGTTAAAATCCATTTGCTTGAACGCTTAACTGCTGCCGAAGGTTTGGAGAAGTACCTAGGCTCTCGTTATCCAGGGACTAAACGGTTTGGTTTGGAGGGCGGTGAAAGTCTTATTCCAATGATGGATGAGCTAGTCCAGCGCAGCGGCTCATATGATGCCAAAGAAATAGTGATTGGTATGGCTCACCGTGGCCGGCTTAATGTATTAATTAATATCTTCGGTAAAAGTCCGTCCGAGTTGTTTGATGAATTTGAGGGTAAAGCCACTTATCAAGGCTCTGCTGATGTTAAATATCACCAAGGTTTTTCGTCAAATGTTATGACGCCAGGCGGCGAAGTACATTTGGCTTTGGCATTTAACCCATCACATCTAGAAATTGTAGCGCCAGTTGTTGAAGGATCTGTGCGTGCGCGTCAAGATCGACGTCTTGATATGGAACGAGAAAAAGTTATACCTATTGTGTTGCATGGTGATGCCGCTTTTGCCGGGCAAGGTGTGGTTATGGAGACATTTCAAATGTCCCAAACTCGCGCCCATGGTACCGGCGGCACTGTGCATATTGTTATTAATAATCAAGTTGGGTTTACCACCAACCGACGTGATGATATTCGCTCAACTGAATATTGTACTGATGTTGCGAAAATGGTGCAGGCGCCGATTTTCCACGTTAATGCTGACGATCCAGAAGCGGTACTATTTGTGACTCAGGTAGCCTTAGATTATCGCCAAGAATTTAAAGGTGATGTGGTTATTGATTTAATTTGCTACCGACGTCGTGGGCATAACGAAGCTGATGAGCCTTCGGGCACTCAGCCATTGATGTATCAACAGATTAAAAAACAGCCAACCACGCGTGATATTTATGCTAAAAAACTAGTCGCTGAAGGCGTGATTGCTGATAGTGGCGAGAAGCAAATATTAGATGATTATCGCAATGCCTTAGATAATGGCGAACACGTCGTTAAAGCACTAGTGCTAGAGCCTCAGTTAGAATTACATGTTGATTGGACTCCGTATTTACATCATAAATGGAATATCAAGTCAGACACTTCTGTGTCGCTGGCAAAGTTACAAGATCTATCGCAGCGTTTGATTACTGTGCCTGAGGGTTTTGCTGTTCAGGCGCAAGTTAAGAAAATACTCGAAGACCGCAAGAAAATGGGTGCTGGGGCGATGTCCATGAACTGGGGGTTTGCTGAGTCATTGGCTTATGCCAGTTTGGTAACTGAAGACATGCCGGTTCGATTGATTGGGCAGGATTCTGGGCGTGGTACTTTCTCGCACAGACATGCAGTTTTACACAACCAGCGCGATGGCAGCGTGCATGTGCCAACGCAAAACTTAGCTGATGATCAGGCGGCATTTACTATTCATGATAGTTTATTGTCTGAAGAAGCTGCTTTGGCATTTGAATATGGTTATGCGACTACCATGCCTGAAGGGCTAGTCATTTGGGAGGCTCAGTTTGGTGATTTTGCCAATGGCGCACAGGTGGTTATTGATCAATTTATTACAAGTGGTGAACACAAGTGGGGGCGCCTGTGTGGGCTTACTATGTTATTACCTCATGGCTATGAAGGCCAAGGGCCTGAGCATTCAAGTGCTAGGTTAGAGCGCTTCTTACAACTTTGTGCAGAGCATAATATGCAGGTGTGTGTGCCAACAACACCGGCGCAAATTTTCCACTTATTAAGGCGTCAATCAGTTAGGCCTTTGCGTAAGCCATTAATAGTGTTTACGCCAAAAAGTTTGCTGCGTCATAAGGAAGCAATTTCAGAATTAGAAGAGCTAACTACCGGTGGTTATCAAAATGTGATCGGTGAAACTGATGAACTCGATCCAGCTAAAGTCACTCGATTAGTGATGTGCAGTGGTAAGGTCTACTATGAACTGCGCACTGCGCGGCGCGAAGCAGGCTTAGACCATGTAATGATTATTAGAATAGAGCAGTTATATCCGTTCCCTGATGAAGAGTTTGCGCTAGCTGTTAAGCCTTATGAAAATATATCTGAGGCAGTATGGTGTCAAGAAGAGCCACAAAACCAAGGCGTTTGGTACAGCAGTAAGCATCATTTCAATCGAATGTTAGATACTGCGGACAAACACTATGATAT
>JBLHWB010000021.1:0-14972 GCA_047628915.1 Porticoccus sp. | reverse complement strand
TTTACTGTGTTATCACATCACGATTACGACGACCCAGTAATACTTAGCGTGTTTCATAAGGCACAGCCAACGCCCGAAAATGACGACCTGAAGTGTGTTTAAGATTGTGCGGCTCACGCAATACGTCCCCAGACCGCGCAACCTTTGCCTAAACAAAAGACACTATTGCTTACTCTGATCCACGCCCTACTTTTTATATGAGAGGGCGCATACCATCCCACATTCGATTATCGTTATCAGTAAACACAGATTTATCATGCTCAACAATTGCAGACTCGACAACCGAACGAGCGATTTTATTTAACACAATCACATGCTCATCTTTATTTTTTAAGGCTCTCTTGGCACGATAAACACACTCGTATCCAGTTCAGCAACTTTGACGTCTCAGTTCTTTTGCAGCGCGCAGACTTCCTCCTCTCGCGTACCTACTTCTCCTAAATAAAAGTGTAAATTAAATAGAGAAATCCTACATTAAGTGATCAGGCAACAATTGAAAAAAACGAGACTGCTCCTCCCAACTAAGTGAACAAGGCTTTTTCTTATCGTCCCAATCGGGCATCTCGATTAATAGTGACGTATGCAACCAAGGCACAATGCTCCCATCGCTGAGGTTATGCCGCCACTTACGAGCGGCTAGATTCAAGATCCGTCTGACGGTAGATAAATCACACCTAACAATACTGTTACGTCTACCGACTTTTCTCCGTGAAGTAATAGAATCATAGAGTAATGAAGTGAAAAAACATTTTATAATTCTGAAATATCTTCATCGTCTAGTTGTTCATTTAGCGTCAACTTTTTCCGTTTCCATGCAGTAAGGCTGAGATTGCGATTTACTATGCGCTTGGCCCTATGAGTACAGATGTTAACCGCCTCAACCATACTAGCAGCCGTTTCTTGAACTACAATTGAAGGTATATTTTCAGGATTAATGACAATCTTACAACATCTATCTTCGCCACCCTTTGGACCATTGACATCAGAAAGACTGACACTAATCTTTATAATTTTGTTCTTGTAACGGCTCATCATCAATCTAATTTTTGATTCCACGTAGCTCTTCAATTCAGGTGTCAAATCGAAGTGTCGGGCCTGAATATTAACTATCATAATACTTAACCTTGCATTCTAAAAATAGAGTCAGCGAACTACCTGCTGCCCTAATGTAGCTCTTCTTTGAGTGATAGTTTAGGGATGGTATCTAGCGTTTTTTCACGTAATACCTAGAGCTCAAGCTCATCTACATACAAGAATGAAGATTAAACTGATCTACTATATTATCTTCATTTATTAGACTGGAATATATACATGGAATAACACCCTAAATATTGCGTTTATATTTTCTATTTAACAGTGATGACCGCTATCATTCGGGACCCTAGAGCCACCCCCAATAAATATATGATCAAATATTTTACCGTGGAATAAATCATTATGTCTGTCTGTGAGATAAATTATTGCTTACCTTCAAAATTTATTCGCTATCATCTGCATAGACTACCAATATACTAAACCAAGAAAAAATCGTTTATACTTTATCTGAAAGATCGGTTAATTCGAAGTATTAAAATCACAGCAACGAGAGTCTTCCTGCGTCAAAGTGGTTTTAACTATCATCACTTCTACGCTAAAAAAATGCTAACAAAAAAGGCAAAAATAAATGTCAGATTCAATCAACTATAAACATTTGAACTACTTTTGGATGGTTGCCCATGAAGGCAGCATTTCGAAAGCCAGTGAAAAACTGCACATAACACCACAAACCATTAGTGGCCAACTCTCCTTGTTGGAAAAACGCATGGGTAATGAATTATTTGAGCGGGAAGGTAGAGGCTTACGCTTAACCGAGACAGGTCGTTTAGTCTTGGGTTACGCAGATGAAATTTTTGAGCTGGGCCGAGAATTAAATGATGTTTTACGTGGCGTTCCAGCCGTAGGGCCATCGGAATTTATCGTTAGCGCAGCAAGCGCTCTGCCTAAAACCATTGTCTACAAAATCATTGAACCCGCTCTCCACATCAATCAAGATATCAGTTTAACGAGTCTCGAAGGACCGATCGAGGATATTTTAGCAGACCTAGCCATTCACAAAGTAGACCTAGTATTGAGCGATAAACCAGTAACCGGTGCTTTAAGTGTCAAAGCCTACAATCATAAGCTAGGTGAAAGCGGTCTAACATTTTTTGCCTCGCCAGCACTAGCTAAAAAATATAAACGTAACTTTCCGCAATCACTTAACAATGCTCCGCTATTATTACCCACCAAGCAAAATGAAATTCGCCAACTATTCGATTATTGGCTTAGCGAACAAAACATTTATCCTACTATCCGTGGCCAATTTGATGATAGCGCATTGATGAAGGCCTTTGGCCAGGAGGGAATGGGAATTTTTTTTATGCCCTCCATTATTGCAGATGATGTATGCAAAGCATTTAATGTCAAAGTTATTGGCGAGACCAATGAAGTTAAACAACAATTCTATGCCATATCCGCTGAGCGTAAAGTGAGGCACCCTGCAGTTGCCGCAATTTGTGATGCTGCCAGGCAATTACTTTTAAATTAATCGCCAAAATATTCGATTGATTCGTTAGCACATCAACCTTTTCTGCGTAAAATTTATGTCAATAATCCCCCACCATAAAAACAAAACATCGAATATTACGAACTAAACCTAACTTTTATTCGATTTTTATACATTCGTCACAAACCCTATGATAGATCCAGTCAAAAACATTGGAGTTATTCATGTACCAAGAAAAACCCTGGCATAGCCAATCTACTGATTCGGTTGCCTTTGAGCTGGATACCGACATTATCGCTGGACTATCTAGTAATGAAGTCCACAATCGCCAACTAAAATTCGGTTTTAACAAGCTCACTGAACATAAAGGGGCGGGACCGCTTAAGCGCTTTCTGATGCAATTTCATCAACCGCTGGTTTATATCCTGTTAGCTGCGGTGTGCGTGACAGTGGCGCTTCAGGAGTGGGTAGACTCAGCGGTGATTTTTGCCGTCGTTTTGCTCAATGCGATTATTGGTTTTGTGCAGGAGTCAAAAGCATTACAGGCCATAAGCGCCTTATCCGGCAATTTGAAATCAACTGCCACCGTCATTAGAAATGGCAAGCGCGATATAGTCGCCGCTGAAGAACTCGTTCCTGGTGATCTGGTGGCGCTGCACGCCGGTGACAAAGTCTCTGCGGATATGCGGCTCATTAAGCTTCGCGACCTACAAATTGATGAATCGGCGCTAACGGGCGAGTCGGTGCCAGTAGAGAAAGCTACGGCAGAACTGCCCGATAAAAATCAACTCGGTGATCGTCACAACATGGCTTTTTCTTCAACGTTGGTTACCTATGGCAACGGTCTTGGGATCATTACTAGCACCGGAGACGATACGGAAATCGGCAAAATATCAACATTAATTGCCACTACGGAAACTCTAGACACACCGTTAACAAAACGCATCAAACATTTTAGCCATATATTGTTATATGCCATCATTGCACTGGCCGCTTTGACTGTCTTTGTCGGCTGGCTCCATGGCCAACCTCTAATAGACTCGTTTATGGCCGCAGTGGCATTGGCTGTAGGTGCAATCCCCGAGGGCTTGCCAGCTGCAGTGACCATTATGCTGGCTATTGGCGTTTCGCGCATGGCCAAACGCCGGGCAGTAATTCGCAATCTGCCCGCAGTAGAAACTCTGGGGAGCACGACCGTCATTTGCTCCGATAAAACCGGGACACTCACTAAAAATGAAATGACCGTTGAAGAACTGTGGAGTGGCGGCCAGCGCTTTAAGGCTACTGGCAACGGTTACGACCCCCAAGGAGCAATTCATCTTAATGACAACGCAATCAATGTTGCATCTCACGTGGCCGTATTGGCAACACTTGAGGCAGGGTTACTGTGTAATGATGCCGATTTACATGCGCCTGCTGGCGATCAAGCACAATGGCATATTAACGGTGATCCCACCGAGGCTGCCCTGCTGGTAGCTGCTAGAAAAGCAAAACTTGATACTCAATCCGTCGTTGCCGAGCGGCTCGATAGCATTCCTTTTCAATCAGAATATCAATACATGGCAACGCTACATCAGCGTTCAAATGGACACTTTATCTACCTGAAAGGCTCCATAGAGAGCATCTTACCCAAATGCGCCTGCATGCTGGATGAGCAAGGAGAACAACAGTCAGTCGATACCGATGCCATCAGCAAGCAAGTTGAAGAAATGGCAGGGCGTGGACTCCGAGTGCTGGCCTTTGCGCGTAAAGTAGTCGACAGTAAACTTGAAGCCATTGATCACGAGCATGTCGCCGATGGCCTCGAGTTTTTAGGGCTCCAGGCAATGATAGATCCACCTCGCCCAGAGGCAACCCGCGCAGTGGCGGCTTGTTACCAGGCGGGTATCGACGTGAAGATGATCACCGGCGACCATGTGCTGACAGCTACCAGTATTGCGAGACAGTTAGGCATTATTACCGACAAAGACGCCAATGCTGCCATTACCGGTTACGATCTCGCAGAACATCAGGAGTCTGAATTTGCCGAGATAGCCAACAACAATAAAGTCTTTGCAAGAGTCACCCCCGATAATAAATTACAGCTGGTGAAGGCACTCCAGCAACTTGGCCATGTTGTCGCTATGACCGGGGATGGTGTTAACGATGCTCCTGCCTTGCGTCGCGCTGACATCGGTGTTGCTATGGCACTTAATGGCACTGAGGTAGCTCGCGAAGCCGCTGACATGATGCTTCTTGATGATAACTTTGCTACCGTTATAGCGTCGGTAGAAGAGGGGCGTGGTGTATTTGATAACCTGAAAAAGTTTATCGTGTGGACATTACCCACCAACGGTGGCGAGGGCTTGGTTATTTTACTGGCTGTTATCCTCGGTGTATCACTGCCATTACTCCCAGTACATATTTTGTGGGTGAATCTGACAACCGCTATTTTTCTTGGGCTGATGTTGGCGTTCGAGCCAAAAGAAGCGGGGATTATGCAACGCCCACCAAATAAACCTGACGCACCTATTTTAGATTCAATTCTATTGTGGCGCATTGTATTAGTCTCCACCTTGTTGTGTGTGAGCGCATTTGGTCTTTACAAGCTTGAGCTTTTTTGGGGCGCAAGTGAAGCCGAGGCACGAACCGTAGCAGTAGCAATGTTTGTAGTTGGTGAGGCCTTTTACCTGCTGAACTGCCGCTCCCTTGAACGCTCGGTATTCTCTGTCGGCTTATTCAGCAACATCTGGATCTGGGTTGGCATCGCAGCCATGGCTGTACTACAACTTCTGTTCACCTACTTACCCATTATGAATGCCTGGTTTGATTCCGCGCCCATAAGCGCTGAGGCCTGGCTAAGGGTATTTGCGTGTGGCTTGCTGATATCAATGATTGTCGGTCTTGAGAAACGCTGGCGGTATCAGAGTAAAGCACAGCGACTTCCGAAAACACCGCTGGTTGGAGAATAAGTGTGTCAACTTCGAAGGACAAAAACACTGCGCAAACTCATAGACCCATGGGGCATGAGACAGTGCGTTGGAGTTTTATCACACACTTAAAACCTCTGCTCTTTTTTGCAGGCATTTGGTGGCTACTGACCGAAGGTGAAGTATCTTCTTGGGTGATTGGCATCATTGTCGTGCCTTTTTCGGCCTGGCTTAGCATCATCTTATTTAGAGACATTCGCTTAGATAAAAATAGTTCCGTGCACCCAGTCCACAAGACCCAAAGTATCCGTGCACTGCGACTCTTTCAGTTTACACCCTTTTTTTTACTGCAATCGATACTTGGCGGCTGGCAGACAGCAATGTTAGCCCTTCGCCCCAGCATGCCGATTAACCCCGGCTTTTTTCGATACAACATAAGATTACAGGGTCGCTCTGCACGTCTGTTTTTTATGCACCTTGTCAGTCTGCTACCCGGCACCCTCAGCGCCAAACTAGAAGACAATCAACTGTTGATACACACTCTAAAAATATCCCCACAAAACAGCAACGATATCAATCGATGCGAACAACAAGTTGCCAGACTGTTTAGTGGTGAATCGATTGATGAGTCGAGTGAACCATCCACTCACACCAATAATTTAGGAGATTTACCATGATCGAGTATCTATCTGTCATCGCGGGCATGTTAATACTGGTGTTATTAGTGGGTTTGGGTCGAATACTGTTGGGTCCGAGCCCGGCAGACCGAATGCTTGCCTTTCAATTATTCGGCACGGTAGGTGCCTCCATACTCACTTTACTAGCCATTATTCAAGATCAATCTGCGCTGATCAATGTTGCCCTTGTGTTGGCGCTTTTAGCGCCACTGACATTAATCACCTTTATTCGTTTAAGGAAAAAAGCATTATGAGTCTACTACCTTCAAGCCTACTAGATGGGTTCACAATTATTATGACGGTAAGCGGCTTGTTTTTCTTTTTGGCTGGCAGCATCGGGCTATTGCGCTTTCCCGACGTTTTCTGTCGCCTACATGCGTTAACCAAGGCGGATAACCTAGGTTTAGGCTTAATTGTATTCGGTGTCTTGCCCCAGGCCGCATCCGTTTTCGATGCGTTGCAGCTGATATTGATCTGGCTGTTGGTCATGGTGGCTGGCGCCGTGGGTTGTTACCTAATCGCCAACCAAGCGGTAGAGGCTTTATCAAAAGACGCAGACGGTCAATCAAATAAGCTCCATGAGATCTCGATGAAATCGACGCTTAAACCAATAATCAACTCATCAACAGGTATTACTAACAATGGATTTTGATCTTTTTATAGATAGCTGCCTTGTTATCGGGATATTAACGCTCGCCTGTCTGTGTCTGGCAACCAAAAATTTATTTACCGCCATTATTTTGTTTGTCAGCTTAGGCTTATTGGTCACTATCGCCTGGGTGCGATTAAATGCGCCGGACCTAGCGATCGCAGAAGCCGCCATTGGCGCAGGATTAACCGGCGCCTTGTTGCTCGCAACTTGGCGACAACTGCGTGTTGAACCGGCTAATAATGACGCAGACACCCCCAATAAAAGTGGAGACGAAAATGTTCCAAACCCCTGAGTTTCAGGACAACAATCACGCAGACGAGCTCCCTGTAGTTAGCAAAATACTGTGTGCAATCGCAGTTGGAATTTTGAGTCTCGGCCTAATTGTTGTGCTGATGGTGACTGATAACCCCCCATCCTCGCTTCCGGCCTTAGTCCAGGGCCAGCTCACACAAAGTGGCGTTCAAAACCCGGTAACAGCGGTATTACTTAACTTCCGCAGTTACGATACCTTACTGGAAATTGCCGTGCTACTTATCGTCGCGGTTGCGATGCTACCGAATTCACAGGATTCTCGCTTGGTATCAGTTGTTACTAACGCTCAGGTCAACCCTGTGCTCGAGGCGGTATTGCGCTGGCTGATACCGATGATCATCGTTATGGCGGGCTACTTGCTCTGGACGGGTGCCTCTTTGCCGGGCGGGGCTTTTCAGTCAGGAGCATTACTTGCCAGTGCGGGTGTACTCGTTCAATTGTCGGGGCGACTGCAGTTTTGTTTTACATCGACAATAGCAAAATTACTGCTCACTATCGGTCTCATTACCTTCATGATAGTCGGCGTTGGAGTGGCCACGACTACAGGGGTCATTTTGCAATATCCAACACAGCTAGCCGCGCCACTGATTTTATTAATCGAAAGCGCCGCCACACTATCAATTGCCGCTATTTTACTGCTGCTATACAACAGCCTAGCGACTCAGACAGTCGATATATCGTCAGCGTCAGCTAAGCAGCCCTCAACGTCAAATAAGTCCCCCGCCCCAAATGAGACTTTACAATCCACGACGGGGGAGCCTGCGTCGTGACTCAAGAACTACTCTACAACATAGCGAGTATCGGACTGTTTGGTATTGGTTTATATGGGCTCATTGTCGCACCCCATATTGTTAGGAAGATACTGGCTATTAACATTATGAGCATGGGTGTCTTCATGTTGCTAGTGGCAAGTGCCAGCAATGTTAATGGCACTCCGGACCCCGTGCTTCACGCAATGGTGTTAACAGGCATTGTTGTTGCTATCGCTGGGACTGCAATGGCCTTATTTTTAGCGGGTAAAATTCATACCTTAGGTCAAGCCTCTGATAAGGATGACCATTGATGGACGCTTTTCTGACTGTGGACACACTGCTGCCAATGCTTGTGGGGCTGCCACTACTTGCCGCGATTCTGACAACGCTGCTAAAAAGTTACGGCTTGCGTACCTCCATCAGTATTGCAGTGGCACTAATACAACTCGTTATTGTTGTCGCATTATTATCGTGGCTGTCCAACAGTGGTCCGAGCCTAGATACCCAACATCAGCGTTATTCTTTAGGGGGTTGGGGAGCACCTCTAGGCATTGATCTGACCATCGATGGCTTCTCAGCTTTGATGCTTGCTCTAACTGCGACCCTCACCTTAGTACTCACTATTTATAGTGGATATTACTTCTCTGAACCACACTCTCAATTAGACAAGACGGCTCGCTTCTGGCCATTGTGGTGGTTACTGATCATGGGTATAAATGGTCTGTTTTTATCAGGCGATATTTTCAACATCTATGTCACACTGGAAATTATCGGCCTGGCAGCAGTAGCTCTAGTTGCATTGGACGGCAGCCGTGCCGCACTCACAGCCGCACTGCGTTACCTCTTGGTTGGGCTATTAGGTTCTTTGTGTTATTTACTCGCCGTCGCCTTATTATATCGCACTTACGGTACGCTCGATCTCGCCCAGCTGAGTGCGATAGCCGAACCCACAGCAATCACCTGGGCTGCACTGGCACTAATAACGACAGGCTTATTACTAAAGACCGCTTTAGTGCCCCTTCACTTCTGGTTGCCCCTAGCCCATGGCAGTGCTCCTGCCCCCGTCAGTGCGATATTGTCGGCCCTAGTGGTAAAAACCACACTTTATCTACTGGCTCGATTTTGGCTGGACGCTCTCGAACCCGCTGCCACAGATTATGGTTTGCTTATGCTTGGAATGCTGGGCGCGGCGGCCATCTTTTGGGGCTCGATTCAAGCACTACGAGCAAAGCGCTTAAAGTTAATGGTGGCCTACTCGACAGTCGCTCAATTAGGCTATTTATTTTTGCTTTTCCCCCTTTTCTTGTCTACTGGAGACACTCGAGATGCTGGCTTAAGCGGATCAGCAGTTAGCGCAGTCGCCTATTTTATCGTGGCCCATGCCTGTGCTAAAGCTGCCATGTTCCTAGCCGCCGGCAATATTATGCGTACCGTTGGCCACGACGAAATTGATCAATTGCCGGGCTTGGCCAAATATATGCCGTTGAGTTTATTTACCTTCGCAATTGCCGGAGCCAGTTTAATTGGCTTGCCTCCTAGTGCCGGATTTATTTCCAAATGGTTACTGCTCAATGTTGCTATTGATACCGGTCAGTGGTGGTGGGTAGTCATCATTTTGAGTGGTGGGTTGATGGCGGCTATGTATGTCTTTCGAGTATTGAATATTGCCTTTATCAGTGTCGACGAAAAAGTGCAAACCGAGCCAAAATCATCGATTAACGAACAGCTAACTGTCAACAAGCTCCCCACACTGATGCCGCTATGCGCATTTTTGTTGGCCATACTCACCATCATCTTAGGATTTAATGCCGAGTTGATACTCGATCTTGTCACTATTGGAGGTGATGTATGACTTGGCAAAATACCCTGCCCCTGTTAATTATATTAAGCGCATTAATCCCAGGATTGATTATTTTTCGAATCGATGAGCACCGTCGAGGCCTGCGTACTTTGTTTAATCTTTTGGCGGCGCTTTCTTGTGTGATTTTGATCGGCGTGATGGTTTATGGGGTCTCTCAGAGTGTGGTTTTCGAGACGCGTTTACCGCTGCTACCAAATATTGATCTGGTATTACACGCCGATGCACTATCGCTGCTATTCGTCAGCCTATCAGGTGTACTTTGGCTTCTAACGACTATCTATGCCATTGGTTATCTCGAGAAATCTCCCAATCGTAGCCGTTTTTTTGGTTTTTTCAGTCTCTGTGTCAGCGCAACCATAGGGGTCGCTCTGGCTGGCAATTTAATTACTTTCTTAATTTTTTATGAATTACTGACGCTGACAACCTACCCACTGGTCGTGCATAAGGGTAATACTGCATCAATCAAGGCTGGGCGAACTTACCTGATCTACACCATGATTGGCGGTGCACTGCTACTTGCCGGTGTTGCATGGTTGAAAGCACTAGCGGGTCCGCTGGACTTTAGCGCGACGGGCGTGTTGGAGAGCTTGCCGGGCTTAGAACAACTGCATTTACAAATCATCTTTGGTTTACTCATTGCCGGCCTTGGTGTGAAAGCTGCTCTAGTACCTCTACACGGTTGGCTACCAGTGGCTATGGCGGCACCAGCACCTGTCAGTGCACTGCTGCATGCGGTTGCCGTGGTGAAAGCGGGAGCCTTTGGTATTGTACGTGTCGTTTATGATGTTTACGGCATTGAGTTTGCGCGAGACTTGGGACTAACCATGGTATTGGCAGGCTTAGCTTCATTTACGATTGTCTATGGGTCGACCAAGGCTTTATTCCAGGATGATTTGAAAAAACGGCTCGCCTATTCGACGGTCAGTCAGGTCTCCTATATTGCCTTGGGCACTGCGATTGCAGGCCCTATAGCCACTATTGGCGGTATCGTTCACCTAGTGCATCAAGGACTCATGAAAATCACCATGTTCTTCTGCGCAGGTAATCTCGCAGAGACTCTGGGCGTTCATAAAGTTAGCCAAATGGATGGTGCCGGTCAACGTATGCCATGGACGATGATTGCTTTTAGTGTGGCTGCAATGAGCATGATAGGGGTACCACCCGCGGCCGGATTTGTATCGAAATGGTATCTGGGTGCTGGTGCTTTGGAGGTGGAAACCTACTGGATTATTGGCGTCTTGGTGATCAGCAGCGTGTTAAACGCACTCTATTTTTTACCCATTCTCTATGCGGCCTGGTTTAAAACTCAAGCAGGCCCCTGGCCTGCAGAGCGACCCAGAGGCTGGCTGGAGACACATTGGATGCTGCTGCTGCCACCGGTTATTACGGCGTGCTTTGCGCTCTTAGTGGGCGTGTTCGCAGGATCCCCTATTAGCCCCCTTAGTTGGGCTAAGTTAATTGCCGCTCGGGAATATGGCATAGAATCCGTGGGAGAACTTCGAAACAGCAGTCTTTTAGTACCCATGTTGTGGTGGGTTATTATTATTCCTCTAATCGCAGCCATATTGCTGCTGTTAAAACGGCTGCAACGATGGAGTCTATGGTTGGTTCCACTCGCTACGGTACCGGCTTTAGTTGCGGCAGTCGTGCATCCTCAGGGTGAAAATTTCTTGCCCTGGTTATTTTTTGGTAGTGTTATCAGCCTGGATAATACCGGGCAGGTTTTTCTGTTGTTAGCAGCCGTACTGTGGATAGTCGCTGGCCTATATGCCACAGATTATCTTCGAAATGATCCACACAAGGTGCGTTTCTCGCTATTTTTGTTACTGGCCATGAGCGGTAATTTCGGTTTGATTCTCGCTCAGGACCTGTTTGGTTTTATCACTTTTTTCACGCTGATGAGCCTAGCGGCTTATGGTTTAGTGATTCACTCCGGTACTGACGAAGCACGGAGGGCAGGTAAAACGTATATGCAATGGGCCATTATTGGCGAAGTTTTACTGTTCGCTGGCATGACCGGTCTTGCTGTCAGTAATGAATATCAAAACTTGGGCAAACTCGATATTACGTCGCAGCCTAGTTGGGTCATCGGCCTATTGCTAGCCGGATTCGGTGTGAAGGCTGGCGTGTTTTCTCTGCATGTATGGCTGCCGCGCGCGCACCCCGTCGCACCGATACCAGCCAGTGCATTGCTTAGTGGCATTATGGTAAAGGCGGGGCTGTTGGGGTGGATTAAGTTTCTGCCGTTGGGTGAAGTTGCCTTCGTAAATTTTGGTGTTATTTTCATCACGCTCGGCTTAACGGGGGCCTTTCTCGCTATTATCGCAGGTGTTGTGCAACGCAATCCAAAGACACTACTAGCATACTCAACGCTCAGTCAAATGGGTATTATCACGGCGGGCATAGGTGCAGGCTTGATGGAGCCCCAAATTTGGCCAGTGCTTTTACCCGCAATCGTATTGTATGCGGTGCATCATGGCCTAGCTAAAGGTGCTCTTTTTTTAAGCGTAGGCTTTAGCCACTACCTTTCTCATCAACGTTACGGCCTACTTATCTGGCTCGGTATTTTATTACCGGCCCTCGCGCTGGCTGGACTCCCCCTCACTAGCGGGGCGTTGGCAAAAGCAGCGCTCAAAGTATCGATTACCGATATCAGTTGGTTAGCGAGTGCATTGCCGATTACGGCAATAGGCACTACATTTTTAATGCTGCGATTTATGAGCTTAATGCGAGATGCAAGCGCAACGGCAGGGAAAGACTCTCAGCTTGGTTGGGCAGCTGGCGCAGCTTATACCCTCATACTTCTGTTATCGCTTGGAATCTTATACACGTTGCCGCAAGCACAAGGGTTCTTGCCAGCTCTGTTTACAGGGAGGGTGCTGTCGAGTGCGCTGTGGCCGTTTATCTTAGGACTGACGTTATACTTTGGATTCCACCGCTATGTAGCACGCATAAAACCTTTACCCGCGGGTGACCTTGTAATTATTTTTGAAGTACTTGCTGACTACGGGAAACGGTTTTTCTCTCATGCAGGTCAAATACTAAGCAGTCGCCACTACGCCGTGAATAATTATTTGCACACTCGCCGGGCTCACCCACTTTGGTCAAAAAAGTTACCTTTATCCGGCGGATTAATCAACGTGTCTCATCCTGGCATTATATTTATCGCAATTTTATTGATTACAACATGCTTGTTGGCATTTGGTTAATGAGTTAACTATTTTTATTAAAAATATAGTGTGGCTTTTTAACATTAACTGTAAGCATAGGAATATTTAATATGAAAAATTTTAAAAATATATTAGTTATAGTCAACGGTAATGTAGATTTAAGTAATGACTCTGCGATATATCGAGGCGCTGCTCTCGCTGCACCGAGCAATGGACGCTTAACACTCATGGATATTATCGATGCGCCTGAAAATATAGCTAGAGAATACAAAGGTATTATTAGCGCTGCAGAATTGATTGACATGCTTGTAAAAAAAAGATGTCAAGAACTTCAAGTAGCGGCGGCCGCTCTTATGCAAAAAAATATTGATGTCATCATTAAGGTACTGTCTGGCCGAATTTTTATTGAAACAATACGGCAGATACTCCAGGGAAAGCATGATTTACTGATTAAAGTCGCCAATGACCATAAAGGTAGTTTTGACAGTGATGATTTTCATTTGATGCGTAAATGTCCTCAGCCGGTCTGGTTACTTAAATCCAATCAGGGACTAGCATGTCAGCGTGTTCTCGCCGCTATTGATTTAAACTTAGAAGATAACGAGGAAGGTAAGGCGCTCAACACATTAATTATGGATTTAGCTACGTCGCTTGCTCATTGGCAAAATAGTGATTTGCACATTCTCTCCTGTTGGTCGCTGTATGGAGAAAATGCATTGCGCGATAGTACTTTTTTAAACGTATCAGAGGAAAAAGTTTTAGAGGCTTTACTCGAAGAAGAGCAATATAATCAAACGTATCTAGACAATTTAATTGCACGCTACAGCGATAGTCAATGTGAAAAACATTTAATGAAGGGTGTGGCAAAGGAATGCATCCCCGATTTTGTTCGTCAAAATAATATTGGCGTTGTGATAATGGGAACAGTGGCCCGCACAGGGATCCCTGGCTTATTAATAGGTAATACAGCTGAAATAATATTACAATTAATTGACTCTTCACTAATTACAGTAAAACCTGCGGGATTCATAAGTCCTATAAAATAATTAGCTTTTTTTGTACACAACTTTACTTTTTAAGGGTATCGTTAATGTTCGTTATATGCACCTAGGCACTCGACGTGCCGCCCAATATTATCGTGAACGATGAGCTAGCCTTAGAGTATTTGGTGACTTACTTTAGTCTAACCAATATTTATAAGAACTTTTTTACCAAACGATTAAACGACAATATAGTCATCCGTTAGGGAGCAAATTGTTGTCAATGCAACTAAAAATCGCGAAAAGGCAGGTTCATCCGTCAACATCAGTTATTCCCATTAACAATCAGATTAGTACTTGAACCGATAAGCGTTAAAGTACCGCCAAAATAGCGCTGTAACTCAACGGGATCATTAATTTCGAGGGGGAAATATTAATTCTAAGAGACAAGGCCCAAACGGGAGAAATCATCGTCGCCATAACGGGGATATTATTTAAAAAGCCACTGAAAAGTAACTGGCAAAAAGGTCGTTAGCAAGGCACCACGAAGATACTTTGGCTGCCCTAAGGTTTTATTGACGCGTAACTCAATACCACTCGATGAATGCAAACCCGCAGCAATTAAAACATAATCGCAATAGTAATCAGCCCAAGATTTGCAAACCCTTATAAGGCTTCATCTCCCGTTAAAATACCACTAGCGCTTAATGGTGTCGGCGCGATCATCATCGTCATATGGGAAGCAATACCCATGACAACAACGCAACTAGGGTCGAAAAAGTAAGTTATAGAGAAAGCCAAGTCTGCCAATCCATTGTAACCATCCGGTTCTTGTTGACTTATAAATAGAGGATCTGAGTCTATCGAAAAAAATTATTGGCTTTAAGTGCTTTGCATACTTTACTGTGCTTTCGCTCGGCGCAAAGGCGGTATAAAATTGACTATAAATTCCAATTACTAATAAACAGGTAAAACTTGTTAACGCCCGGGAAGATATATTTTATCGCGCTAGCAGCCTGTCGGACTTCACCTCCAATTAATGCGATAATATCGGCTTCAAACAGACAATACAGACAACCTTATGAGCCGCTTCATCACCGCCGATCGTAATACCGATTATTTGCTACCGCCATCG
>JBLHWB010000020.1:0-15226 GCA_047628915.1 Porticoccus sp. | reverse complement strand
AGCTGGGCCAGGCACATAACCGCCAGCATTCGTTACTGTCACATCAAATAGGCGTATATTGCCGGCGGTATAATTTCCTACATACAAGGCATGGTTACGAGTATCGCTGATATCAACATTATCTAAATACAGGCCCGTTTCAGCTGCAGGGGACGCATTAAAGCCGTAACCGGCGCAGTTGCTTAGCGTCGAATTTATGTAGTCCATATTATTGCCATCATCAACACGAACGCAATCGCCGATGGTATTGGTTACATTAACGTTATTAAAATCATCGTCGTTAGCGTTATTGTCGAGAACAACTCCATCTCGCCCCACATTCATTTGGTCAATCTCTATATCAGTAAAAACATTACGTTTGCTATTGTTTATATAGATCGCATCATCGGTATTACTGGTAAGAACAAATTTATTAAACGTATTATCATTAGCATTATTAGCTAGGTAGATGCCGTCGTCACCACTATTAGTAATAGTGTTATCAGATAAATTGTCTACACCAATGGCCATAAAATCGCCGCCACTCACATACAGGCCATGTGTACCAGCATCGAAAATAATAAGATCGGTAATTTGAGCATAATGACTATTATTGAAATATATTCCCTCGGCATTATTAGTGGTGTTTACTATTAAGTTATCAAACGTAACTATTCCTCCATTTATTGCTCTGGCATTATTAACATAGATGCCTCTTCCTGCCGAGTCATTTACGGTGATGTCCGACACGTCAACCATCGCACCCGTATCACCCCCAGTAACATTCAGAAATAGACCCGCGTCGTTGCCAGCATCGCCGCAATCATTTAATGTGGCATTGGTAATCCTGACGTTACCATTTGATGCAAGATCGCCGCCTAGCACTTGCAAGCAATGATTATCACCCGTGCCATTAACAGTAATATCATCAATAGTTAATTTATCCGCGGCGGCTTCTGTGCGTAAACCAATCCTGCCGCAATTAGTTAACACTGTTTCAGTAAACGTCACTAGGGTGTCAGGCTCGCCGCCACGTAAGCGAGCACAGTACCCACCAGAATTATTGATAGTTAAGCGGGTAGCAGTGAAAGCACCGTCAACTGTGGCATTAGCCAAAATGCCATCGTGATTAGCAGTCGTGCCGGTGTTGTTAATTGTAACGTCGGTGAGAGTAACCGTATTGGCATTTAAACGTACCGAATCATTGGCTGTATTATTAATAATAACGGTATCTAAGGTTATATCAGTGCCTGTCGCATTGGTCTCAAAAGCAAATCGACCAGAATTAGTCGTGAAGTTAGTAAACGTCACACCATCGCGATGCACATTAAACATATCGGCACCAGCTGCACCGGTAATTACAACATTCGTTAAAGACTCCCCTTGAACAGTTAAGCCTATCAAATTGTCGTTAGTGATATTTAAAGAACCGGCTTCGCTGTATGCCCCATCACAAATATAAATAGTATGAGGGCCTAGGGTGGCGTCAATACGCGCTGCAGCTAGCGCCACAGAAATATCGTTATGAGTACTATCAAGTGAGAAGCAACCATTAGGGTTACCTATACCGTTTATATCTACTACATAAATCGTTGCCTGAGCAGTCATACTCAATAGCATTAAGCCTACTGTGCGTAACAGTAAGTCGACTATTTTTTTAGTACGAGAAAAAGCAGCCATAAGCCGAAAATAGCACTGTTTTATTATAATAATATCCTACCACAGCATCCTGAACAGTTGATTAACAAAGAACACTTTGGCCGCCGCTGAGGACTCACTGCTCGCCGTTTGTCGGCATTAACCAAAATTTCTCGCCTGCGCTCGACAGTATCTACGCGCCAACTTTTCACTTCATCTGAACTACGATAGCAACCGATACAATGCCATCGTCATCTAACTGACAATTACAATACAGGGTGATACAAGCGAGTCATTAGCCGTTGATTGTATAACAGTATATAGCCGCTTACCGCGGTTTTATATAATTAAGTTTGACTACTATTTACCGCCGACACTTGCTCGTTCAGCGTAAAGAAGTCATACAATACCCCAAAGCCAAATAGGCCGACTGTTAGCAAATAAATAATTCCGCTAATAATCTTACCTTGGTAAAAACGATGGATACCAAAAACACCTAAAAAGGTTAAAAATATCCACGCTAAATTGTAATCAATCGCACCTTCAGCAAAGCGATTGTCAGCCTCTCTATCCATTGATGGAATTAGAAACAAATCGATAATCCAACCAATAAAAAATAGCCCGAAAGTAAAAAACCAAATAACACCGGTGATTTGCTTACCGTAATAAAAACGATGAGCGCCCAGAAAGCCAAATACCCACAACAAGTAGCCCATGGTTATTGAATGCGTATCTTTTTCCATTATTCTTCTCCAGATTAAACCGTTGTTTATTCTATTAGTACTTAACGCCAACAAAGTGTAACAGTCACCGCTGCTGCTTCAATATCAATTCTTTTAACTCGCCTATTTCTCGCTCCAGCACTTCTATTTGCGCTCTACTAGCAGGCTCACCGCCTTCTACAGTTTCACCATGGGCTATCGCTCTATAGGCTTCTTCCTCTTTCCCCATCACATCTAATATCGTACCCACCATCATATTCAAAAATATAAACGCGGTTAAGAAAATAAACGATAAATAGAATATCCAGCTCATAGGATAGACGTCCATTGTTTCATACATTACGTCGGTCCAATCTTCAAAAGTGGCAACACGAAATAAGGTCAGCATTGAAATGGAAATATCACCCCACAATACAGGATTAATATTTTCAAACATAATGCTACCAGCCGCACCGTAAAGATAAAAAATGACAAACATTAGCAGCACGATATAGCCCATGCGCGGAATCGACTTTAGCAGCGCGTTAATGAGCAGGCGCAGCTCTGGCACCATAGACACTAAGCGTAATACCCGAAACACGCGCAACAACCTCGCCAGAAGAATACCTGAACCGCCGGTGGGTATCAGGCTGCCAATCACAATTAGGCAGTCGAAAATATTCCAACCTTTGCTAAAAAAATCTTTAATGCCATTACTGGCAGAATAGCGGATTAAGATTTCAATCAAGAAAAACACAGTAATTGCCGTATCCAGCCAGCCTAATACTGATTCAGCTTGGCCCGGTATTTCGTGAGTTTTCGCTCCTATGGATAAGGCCGAAATAACAATGACCGTAACAACGGCCCACTGAAAAATCTTGCTTTCATCAATAAGAATTAGACGTTGCTGAATAGCCCTGATGCCGGACATGTGATAACCCTATCAAATCGGTTAATGTTAAATGAGAAAAAACCCTACGATTTACGCCATCGCTGAAGCTGTTACTACTTGGTCTCGACCGCACTCTTTAGCTTTATACAAAGCCTGATCAGCTGTTTTTAACAGCGCGGTATAACTATCACTCATCGAGCTTAAGCTAGCCACACCCGCACTAAAAGAAATATCAATACTTAAATCACCTATTTGATAAGGCTGATGTATTGCCTTGCGAACATTATCTATCGCTTGAGCCGTCTCAATTTCATCTAAATCAGGCAACATAACAACAAATTCTTCGCCGCCAAAACGAGCAAATAAGTCGATTGATCTGAGCTGATTTTTTATCCGATCAACGAAAACTTTTAAAACCTCATCACCCACATCATGCCCGTGAGTATCGTTAACCACTTTAAATCGGTCCAGATCCAAAAAAGCTAAACTGAGAGGTCGTTCGTGTTTAACCGCTGTGGCGATCAATTCTTCTGCTCTAACTTGTAAAAAACGGCGGTTATACACGCCTGTTAGCGGGTCAGTATTAGCCTGCCCCTCTAAAACGACAACCGGCCGCCACACGGTTTTAGTAAGCAAGCCTCCTAACACTATAGCCAGTGCAACCGCGACAATAGCCAACCACAATTTCTTTTGTTCATTGTCTCTAATAGCCAATAAAAAATCATTCTGATCAGCATAGGTGACAATAGTCCAATGCTTACCAGCAGATATTTCTACCTGCATTGAGTCGACTAAATAGTCTTTACCATCGATTGAAAAACTTGAGTTACCTTGTTCAGAAAAAACAGCCTGAAACGCAGCTTTGGGAACAGGATAATCTGAATGCATGACATTAATGGCATAAGCTTGATCGCTGCCAGCAATAGATTTAAATTCATCAGCCATGCCTGACGAGCCAACCAGAACTCCATCATCGGTAACTATAAAGCTAGAACCTGATTGACTAATCTGTAATTTTCCTAAAAACTCACTCAGTTCGGCTAGTTCTAAATCAATACCAATGACACCAACAACGTCTCCGCCTGCTGACAGCAGCGGCATTGAAGAAGTAACACCAAAACGCTTAACGGTAAAAAATACATACGGGTCAGTCCAGACCAATTGCTTTTCTAAAACAGCATTGACATACCAAGAGCGTTTGCGAGGGTCAAAATCGTCATTCTCATCCACTCTCTCATCATGTTTGTCTACCGAGGCGCTATGGCGCCGCCATAGTTTGGTTAGTTTGATAGGCTGGCTAGCATCAATATATTTGACCAAAAAGCCGCTGTTCGCTAATTTTTCGTCCCGCGAAGTATAAAGATAGCTGCCATCTGCTTTGGCGAAAGATAAACCGGCAAACTCGGGATGATTTTCTAACAAAACTAACAGATGTGCTTCAATCTGCTCAAAGTTATCGACATTAACCGCCGCCGCATTAACTAATCCTGCACCCACCTGTGCCTGGACAATCGCGTTATTTAAAAATCTATCGGTATGGCGCTGGGACTCAGTAGTAGCATTATTCAAAATCAGCCTAGCTTGCTGCAACAGTACTTTTTCGTTGCTAGTAACTGAATACCACTGCAGACTAGTAATGACTAATATCGGTAAAACAACCAATAGAATAAGTAAATAACGGCGCACATTCTTCGCGGTTTTTTCAGGTACGCGAATACGCTCGTTATCTAGCGATTTAGACTTGCTGTCGATTATCTCTAAAAACATTAGCGCCTACCAATTCCATTTAGTGTTGCATGGGTAAAATCATAGCTTAATGTGCACTCTATATAAACAAAAAAGCCTGCAAAGCTGGCTTTGCAGGCGGTTAAATCTAGCGCATTGTTACAACATTGAACGGCCTTTATTCGCCGCTATGCGAAGGCGCAATGCATTTAGCTTAATAAAGCCTTCAGCATCTTTTTGGTCATACGCACCAGCATCATCTTCAAAGGTGGCGATATTTTCGTCAAACAATGAATTCTCTGATTTACGGCCAACCACAACAACATTACCTTTATACAATTTAAGCCTAACCACCCCATTAACAAACTGCTGTGAGTCATCAATCGCCGCTTGTAGCATAGCGCGCTCTGGGCTCCACCAATAACCGTTATAAATAATCTTGGCATAGCGTGGCATTAGCTCGTCTTTCAAATGGGCTACTTCGCGGTCTAAAGTAATTGACTCAATGGCGCGATGGCCTTTCATCATAATGGTGCCGCCAGGCGTTTCGTAACAGCCCCGAGACTTCATGCCCACATAGCGGTTTTCAACCAAATCTAGACGGCCAATACCATTAGCGCCGCCAACAGTATTCAAATACTCAAGCACCGTTGCAGGGCTCATGGCAGTGCCATCAATAGCGGTGATATCACCTTGTCGATAGGTAAGTTCTATGTAGGTTGCCGTGTCTGGTGCCGCTTCTGGTGATACCGACCAACGCCACATGTCTTCTTCTGGCTCCCAGAATGGATCTTCTAGATTGCCACCCTCATAAGAGATATGCAGTAAATTCGCGTCCATTGAATAAGGCGACTTTTTCTTGTTACCACCAGCGTAATCAACCGGAATGTCACGATCTGCACAATACTGCATTAGGGTTTCACGCGAAGTTAAGTCCCATTCACGCCAAGGGGCTATTACTTCAATACCCGGTTTAAGCGCATAAGCGCCTAGCTCGAATCGCACTTGGTCATTACCTTTACCGGTAGCGCCATGTGAAATTGCATCGGCATTGGTTTCATTGGCAATTTCAATTAAGCGCTTGGCAATTAGCGGCCGCGCGATAGAAGTACCTAATAAGTACTCCCCTTCATAAATAGCGTTGGCGCGAAACATTGGAAAGACAAAATCGCGCACATATTCTTCACGCAAATCATCAATGTAAATTTCTTTAACACCTAAAGCTTCTGCCTTAGCACGAGCTGGCGCAACTTCTTCACCTTGGCCGATATCGGCAGTAAAGGTTACCACCTCACACTGATAGGTATCTTGCAACCAACGAACAATCACCGAAGTATCCAAGCCTCCTGAATAGGCTAAAACAACTTTATTGATATCCGACATGTTCTACTCCACTGATTAAACTAGGCCAACTTAACGCTTATGCACAAAAAGGCGCGTATTCTATACTTTTTAGCGGCGTTTTCCCACCCAGATCAACGCTCAAGCCTGTTGCCAATAGCCCTAATACGATAGAATACGCGCAACATAGCTAAACGAGTTCAGCATGCAAGAATTAATCATCACCCAACCTGACGACTGGCACATTCACCTGCGCGATGGCGATGCTCTCACCCGCACTGTTGACGACGTTAGCCGTATCTTTGCCCGCACTATCGTGATGCCAAACCTTAGCCCACCAGCCACAACCGCTGCAGGGGCAATGAGCTACCGCGACCGTATATTGGCCGCATTACCAGCTGGGCGCAGCTTCGAGCCGTTAATGGTGCTTTATTTAACTGACAACACCAGCGCCGAAGACATTAGACAAGCAGCGGAAAACTCGCATATTCATGCTGCCAAGCTTTACCCCGCCGGGGCGACTACTAATTCTGATAGCGGCGTTACCGATATAGCAAAAATTTACCCCGCTATTGCCGCCATGGAAGAGTGTGGCATGAAGCTACTGCTACACGGTGAAGTTACCGACACCCATATTGATATATTTGATAGAGAAAGAGTTTTTATAGAAACTATATTGGCCGATATTGTCGACCGTTACCCCAAGTTGAAAATTGTGTTCGAGCATATTACTACCAAAGATGCGGTAGATTTTGTTATTAATGCACCGGCTAATATTGGCGCCACTATTACCCCTCAACATTTACTATATAACCGCAATGACATGCTAGCAGGTGGTATGCGTCCTCATTTTTTTTGTTTACCTATACTAAAACGCAACATCCATCAGCAATCCTTAGTAACAGCGGCAACCAGCGGCAACCCAAAATTCTTCTTAGGCACTGACTCCGCGCCGCACACTAAAAATACCAAAGAAGCTGCTTGTGGTTGCGCAGGGTGTTACACATCAAATACTGCCATCGAACTATACGCGCAAATTTTTGACGAGGCAGATGCGCTGGATAAACTAGAGGCCTTTGCCAGTTTTAATGGTCCAGACTTTTATAACCTGCCTCGTAATACCGCCAAAGTAAAACTTAGCCGCCAATCCCAAGTTGTTCCTGCTAGCTTAGATTTTGCTGGCGAAGAACTAGTACCTTTGCTTGGCGGCCAAACTATCTCTTGGCAAGCCGAACTTATTTAACGGAAAATTTAATGTCTAACGAATTTGAAAGTGACACAAAAAAAACTAAACTGGGCCGACGATTTCGTGGCTTTTTACCCGTAATAGTTGATTTAGAAACAGCAGGCTTTAACAGCAAAACAGATGCGCTATTGCAAATAGGCATGAGCATGGTAGACATGGATGCTAGCGGGAAGTTATTTAGAGAACAAAGTTTTTTCTACCAAGTTAAACCGTTCGAGGGTGCCAACCTTGAGCAAGCTGCGCTGCAGTTCACCGGCATTGACCCTTTCGCCCCTAGCCGCAAAGCCATGGCAGAAGATTTAGCCCTGAAGGAAATGTTTGGCCATGTGCGCACTGCAATTAAAAAACATGGTTGTACGCGCGCTATTTTAGTCGGCCACAACGCACACTTTGATCAAAGCTTTTTAAACGCTGCAGCCGAGCGACAATTAATCAAGCGCAACCCGTTTCACCCGTTTTCAAATTTTGACACGGTAAGCCTAGCAGCACTCGCTTACGGCCAAACCGTTCTCGCCAAAAGCTGTGAAACCGCCGGTTTAGAATTTGATAACAAACAAGCACATTCAGCCGACTACGACGCCGAAAAAACCGCAGACTTATTCTGCCTAATTATTAATCGCTGGAAAGATTTGGGTGGCTGGCGCGACAGTATTATTTAGTCCTGATCTAATTTATTCTCATCGGCTTTAGCAAATACATCTGCTGTGCCGCTAATAAAATCTTCTACGCTAATACCATTTGCCGCAATAACGACTGATGGATACATTGATCCAGAATAGTTAACTCCGGCACTAAATTTATCTACCCCAATCACCAGATCGGCACTGATTAACAAAGTCACCATAATTCCCACAACTATAGATGCTATTGACTGAACTCGCCGGCCCAGTGAAGTAACCAATACCAAACACGCATAAAAGTAGTAAGCCGTTATGACGCCAGCTAATAATGCACCAACAATGAAAATCAACACAGGATCATTTAAATTAAATCCTAACAGGCTAATGACAAGGTCAACTAGCCACATCAACACACTGACTTTTAACAACACAGTTAACAGTGGTAAAAAACGCTCTTCATGGCGGAGCAATCTAGATAACAAAGCCCAGAATCCAGCAATAAACATAAAGCTAGCACCAGCGACAAGTGCTTCGCTAAACACAATGGTCCAGCGCACCTCACTGGCAGATGCAACATAAGCCTCAGCCGCCTGTAATACCATCGCCAGCAGCATTAAGCCCACGCAAACAGCTAACCGCCCGCTACTGATTAAACTTGACTCGAAATCGTTCACATTTCTGGCTGTCGGTACTGCATAGGTTGCGTCGAATATCTTTAACCGCGTTTTGCCAACAACCAACTCTTCACCTGATTGAACAACCGCCTCTTGATAAGGATTATCAGCATCGACGATACGCCAGTCGCCGTTTTCATTGGCTTTTATATGAACATGCTCGGCTTTAACATAAGGATCATCTAGCAGTAAGTCATTATTGTAACCACGTCCTACCGTAAAACTATCACTCGGCATTCGCTGGCGAGATAACAGACGACCCGCTCTTGAGTGTACTTCGACTACTGGTCCCATCGTGCTACCTTCATAAATTGGCGCATAAACTGAGTCGCCTCATCCATGCCGACACCCGACAAAGTAAAATGACTAACAAAAGCCTTGGTGTTATTGGCAAGTGATCCCTGCACAAACAACACATCATATAAGCCGCCAAAATTTTTATACGCTCGAGTGCAAAACACTGCCTTACTGCCAGCTCTATTGTCACTGACTGATATTAATTTTTGCTGACAAGAAAAGTTACCGACATCATCACTAGTGGCGCGATTACCAGGCATAAAAGAAGAAAAAACTCTTTCATATTCGTGACTAAAGCGCCAGATATCTAACTCGACAGACTCTAACCAGAAAAACTCTAATTCTACTTTACCGGTTCTAAAGTCACGACCCACGTATATATCTTGTTCGGTCTCGCAACGCTTAGAAACCGAATCAAATAAATTCTTTTTATTATCATCAGTGTAACCCCAGCATTTTATAAAAGGCGGTATCTCACCAATGGCCATGGCTTCGCCAATAGCGCTAGCTAGCCATTCTTGCTCTAACATACTATTAATTAATAGCGACTGCTGCGTGGTTAATTGCTCAGTCATCCGCCGGTCAAAATCAGTCACTCTGTCATTCACATAATAGTGCGCCAATAAATTTTTCAACGCTTTTACTGGCACTAAGAAACTTACCTGATTACCTGCCGTCGCCACATTACTGCCCACCACATGCCCCAATGCATTCATTGATGGGCCACCGCTCATCCCAGAGTTAAGCGAGCCAGAAAAGTGAATACGATCAATGCTCGCGGGAGGAATACCGTTGTAGGTGCCGGGTATAACAGTAATACCTAAATCCAGCGGATATCCCATCGAATAAATTGGCTGGCCTTTAGCAGGCATATTCTCTGCCAAAATAAATGGCTGAGTTGCTAGATCTTTGCCTGCAAGCAGCGCTAAATCGTTCACTACATCCACATCAACTAGCGCTAGCACGCCCTGTTTACCGCTATCAGTTTCATATTCGATGCGAAACTTTTCTGGCCGCTCTATATAGTTAGACACCACATGATAATTTGTCGCCACAGTGCCGCTGTCATCGACCACAAAACCGGTGCCGGTGGATGACTTTTGATTAGAGGCAATATCGATAATACGGATTTGAAATACGCTGTCGTGTAATTTGCTAAACAACTGTGATGAGTCAATGGACTGAGCATTAACTAATAAAGATGAAACAGCCATCCACGATAAAATTACAACCTTCATCGCTGTGCGCATTACTTGAGCAGATGTTAAAAAACTAGAAACCAAATAAACCTCTTATTAAAGTAAAAAAAATGCGGGCAAGCCCACATTTTTTACTGCAACATTCAGACTGACTTATAGCTTGTCTGCGTTCTCAGCTAAGTATGAAGCAACACCTTCTGGTGAATCAACCATACCCTTGTCGCCTTTAGTCCAACCTGCTGGGCAAACTTCACCATGCTCTTCGTGGAACTGCAATGCTTCAATAAGACGCACTAATTCATCGATGTTACGACCTAACGGCAAGTCATTAACAGTTTGTGAACGCACATTGCCTTCTTTATCAATAATAAACGCACCACGGAAAGCCATACCGCCTTCAGACTCAACATCATAGCCACGACAGATGTCATGGTTTATATCCGCTGCCAACGTGTAATTAAGAGCGCCGATACCGCCATTATTAACATCGGTATTACGCCAAGCGTTGTGAGTAAAGTGAGAGTCAATAGAAACACCGACCACCTCAACACCTAACGCATTAAATTTATCCATACGATGATCAAGAGCAATTAGCTCTGACGGGCAGACAAAAGTAAAATCTAGTGGGTAGAAAAACACTAAACCATATTTGCCTTTCATCGCTTCTGAACGTGTATATTCGTCAACAATTTCACCATTTGCTAATACTGCTGCACAGGTAAAATCTGGTGCTGGTTTACCAACTAAAACTCCCATTTTAAATCTCCTCAATTAATAATTATTTTTCATCACTTTAAAAACCCTGCCAAGCGCAGGGTTTTTATTACGCAATGACTACAAAAAAACCCAGCGGTAATCATACCGCGCCAATACAATCACGCCTACTCTTTGTTGGGGCGGCTATGTCAATTTCAACTCCATATCGCTATGCCGGCATATTTGTCCAAATTTGCTGCGCAAATCTTTCTCATTAAACGCTACGTCGATATAGCCTAAGCGTTTCTAAAACTAGTGAGCTGTTAGGTTAGTTTCAGTAACATCTAAGCTTGCCACAGCAAAGCCTGCATCTCTAACCAAACTTGCTAAATGATTCATTAACTTCGCACTTAAACCAAGCTCTTCGCTGGCTAGGTAACACGCCACCATGCCCAATACAGACCACATCCTTGACGGCAGGGTTAAAACCCTCTTATCAACACACCGGCCGCCCTACGCAGCCCGTAAAAAACCATAATATGATAAATAGCTGTCAGCACAAATGCCGAATTATTACCGTTATGATAATAAGCTGTAATCGCGACTACTACGCCATCATGTTCCATCTCGATATGGTTATCACAACCGAATTAACCGCTGCCGCGCTTAAACGAATAGGCTAGGAAATCTGAGGCTTGATCTTCATAATCGACTGAAAAAACATAGCGGAAAGCAGCCGGGGGCAGAGGCAAAAATCAGCGGTACGGCGATCTCTTCATCATCGATAAGCGCTGGGCGGAAAATAATAGTCATTGGGCTAAGCCTTTGCTACCACGCTGAACCTGCCTGAATGTACCAGACGGTGTCTTCAGGCCCTGTTGCCACATCCAATCCCATATTGAATCCATATTGTTTAGCAACTAGATAGCGAAATCCAACCCCTTTACTGACTTGTGAGTTTTCATCAGAAAAATCAGCAGTTGAGTTTGCTGCACGCCCTGCGCCAGCAAAACCCAATAGACTCCAGCGATAATTTGCCTGCCATGTAATTTCGCCTTCTACCGTAGCTACATGAGAACCTTGGTACCGTGCTGCTGGAATTCCCCGCATATTAATACCAGGCGTAGCAAAGGGAGGTAAGCGCCCATCGGTATCGGCTATCTCAGCCACGACATGGAGACCCATACGCCAATCCGAACTGAGCTGAAAGTAGTTTTGACCATCTAATCGGTACCAATCATATTCAATATCACTACCGATAGAATCTCGGTAGGCAACATAAGACAATTCATAAAACGCACCTTTGGTTGGGGTAAAAATATTATCTCTGGTGTCGTAGTCAATGCCTAACCCCAGTCCGGACGTTGTCACTTCTCGTGCCAAAAAATCACTTAGTTTGGCAATTACCTGTTGTCCACTTGGATTAGACACTCTGTCGCCTAAGTCAGAATCAGAAGTCAAATCGGCCTCTATGTAACGCTGTATCGGCCCCAAGTATAATGGCAGACCTCCCGCTTTAAATTTAAGCGCCTGAAATACGCCATAACCTTTGGTTGAAATTGATATCGGCTTAGTTAATGCGATATCACCTAAGTGATAATAATCTAAGTCTATCTCTGAATAAGCAAACCCGCCTGAATAGCGTATTTCACCTTGATTAAAAAAACCTAAGTGGCCAAGCCCTGCGGCATAAGAGCCGTTACCGGTGTAGGCAGCGCCGACAACAGATACGCTTGGAGGAATTAAGTACTGGGCAGCATGTTTACTTTGCATACCCTTTTTTCTGTGGGCAATCGCTTCTTTGTCCTCATGAAAAAACAAACCCATCAAACCTAAACCACCTTCAACAGCCGGTTCGGTAATGACAACGGGGACAGGTAAAAAACCATAGGCATTTTCGGTTAGATATTGTGACGCATCGAAATTACCATCTAAGGGATCAAAAAAAATTTCTGGAAACATAGAAGCATTAGCAATAATAGCAAAAGGGAAAAAACCAACTGTCATAACACCACAAGTCAGTAGGATTTTTTTAACAAAGGGCTTACCGATAACAACAAATATACACATTCAAAAATACGCCTAAAAAATGTAAAACCGCCTGTGACACCGATACCAATCTAACAAGACTAATCTCAAGAAAGAAGCGTAACTGGATTAAGACCTTGCCATAGTTAAGCGAAAAAAAGACATGCTTCAGTTATAAGCCATCATAACTACAAACAATACCTCTCTATATTGCTACCAACACCAAACTAAGCCATATTGCCTTCTCAATAAAAGATAAAATCGGAGACATACAAGTGCCCCAAGACAACAACCCTTACGCTACGGCTAGCAGCCGTTATTACGCCCTTGTGTTACTTACCATTATTTATTCGTTCAATTTTATCGACAGACAACTGCTCGCTATTTTGCAGGAATCGATAAAGGCAGATTTAGGCTTGTCTGATGGTCAATTGGGCTTATTAACCGGATTTGCTTTTGCGGTTTTTTATGTAACGGCTGGCTTACCAATCGCTCGCTGGGCCGACCGAGGCAACCGCAGTAATATTGTCGCGGCGTCGCTGTTTACTTGGAGTTTTATGACTGCAGTTAGTGGTTTCGCTCAAAACTACTGGCATTTATTGTTAGCGCGCATTGGTGTTGGCGTTGGTGAAGCCGGCGGCAGTCCTCCGTCGCATTCAATAATCTCTGATATTTTCCCACCGGAAAAAAGAGCAAGTGCGATGGGCTTTTACTCGACAGGGGTGAATATTGGGATTTTATTTGGCTTTTTACTGGGTGGTTGGTTAAACGAATATTTTGGCTGGCGGGTAGCCTTTATAGTAGTAGGTGCACCGGGAGTTATACTGGCGCTGTTAGTTTGGTTTACGTTGCCAGAACCGATTAGAGGCATGGCTGATGCTAAGCAAAAAGAAATTGAGCACTCCTCATTCAAAGACGTTATTGGCTTATTGTGGCAAAGTCGCTGCTTTAGATTTTTGGCTTTAGGCGCTAGCTTACAAGCTTTTGCTTCATATGCGTCATCTAACTGGATGGCGTCTTTTGTTATTCGCAGTTACAACATGTCAACGGGTGAATTGGGTACTTGGCTGGCATTAACCATGGGACTGGCCGGCGCTATTGGCGTATTTGGCGGTGCAGTTTTAGCCGATAAATTAGCGCTGACAGACAAGCGCTGGTATGCCTGGCTGCCAACCATTGCTGGGTTTATTTGTGTACCGTTTCTAATCGCTTCTTTTTTAGTTGATGACGTTTATTTGGTACTAACGCTAACGATAATCCCAGGGCTACTGTTTAATGTCTACTTAGGCACCACCATTGCGACGACTCATAGCTTAGTTGGCGCACGCATGCGCGCTACCGCATCGGCGATTTTATTCTTGATTTTGAATATCATTGGCCTGGGCTTAGGGCCATCGTCAGTCGGCATCATAAGTGATTTTTTACAACCAAGCCTTGGTGTTGAATCCTTGCGTTATGCCATGCTATCGGTAATACCGGCAGCGGTATTTTTATCGGCGTGTTGCTTCTTTCTAGCAGCAAAAACTTTACGTAAAGATGTGGCCAACGCCCCAGGTTGATTAATTACGATAGCTGAAATCAATAGAACCCGACTATAGTGATACATACTGTAGTCGGAATGATAGTTCAGAAAAAGTGCTGAGTTTGCAGGAAAAAACCTAGAAATAGCGTAAAATACTGGCCTTCCATTACTAGCAAAATGTTTGAGCGGCTCACACTATGTATGAAGGCTTCACCATCAACTTGATTTTAATCGAATATTTAATCGTAATCTTATCTGCTATAGGGCTATATTTCACTGCCAGAATTATTTATCAAGACAGTAATTCAGCAGGTCAAACAGCAGCGTTTGGTGCACTTTTGATTATTGCTGGCGGCCTATGCAATGCAACAGCGCAACTGTTGAGCACGCTAAATAATAGCGAGCATCATCTTCTTAGCGAACTATTGTGGCTATTGAAAGGACCAGGCTTTACTTTAGTCTTCGCCGCCGCTTTACAGTGGTCACTGCATGCAAGTCATAAAGCACCAAAAGCCCTACCTGCTTTAATGGCAGTAATTGTATTGGGTAGTGCCATAGGCCTAGACGATTCTAAACCTGAAAATCAACTGAGCTTTTTCATATTATTAGCTGCAGCGATAATGTTTTTCAGTGCTTTTGTAATTATTTTTATTGGCCATGGCATTAAG
>JBLHWB010000019.1:0-15279 GCA_047628915.1 Porticoccus sp. | reverse complement strand
TAGCATCACCCTCCCCGATATTGCTGACACGCTCGGTGATACAATTAATGATAACTTTCAGAAATTAAAACCTGCAGTTTGAATTCACTTGAGTATAAACCCAAACTATCTGCTTAAAACTATCTAAACCCAAGCTATCTGGTTTAAGCTATCCAGACTCAAACTTTCTGGTTCAAGCTATTTAGACTCAAACTATCTGGACTCAAACTAACTCGATGCTAGACTCAAATTATCCAGATTCAAGTTTCTACACTCAAACGTCCTAAAGTTAAACTATCTTGACCCCATTTTTTATCTGTTGCTGCATGAATTTGGCATTTTCTAGACGTTGTTTTAGTGCAAACCCGTCATTCCATAATGCCTCTGAACGAACCACTCCGGTTGCTTTGCTGTCGTGTCTATAGCCAAAATTTGCTAGTGCATAATATGCCCAGTACATTGAGGGTGGCTCTTTAAGGAAAGTCTTTTTCGCTGTCTCTGACCCTATCGATTTCCGCTAAGAGGATTGAAATATGAGTCATCACTTACTGATTTCAATTTCTCAATCGCTATCCGCCCTTTCTTGGGTTTTGCAACGCAAAAAATCAGCGGTAAAAGTCCGCTTATCATCTTGGTTATAAAAGCATAATCTCTCGGCAAATAGTGTTGCAGAATGTGATGGTAGATCATTAATGAAGTCTTTTGGACAAGCAGGCATCAGTATTGTTAGCTTTCCTAGACTTATTGAAGAATACCTTACTGATAAATATGATGTTAATATTATTGGCCGCGTTGAAGAAATTAAGCGGCAATATTATATTTTCTCTTATGAGCGGCGGTAAAAGCATCCCCCCCCATGGTTGAATTTGTAACCGTAACAAATAAACCGTTTTTTACCATAAAAGGAAACGTTACTTAACGGGTGTCATAAATCCCTGCGGTTTTAATGTTAATACTGAACATGAGACTTCACTTAGGATAGATTCAGCCGTATTGCCAATAAACAGCCCCGCAATACCCGTTCGACATACCGTGCCCATAATAACAAGATTAATATCGTGATCTTCTATGTATTTAGGTATCTCTTCTTGGGCAATACCTTCAATAAGTTTTGCAATGGGCAAATTGTTAGCAGCAAAGTTACTTTCAATAATGTTATCAAAACGTTTTTGTCTATCCTGTTGCTCCTTCATGATCATTTCGAGTCGATCAACTTTAGAGTTATGGCCCCAACCTTTTAAATAGTCTTTACTAGGTAATTGCCAAGCATGAATAACATGTAATTCTGCATTTTCTGACACCGCTAAGTCGGCGGCCCATGTTAAAATTTTATGGTTAAGCGCTAGGCCTTCTTCGCTTGGGGCATATACATCAATAGCCGCAACTATGCGCTTAAAGGGATTATCTTCTTTTGTACCAATCGTTAATACAGGACAAGGGCATTTTCTCATGAGATGAATAGTGGTACTACCAAAAAACCTTTTACGGGGATGCTCACTGGTCTTTGCTGCTAAAATGACCAGATCATAATTTTCTTGCTGTACTTTTTTAGTCACTTCAATAAAGGGTACACCGATTGCATTTTGTGCATCAACAGTAAGATAGTTATGATGAAATTGCTCGACATTGTTTTTTAAAATGGCATGTTGCTCTTTGAGTAGATTGTCCATGATCTCCTGTGGTGGCAAGAGGGTTATTAGCGCAAGCTGATCTTTAGGGATTTCTTCCGCAACGCTAAAGAAAGTGACGTGTGATTGATGATTTTTTGCTATTTTAATTGATTGCGCAATAACCGAAGGCTGGATTGAGCTTGCAGGGGAAACGACCAATAACTTATGTAGAGTAACCATTGTTTTCTCCTATGATGATTAAATTCATACTTATATTATGCTTTGGTTGTAATCGTCTTCTCCTGTGAGGATGTAGTCGCATTAGGCAGCACTGCCTTTTTTGGCTTTGCCCACTTCGTGATGACATTTATCAAATGCTGAAAAGATAATGACTAGCTGCTTTTACCCGAAAGGTAAGCTTAATTTAGCATGAGGTGCTTATCATTTATATTCGAATATTTGTTGTACTTTGCTCGTATTTTTCGACTGATTAATTGTAAAATTTGTCAACGTTAGTTGTTGCTTATAATTACGCTATGGTCTAAATAAATACCGTGTTCGGTATTAACGTACGCCACTAAACGTTAATGTAATCATTCCGCTTATACCTCTGAAAGTATTGTTATTAGTGGATATCGCAATAGTGAAAAACTGGCGTTTAAGCGATTATTGAGCCAGTCGAAAACGTCGCCGTTATTGAGGTTTAGATAGCGGAGTCGTAGGTCGTTTTTTCATCTAGATAGGCTTCATCGTCGTCTGGTTTTAATCAGTGGTCGAGCGACGTTAGTCGACCCGCTAAAATGTTATTAACCAATGTGGTGATGATACTGGCGATCATTATTCGATAAGGTAACAATGGTACTTGGCTTTTTTATCGTGTTACTCCTGTGAGCCAAATTTATTTTTAAGAAAGAGATAGGCAAATCGAAGATAGGTAAATATGAAAAGTATCAAGGTTACTATGTTCATAAGCACCTTTATATCTTCGACTTTTCCCAATACAGTGATACGTCCTTGTTAATAAATCGGCGACACCCAATTTTCTGGCTTTAAGGTGATCACAGACGAATTAATTGCCTGAAGTACCGATTCAGATGTATTGCCGATTAAAAAGCCTGGAATGCCAGAGCGGCCAATAGTGCCCATTACGACAACATCGATTTCATGACTATTTACAAACTCTGGGATGATGGGTTTTGGTTTGCCTTTCATTAATTGTTGATCAAACTTGAACTCCGCATATTCGTTAACCAATATATTGAGGCTCTCTTGATATTCGCGCTCTTCATTATTTAATAATGTTTCAATTTTTGCCTGTGGGACTCTAGTGAATGCGCCGCGTCTGAGAGCCTCTTCTCCGTATAATGACCAGCACGATAAGATTGTTAGCTCGGCATTTTTATATCGACTCAACGAAGTGGCTATGTCGATTATCATTCGATTTTGCGCGCGGCCTTCTGCATGTTGCTCCATTGAAAGGTCCACTGCCGCTAATACTTTTTTAACGTTATCGTTTTTTTCTTCCTTAATAAGCCAAACGGGTTTAGGGCATTTGCGCATGATATGAAAGTCATTGCTATCAAAACTCTTTTCGCTTTTATTCGCCGCTTTGATCAGTAAATCACCCTTGTTCAAAATGACGAATTTAACGATTTCGATAAAGTTTTTACCACTAGTAACCCGTGCTGAAATGTCTAAACCATTGCGGTGTAATTTTTCCACTAGCTCATTAAGTTGGTCAAGCCGCTGCGCTACAATCAGTTCGGTAAGTTCCGATGGACTGACAATATCGGCATAACTACTTAGGATAGATTCATGCGGTTCGACTACGTCAAATAAGGTTATTCTTGCACCGATTTTTCTTGCCAATTCAACGCCTCGTAATACTGCGATATCCATTTCAAGATTGGTTGGCGCATTGACTTTTACGATTATATGCTTAAAACGTTTCATAGGTTTATCTCCTGCTGTTGATTTGACGCATCGGGTTAGGTTAGAAATGAATAAAGTAGCGCGGCTAAAATGACGACCATGACCATGCCAGGAGTCTCGATCGATAATTGCTTACTTAAACGGGTTGGCATGGATAGCGCCCATACTTTTGAGTGGTCACCAAGAATACTTAAATAGCGCGCAATTATGTTACTCAAAGCGACTGTTATTCTTATGCTTTTATCGAGTAACCGTGCAACTTCTCGATAGATGACTAATAAATCACCCGCGGGTGGAGTGGGTATCTTGGCGCGCAGTTTTGCAGTGGCTAACATAGCCAACACCCCAGCAAAAACAGGCCAAAGCGCAGACCAACTTAGTGTTGATACAATCGCGTGGTAACTGTTAAATTCAAAAAATGAACTTGTATAAATGTAGCCTACACACATAAAGGCTGAAAGCGCAGTTGGTAAGATAAGCCCCCAACATTGTGTCGCGTGGGGTGTACTTAAGGTGGCCTGTTTTCTCATTAGTTCGATAAATCGCACCATTAGCAATGAAGTACCAATGGCTGAAATGATCAGAAGCGTCGAGAACAATGGCCAGCTTGACGTTGCATCTTTAAGCGATACCTTTGCCAATGCTCCACTGCTAAAGGGTACGCCTATTAATGATAGGGCGGGAATGAATACCAGCAGCCATAAGTAGGGGGCAAGTTTACTGGTTGGTTTTAGCGCTGAACTCAGTCCAACGCTAAAAAACAAGGTTGCCTTGGCAAACCCATGATGCATAGCGAACAGCACTACGGCGGGCAACAATAGCTCCCAGCTGTCAGGGAATGCTAAGGCAAAGCCAATACTGGCAACAATAATGCCGAGCTGACTAATGGTTGAATACGCTAATACGGTTTTGGGGTTGTCTTGGAGTGCACCATAAATAGCCGCCAAGAATGCCGCAGCAAAACCAAGTGCCATCATAGGTTGTGCCAGCACATTTATAGCTTCATCACCCAATGGGAGAAAACGTATCCAACCTAACAAACCTACTTTCACCATAACTGCACTGAGCAATGCACTGGCTGGGATGGGGGCAACGGGGTGAGCTTTGGGTAGCCATACATGCAAGGTTGCAAGGCCAGCTTTAACGCCAAAACCGATAATCAACAATGCGGATACCCACACGATAGGTAGCGGGTCGCCCCCGAATTGATCGTAATAAGTCCTGCCAACTAATGCGAGAAATAAGACTATTTCTCCAAATATTACCCATCTTATATAGGTAGTCGCCGCCGATTTTGCCTCGTCACTTTCTGAATGGAGGATCAGTGGGTAGGCAGAGAAACTCATCAGAGCAAAAAAGGTAATAAATGATGATATTTCCTGAGATAACACCACGCCGAAGTTGCCCACCATCGTCAGTAGAAAGAACAGGTAAAATCGGTTTCGTTTCTTATCCATAGCCATATAAGCTTGGGCATAGAGAGCTGCAATAAACCAAATCGCAGCGGTCAATAGTAGAAAAGAGTGTTCAACTATATCTTCATTAACGATAAATAGCGCCGCGGCCAATGCAGGCAGTGGTGCAAGAGGCGTCAATAGGATCACCCTATCTCGTAATTTCTTAAAAGCCATGGCTGTTAGCAAGAGACTGGGTAAAATCAAAATCCAAAGATGGCCGGTGCTGTACTTAGGCACTATGCCAGAAATGTCTGGGAGGATTGATTGGTATTCCCGCGCCGCGATTAACGACGACCACGCGAGTGGACTGAAAGACGAAGACGCAAATAGCCCCACAGAGAATGCACAAAAAGCGGTAATCAAAGGGGGTAAAAGCAGCATCCAATGCGCTTCTAACCTTAATGTTGGTGAATTTTTGGGCCACGGCTGATCTTGCTCTTTGAACCAAACAGCGTGAATTATTGGCAAGAAATAAGCGGCGTTCAACAGACTGCTTATGGCCAGAACACCGAGAACCCAATAGGCCTCTGCCTCCAGTGCGCCGACACCTAAATACCATTTTGAAACAAAGCCTGCGATCGGCGGTACGCCGATCATACCAAACGAAGCGATGGTAAACGCCGCCATGGTAAGCGGCATGCGCTTGCCTGCGCCGTTCATTTGGCTAATCTTGTGAACGCCAATCGTTTCGGCGAGATTACCCGCACAGAAAAACAGCGTGATTTTCATTAACCCTTGATGAACCAGATGAATAAGGCCACCAATAGTCGCAATTGGCCCCGCAATCGCCGTTCCGAGTGCGATATACGACACCTGACTTACCGTTGAGTAGGCTAGTCGTCTTTTTAGATCATCTTGACTCAAGGCACGAATAGAGCCGTAGATAATGGTAAACCCGGCGATAGCTGCCAGTAAAATGGTCAGTCCCAAGTCTCTGGTTAATTCAACACCGTAAATATCGTAAACGACTCGCACAATACCAAATGCGCCGGCTTTGACGACCGCAACGGCATGCAACAAGGCACTGACCGGTGCAGGAGCGGCCATCGAGATAGGCAACCAGCCATGCAATGGAAACAGCGCCGCTTTAACGCCTAAACCCGTAATAAGTAGTACAAAAATTATCTGTAAATGTGTCCTATCTAGGCCTGGTACTCTCTCCAACACCCCGGCTGACGTGAAGTCGAGAGGGCCGGCTATCACTTTTAGCCATACCACGCCGGTTAAAAGCAATGCGCCGCCAATCATGGTATAAACAAGATAGATCCGTGCGGCTTTGATTGATGCCGGGTTCCCTTTATGAGCAATCAACGGATAGGTAACGAGTGTGAGTAGTTCGTAAAAGATCAAAAACGTCACTAAATTGCCAGCAAGCGCTAATCCAATTGTCGCGCCTACACATAAGCTAAAGAAGGCAAAAAAGCGGCTTCGATTAAGTGTGTTTTTAAAATAGCCGATGGCGTAGATAGTGGTAAATAACCATAAGAATCCAGACAAACTGACAAAGAGAAGTGACAGAGAGTCGCCATGGAGTACAAAATCAATATTGGGTAATAGTGGCAGACGAGTTTCAAAATCTAAGCCATTGGATACACCCGACAACAGCATGGCTATCAGACTGAGTGTGATCAGTGCGCCGCCAATATTTAGGCTTCTACGCAAGGTAGTTTTGTACTCCGGCGTCGCCATTACAGCAAAGCCCACCAAAATTGGACAAATTACAATCAATGCGGGTAATAGTGCGCTTAGGTTCATATGCCAATGACCTCGCTTGTTGTATTGCTGATATTAAGAATAAACTCTGAGTTGAAACCTAATGCTAAGGTAATCAATGCAAGTATCAGTGCGACCGTGGTCATGACGCCGGAGACTTTTTCTTTCGGTTGCTGGTAGGCGGCCTCTGCATCAACTGTTTTGCCAGAAAACGCCACACTTAATATTTTGAACAAATACATAGCCCCTAAGAGACCACCTGCAATCACTACGATCACCCACCACCACTGACCACTTTCGATAGACGTTGTCAGTAATAACCATTTGGCGATAAAGCCCGCACTTGGTGGTAAGCCAATTAGACTGATCCCCGCGATCGCAAACACTAAAACATTAAGCGGTTCGCGCATCGCGATACCCTTGAGTTGAGCAATCTCGCCGTTACCTTGTGATAGGATCAAATTACCTGCCGATAAAAACATCGCCGCCTTTGCGCACGCATGTGCGACGATGAAATAAATGGCTGCCTGTGATGCTGAACCCGAAAACGAGTTAACACCAATGGAATACTCACTTAACGGAAACAATAAAAAAATGTAGCCAAGTTGGGCGACTGTAGAATAGGCAATAAGAACCTTTAACTGCGTGGCACGAAATGCGCTCCATGACCCATAAATAATTGCAGCACCACCCAATGCCCCCAACACTTGGGAAGCGCCAAAAGTTGTCGTTTCACCTAATACGTCAAACCAAAATTTTATCAATATATAAAGTGAAGCTTTAACTACTAGCGCAGAAAGTATTGCGCTCACTGGTGTTGGGGCGTTTGCGTGTGCTTGGGGTAACCAAAAGTGCAGCGGAAATAAGGCTATCTTGAGCAGCAGTCCAATAGTGATAAGTATCATCGCGACTTTATCAGGCAGTCCATTATCCGTACTGGCTGCGATTTGCATGAGATCTAGCGTTCCATGACTACGATAGAGAATTACAATGGCCAACAGATAGAACAGTGAACCTAATAGACCGACTAACAAATATCGTAACGCGGCTATTAAAGCCGCTCTAGTGCCTTGCAGAGCGACCAATGCAGCGGCAGAAAGTCCAATAATTTCTAGACAGACATAAATATTAAAAGCATCTCCTGACACGAATAGCGCATTGAGCCCTGAGATTAATAGCCACCATAGAGGCCAAAAACGCACGCCTTTTTCAGCTGAAGGATAATTTTCTGAAAAATACGATGCGCTATAGATCGTTATTAAGAGCGTAAGCAATCCAGTAAGCGCGATCATCAGGATTGAAAAGCCATCGACGACTAGGTCAATGCCAAGAGGTGCTCCCCACCCACCAATCACATAGCGGTCGCTTTGATAAGTCTGCTCGTTTAAAAACAGAATGGTCATTAAAATAACCACCAAAAACTGCAAAATGGCAAAATACACATTGATACGGCCTTGCTGCCTATTTCGACTTATCAGAAACGCGATTATCGATGCCACTAGCGGTAAAAATACGATGGCTGGCAAGAACAGCGATGAGGTTAGGCTATTCATAACTTGGGTATCTCTTGGCTAGGCTCATCCATATTATGAATTCGAACCATCAGGTTAAGCGCCAGTGCGGTTCCTGCTACGGCGATGACAATGCCTGTCAATACCATGGCGTGAGGCACTGGGTCGAACACATTTGGACTGTGCTTGGCCAATGCAATTAAGAACATAAAGATACCCACGCCCATTACATTTAACGCCAGTATTTTTCGCATCACATGGCTAGCAACAACAACGCCAAAAAGACCAATAGCAAATAAACCTAAACCAGCAAGGCTGTAAAGTAATGTGGAAGTCATTTTGCAGGCCTATGTGTAATGTTACTGACAGTGGAATATGCAGTATCAATAAGGCTGCTATAGAGCGACGCTAGCGCAAGCGCTATCGACACGGTAGCGCATGCCTCTATAAGGAGTATAAGCATGCCTGAAAATGCTAATGGATAAGCAAGCAAGCCGCCTTCAAACCAAATTAGCCCTGTGCCGATGATGACAAAGACGGCCAAACCAATGGTCAACAAAATGCGTGCCATGATAGACGTGTAGTTGACGTGATAAGTATTACTTTGAAAAAGCAGCACGCTAGCGCCTGCTAACAAGGCGCCAGCCTGAAATGCTCCACCAGGCTGAGAAGCACCAGCCCAAAGTAGATAACCGGCAAAGAGCACCATTGCAGGCGCAATCCAGCGCTGCAGTGCCGATAGAACAAGGTTGTTTTTTGTTTCCACGGTGCGTTTAAAGAACGATGCATGACGATCGTTAATAGGCAGAACAGCAATGACTACAACCAGCAGCACTGCGATTTCAAGCAAGGTGTCGTAAGCGCGAAAATTGAGTAACACTGCGGTAACTGGATTCGTCACACCACTGAGGTCGATACTCTGCGTCACTAAGGGTTCTAACCCCGCGTAATGGGCGTCATAGCTAAGTACTATTAGAATCAGTACAAATAAAAGCCCGGCGACCAATAGTGAGGCAATCAAGTTTGATGCATTTTGATCGACTGCGGCTCCTGCATATTCAATATCTATTTTATTAAACATGTTCTTTAGTATCCGATGGGTTGATCTTCGCCGAAGCAGGCCTTGGGTCGACTTCCTTTGTATGGCGAGGCCTAATACGGTTCCATGCCGCCAGCAGCAGAGCGCCGGTAATTCCTGCACCAATAGCGGCTTCGGCAATAGCTACGTCGAATGCCCCGAGCTGTCCCCAAACAATGGTTGCTAAAAGCCCTAAACAAACAAAAAATACGATACAGCGAAACAGAGATATCGAAAAGATACTCATCCAGCCAAGCGTGAGGATGCTTAGTATTAACAGTGCATCGAAAATTGTCATAAGGTTCATGATTTATCCTCAACTGAATACGGCGGCGATTGCTCCTCAATCACTTGAGATGCGATCAAATAGCTACAGGCTGCGCTTGAAAAAATGACTAATCCCCAAATGAGTATTAATTTCAATGCATCAGTAGGCGAAGATAACTGTGGTAATAACCCTATTACGATTAACCCAAGACCCAGATTGTCGGCTTTTGTTATGGCATGTAAGCGACTTAATACGTCCGGGAACCGGATTAAGCCGACCGTGCCAGCAAAGAAGAAGAAAAGACCTACTAGGCAAAATATTAAACTGAAGCTGTCAGCTATATTCATTGAGGTGTTCCTCGAAGTTGTGTAAAGGTTACAATCGTCATTGACGTTAGCAACGCAAGTACCAAGGCGACATCGAGCAGATAAGGCTGATTTTGAATAACCGACAATAGCGCGAGTACAGCCACACCGATAGTTCCCACCAACTGTGTTATCAAAAGGCAATCGGAGTAACTTGGCGCGCGCAATAGACGCAGCAGACTCAATAGCAATAAAATGGCCAACGCTAGAGCGACTATTAATAAAAAGGTCATCATTTTTTCTCCTCACCGAATGGTTGAACGGGAGTACCTAAAAGCTTGCTTATGCGCAATTGGCAATCGTCGATTTCGGCATGATCAAATTCGTTGATATTCATCACATGAATGGTGATCACCGGACCATTCTGCTTGGCGCTTACCGTACCAGGCAACAAACTTAAGACTTGCATAAAGGTCAAAACTTGGGACTCGTTTGTCAAATTGGTGTAATACGTTATAAAACCAGGTGCAAGGTTAGGTTTAGCGGTAAGTGCCAGCTTTGCGATAGTCCACCCGCCAAGTAAGGACTGTACAATGAAGTATTGTAGAAAGGATAATAGATTGAGAGGGCTTCTTAGCCACTGATTTTTCTGCTGTATTCCTTGTGCCAAATAGAGGCTGAGCAAGCTCGCAATGGTAATAAAAACAATGCCTACCCCCAGCGAACTTTGTTGCCAACGCACAAGTAATGCCCAAAAAATGCTGAAAAAGACGACTCGGATCAAGAACGCCCAGCTGATCACCGAGCGAAAACTAAAGGTGCACTGCGCACGCGTCGCTTCATTTTCCTCATTAAGACGTTTCATTGTTTCTTAATACCTAGGCCAATTTCAGGTGTATTTATAAGCCTAGATTGTTAACCACCGGGGGATTAGTTAACAGTCGAATAAAACGACATTTTAAGTAGAATTTATCGATAAAATAGCATCATTAAAGCTCGGAGATGCTTTACACATGTGCAGCTCAATCAGAGAATATAGAGGTCCTTGCCGTCTTACAAATGGCCAAAACCGCAGGGTGACTGATTTTACGTTCAGCCGAAATCGCATAAAACCTATGTTTCACCTCATTAGTTTGCCCAATAACTTGAACACCAAAGTTCCGACATACTTCATCTGCTATCGCTGTAGGCATAAAAAAGACCCCAAGACCTCGTTGTCCAAATGATTTTATTAAGGCACTATCATCAAATTGGCCCACGACATCAGGGAATATTTTTTGGCTATGAATCCACTCATCAAATAACTGCCGTATTCCAAATTGTTCTGTAGGCAATAAAATTGGAGCATGATGAAGTGATTTTGGAAAGCTCGGTGCTAATCGTTTTTTGAGTTCAGGAACCCCAAAAAAGGTTAATCCAGACTCACCAAGGTAATGATTAAAAACGCTTGTTCCCAGGGTTGTGTTAGTCGGCGCATCACTGATAACCATGTCCAATTTGTGCATGGATAGATCTGCCAATAGTCCTGAAACTGGGCCCTCTGTACTTATCAGGTTGAGGCCAGCAGGTATGAGAAATGCGGGCTCAATAATTTTGCATACAATCGTTTTAGGTAAAGAGCTTGCCACACCGACTATAAAATCAGTCTGGTTACATGAAGCAGAACTTCGCATTACACTACTGAGTTCATGACCTAATTTGAAAATGTCATCAGCGTATTTCAGCGCTGTTCTCCCGGGTTCCGTTAAAACCAAGTTTCTCCCTTGTTTTTCAAACAATGCACAGCCCATGCGAGCCTCTAATAAAGAGAGTTGTCCACTAATAGTATGGGGTGTTATATGTAAGCTTTTACTTGCCTTGGCTATGCTTCCTTCATGTGCAACAGCCCAGAAGTAACGCAAATGCTTATAATTAATTAGCTCGGACAAAGAGTACCTCAAGGCTTTTAATAGCGTAAATTGGAGTATAGCAGTGCGATGACAACGGCATCATCAATTTAACGATTCAATAACAAGGTTGACATGATTTTAATTCATTGAAATGAATCGATAGCAAAAGTTCACCAGCCAAGACGTTGAGCCTAAATGTATTTTGTAGAACATGAATGTTGATAAAATGTATGTTATAAATTTGAAGAAAAAAACAGTGACCATGTGGCTAACCGTGGACTATTTTTTTCTATAAATAATCGATATAAAAGAGGTCTACAAAGTCGACTGACTATTTATTAGATAATTAAGCGTGTCTAAAGCTGGAGATATGGTATGTAAGCAAGCCTAGGTGATTATCTTAATTGATTGTCTTAATTGATTCTAAAATACTCTTGGGGATATATCCACATAAGGGGTCTTCAAAGTATCTTACTGACTTTAGCGCTGGGGTAACCAACGGCAGCGATTCCGACAATGCAGTCATTATTATCAATTATTACTTTGTGGCTTAATTCGATAAAGCGGATATTTTTTTTAATTCTTTAACTACAGGCGGGTGCTAATTTTTGACATTAGCACCAATAATATTTCGATATATTTCCTAACCAATCGATTATCATCGATATGTTTGCGGCTATCTAAATTCAAGCTATCTAAATTCAACACTCGATTTATAGCAATCTATCATCATTGATTTATTTTAGCTTTAAACTCGGCTTGGGTGTGGTTATTCGCTTTTTGATACCAATAATCTAGCATTCTACTGACTTCTGCTTGGGTTATATCTTCAGGCTTTTTAACCAATGGAACTGCGGAATTGCTCATTACTTGGGAGCCCTGTTCGCTTGCTATTGCCATGGCTGGGGCTGCTGTTACTAATCTTCTGATTATGGCTTTATTCGGTGCGATAGTGGCTATGGCATCAGAGGCATTATACTGAGCAATTTCTTGGGCAAAATCCCGTCCAATTTGTAAGCCAGATTTCATCAGTTTATCTTGGGTAAACGCCATGGTTTTGCCTGTTTGATCGATTAACCCTAAAGCGGGTTGAGCATTAAATTGATTGGCGTCTGAGGCTGAGTTAATGGCCGGAAGGGTTAACTGATAGGTTTGTTCTTCGGCCCGAAAGCGTAAGATAACGACGTCAGAGATAAAGTTATCTTGACGGCCATTATCGCGGTAACGGGCTTGATAGCGAAAGGCTATCTGTTGCATGCCACCCGGCAGGGCTAAGTCGAGTTTCACGCTAGATTGCTCAGAGGCCTTACCGTTAACGACTACCGTTTCAGTACTGTCGGGCAGTTGTAAACTGGCGGCTATGCCCCATTGGCTGAAAGTAAGGCAAAGTAACATGATAATGTGACGCATAGTGTGTGGTTCCATGACTGTTGATGAACAATGATTGTGGTTATGAATCACATTGCTATTGCTTAGGTGACGATAAACGCTGGACGGTAATGCTCGGGTAATTCAAAGGTTTTTAGGGTGTTACTGACTGGGCAAACAAAGCGAAAAAAACACGATGTCAGTGCCAGATCAGGTGAATGCTCGTCACTATGACCGTGTAAACGGTCGCCCACTACCGGATGACCAAGGCTAGCCATGTGAATACGAATTTGATGTTTACGGCCAGTGTCTATTTTTACCTGCACCTTTGATTGATTAAGCACTGGATTATGGACCAGACGAGTCGCATGTGACTGTGCTGGTTTATTATCGACTGGGCTACCAATGCTAATGGGTTGGCTAGGAAACTCGCCTTCGACAATCACTTGATAATATTTTTCCAGTGCGCGGCTTTGAAATAACTGAGTAATAGCAGCGGTGGTTTTTTTACTGTGACCAAGCAGCAATAAACCGGTTGCTGCGCGGTCAAGGCGATGGATGATAAAGGCATTACGTTGCGGTTGTAAATGCAACTCTGCGTAGCGATTAATGGTGCTGTGGTCGCTCCACTTTGAGCCTTGGCAACGCATACCATAAGGCTTGTACCAAATGCTGTATTCACCTTCATCAAACAGTAACTCTGCCGGTGCAACCTGTTCGTCTAAAATATATTGATTGTAATAAAGGTGTAGTTTGTCACCGGGTTGCAGAGGCTTTTTTGCGCGTCGAATACGATTGGTTTGCTTGCCGTGACTGTGCCAAATGGCACCTTTTTGCATGGCACCTTTTAACACTTGTTTGCTTAAGCCACTGGTTTGCGCCAGCAAATTAATGGCATCAGTACCATGCTCTGTTATATCAATATGGTATTCGGTCTTATTAGCAATCATTAGATAACTCTACACATTCATTTGGCACACGGTCAATAAGCGCTAAATGTTACCTTATTTAGCAGCAGTATGTTTATTAGTTAATGAAACTTTCTCTTGTGCAGCGTATCTGGGTATCATCTGCAGCAAAGTTGTTTTAGCATAATGCGATAAAACACAGCATTAACTGGAGTAGGTAATTTGGAACACATCATTTGGGATCTTGACCCTGTATTGATCTCTTTTATGGGGTTAAAGGTTCATTGGTATGGGGCGTTATTTGCGTTAGCGATTGCGACTGGCTTTCAGGTGATGAAGCGAATTTACATAAAAGAAGGCTTAGATATTGAATCACTCGATAACCTATTGGTTTATTGTGTGGTGGGTATTATTGTTGGTGCGCGTTTAGCCCATTGTATTTTCTACGATCCGAGTTATTACTTTGCTCATCCGCTGAAAATTTTTGCAATTTGGGAAGGCGGACTCGCCAGCCATGGTGGTGGGCTCGGGGCAATAATAGGCTTGTATTACTACCAACGCAAAGTGAAGTTACCGTTTTTGTTTTTGCTAGATCGTTTAGCGATCGCCACTGCGATATTTGGCTTTTTTGTCCGTTTAGCCAACTTTGCTAATTCAGAGATTTTGGGCGAACCAACAACTCTGCCATGGGGAATTATTTTTAAGCGTATTGATATGTTACCGCGCCACCCTGCACAGTTGTATGAATCGTTTACTTATTTATTGATATTTATTGGCTTATACGCCATTTATAAATATACCAACATGAAGCAAAAACACGGTGCGATTTTTGGTGTGTTTTTAGTGTCAGCCTTTAGCGCCCGTATTGCTATTGAAAGCGTTAAAGTGAGTCAAGCGGCTTACCATGAGTCGATACTCAGTGCCGGCCAGTGGTTAAGCTTACCGTTTCTACTCACCGGTGTAGTGCTGCTGATCATGGCTTACCGTAAACCCAGTTAAGCGCGTAAATACAATTAATCACTTCGATATCCTAAATAACATCCAATAAATTGTCCTATGGCTGATGCCATAGGACATTTTTTATCGGCGCGATTGCGCGAAAAAGTGACTTATTTTAAACGTCAGTTGTTTTAACCGACATTCCGCAGCATTTTAAGAATATATTCGCTGGTAATTAATACCTAAAATTTTAATTATAATGGCTTGCCTATCTTTTATATTTAACAGCAGCGTTTGCTGCTCATTAATCGTAAGCAGATCA
>JBLHWB010000018.1:0-15587 GCA_047628915.1 Porticoccus sp. | reverse complement strand
GACCTTGTGCGCCGCGATCTACTTGGCATCACTGCCGAGCCCCGCTATTTCAGAGATAGAAAGCCAAAATAAGTTTATTTTTACTTTTTTGAACTTAATACCGCATCGCTCGTCTGAGTATGTAGCAGTAATATTCCCCTAAATGTAACTTGCTAGGCCTCCTAACCGAGGCCAATTTTTACCTAATTATGGAACTAAATGAATTTGATCTCGTCTTATTATCAGTAATGCTTATTCCCCTATATCCATTACTCCTGTTAGCCTCCACTTGGAGGCTTTTTTTTGCCTCTCAATTCTCGCAAGGATATGCGGCCACCAAAGCCTTGATTGAAATACCCGCTGCTGAGTAAGGCAAAGTATCTACGTTATCAGCCATATACAGCACAATAGCATCACGTAATTGTTCACCTTTTATCTGCTCAGGGAAACAAGCATAGCCTTTATCCAGTTCAACGCCCCACTGCTTAAAGTTTTCCAAAGAGTCAGCAACGCCCTGCACATACCCCAAACATATACCCCAGTCTTGCGCCTTGGCAGAACTGCACTTTTGCATAAAGGCATAACCGCTTTTAAATGCACCGGCATTAACTGACAGTGAAATTAACATCGTTAAAACAAAACTTAATAATATAACCAGTCTTCTCATTGCATCGCCCCTTCATGTTTCAATAACCATAATTTTCTATCTATGCCGCCAGCGTAGCCCGTTAACAAGCCATTAGCACCAATAACACGATGGCAAGGAACAATTATAAAAATAGGATTTTTGCCATTGGCCGCTCCTACCGCGCGTACCGCTTTAGAGTTACTAATATTATTAGCAATATCTTGATAGCTTGCCGTTGTACCAAATGGTACTGCCATTAATTGCCGCCATACCGCGGTTTGAAAAGCGGTACCCGTATTAGTAAGCGTTAAGTCAAACTGTCTTCGGGTCCCAGAGAAATACTCTGTTAGCTGGGTTACGCCGGCCTGGGTATGCTCATTTCTATTAATGTCAGCAACTGTTTGTTCAACAAACTTAACGCTAAGCAGGCCTAAGTCATTAGCGATGATTTTTAAATCACCAATGGGTGTCGATAAATAATCTATAGCCATTACAACTGACTCCATAATTGAAAGGTTAAATAACTTCTAAACGGCGCTGATTTTTCCGGCATGAATTCTGAATCAGTTTTACCAATAGCTTTTTGCACCCCTAAATCGCCACCCAAATAAATATCAGGGTCGCTTAAACCACGCATTTTTGCGTAGTCGATAGTCCACGGACCGATACCTTTAATCACTAACCAAGAACTAGGATCAGCAGACGGCGAAGTTAAATAAAACTGGGCAAAGTCTCGCAGTGTTACTCGCCGTTTATTGGGCATTTTCAAAAAAGCTAAATCAGCGGTTGCTACTTGCTCGGCACTGGGAAAATAATAGCCGTCGCTAGATTTTCGCCCCAACGTACTAACCAGCAAAGTAACCAGCTTTCTAGCGGCAACAATGGATACTTGCTGCCCTAAAATGCCTCTAATGCCAGCCTCAAACACAGTCCAAGTGCCAGGTAGCCGCAAGCCCTGATTGAATGTCATAGTTTTTGGCCAATTACTTTGCAAGCATTCCTCAACACTTCTTATGTCAGTATCTAAATCAAGTAGTCGCCGAATGTTATTAACCACCGGTTTTAGTTTAGTCACATCGTCAATCTCAATGATTACATCAAATCGACACTTGTCTGCTACATTCACCGCAGTAAAATTACCGCTAGCACCAGCTAATTCAAAGCTGCGTCCGTAACTGTGCTCATCTGCTCTTTCCAAGCCCTCAATATATCTTGCTTGGAGGAATCTACTCATCGCCTTCCAGTCATAGGGCGGGCGATAATGCAGTTTCAAGACCAAGCCCGTGGCTATCGACTTATCTGACTTTTTAAGCTGAGACGGTGTAACATCAAGCTGTTGTTTAAAACAATCATTAAACCTGCGCACACTATTAAAGCCTGCAGCTAAAGCAATAGACGTTATCGGCATTTTAGTTTGATGTAGCAACTGTTTAGCAAATTGGCATTGCTGAAATAATGCATAACTTTTTGGCGACACTCCCAGCTGCCGCTCAAACAGTTGACGTAAATATCGATCACTCACGCCTAAACGGCTAGCGAGCTGCATTACACTGCCCTGCTCTAGTGCGCCTTCGTCAATTAACCGCTTGGCCCGTATTACCGTGGTATCAATACCCTGCCATGCTGGTGAGCCTGGAGCACTATCAGGCCGACATCGTAGGCAAGGTCTAAATCCAGCCTGCTGAGCCAAATGGGCATGTTCATAATACTCAACATTTGATTCTTTGGGCGCCCTGGCAGGGCATATAGACCGGCAATAAATACCGGTTGTTTTCACCGCAGTGAAAAATAAACCATCAAATCGGTGATCGCGCGATAAGCGCGCTTTCATAAAAACTGCGGCGGTCATTTCATCGTCATTAAGAAAAGTCATAGCTCTATTGTAGCGCCCAATGAAAAATTGACTAGCCATTTTCGGAACCTTAGTTTATCTCTAATTTTGACAACAAATGAGGTACGATAAGGCTATAATTATTTTTAAAACACCAATGCCATGAGTTTTCATAAATGCCCTTTAATCCGCAAGCAGCGATGCAAAAAGCCCGCCACTTTGAACGTGACAATAAACTAGCTGACGCCGAGCAAATATATCGAAATATAGTCCAGCAAGATCCATCCTATGCGCCGGCATATCACGCCTTAGGATTACTAGCCTATAGCGTAGGAAATCTGCCTCTCGCCATAGAGATTATCAGTAGTGCAATTTTACTCGTTGAAAATCCAAGTTACTTCAGAGATCGAGGAGAAATGAAACGACGTACTGGCAATATCGAAGGCGCAATTGATGATTTAACCCAAGCAGTGTCATTAGAACCAGACAATGCCGATGGACACTACAACTTCGGCTTAGCACTAGCGGCAAATGAAAACTACACTGAAGCTATCGCTAGTTATCTAACAACAACTAAATTACAACCTGACCATAGCAATGCCTACAACAATATGGGCTCAGCACTAGAGAAACTAGGAAACAGAGAGGCTGCCGAAATGGCTTATAAACAAGCTATTATGCACGATACTAATAACGCGGAAGCTCACAATAATTTAGGCCAACACCTCAGTGAGAAAGGCCATATAGCACAAGCGATAGCGCATTTAGATAAGGCCATTAATCTATTGCCTCATTTTATATCAGCACACCAGCATCTCTCCCACCTAAAAACTTATCAGCAAAACGACCCCCATTTTCATCTACTTAAATCCTTGGCAAACAATATAGAACAAGTCCCTGAGACCGAGAGAACCATTCTCTATTTTGCCTTAGCAAAAGCCTATGATGATACTGGCGACTACAAGCGTGCATTTGACACATATAAGCTTGCGAACAAATTACACCACCAAAAATTACCAAATTATGAGCCTAACCTCGAATTACAGGCAAAGTCGATAGTCAGCAATTTTACCCGCAGCTATATTGAAAAGTCATCTAACACCGAAGCAGGAGTTGAAGATAATACGCCAATCTTTATCGTTGGCATGCCTCGTTCTGGTACAACATTAGTAGAGCAGATTATCTCTAGTCATAAAAATGTATATGGCGCAGGTGAGCTGAAATATTTGCATGAGGCAATTCAAAAGCAAATTGGCGACAAACCTTTAAAAGGCATAGCAGCAAAGTTAACAAGTTTACCAACGGAAGGCCTTAATGCCATTGCCAATACATATCTTACTAGCCTTAGCTTAGTCGATAGTACAGCGCCTAGAATTACAGACAAAATGCCTGGTAATTTTTTCTATTTGGGATTAATCCATCTTATTATGCCCAATGCAAAAATTATTCACTGCATGCGCGACCCCATGGATAGCTGCCTTTCAAATTATGTTCGTCTATTCAATGACACAATGGATTTTACCTATGACTTGTCAAGCCTTGGCAGGTATTACAATCGGTATATGGATATCATGAATCACTGGCATACAGTTTTACCTGTGGGAGCGATCCATAATATTCGTTATGAAGATACCGTTAGAAATACCGAAGAGACAGTTAGAAATTTGATTGAACATTTAGATTTGGAATGGGATGAACATTGCCTAGATTTTCATAATAATAAAAGGAAAGTAAAAACAGCTAGCTTTGTGCAAGTTAGAAAGCCAATATACCAGAACTCCGTATCAGGCTGGCTACGATATGAAGACCAGCTACTACCGCTACTCGAGATAGTTAATTCTCATCGTCAAATTTATCTATCTGAATTATAATAAATTTTTAATTAAAAGCTTATTCTTAGAGCAAAACTGCAATGACCAAAAAATCAGACAAGCCAAGCATACCGCCGCTACCGCTGCAATCAATCGTCCAACCCAATGCAGCTAAGCAACAACAACTTACGTTAGCCCAGGCGTTTGATCTAGCTGTTGCCCATCAACAGAATGGTAACTTAGCGCAAGCAGAGCAAACTCTTCGCCAAATTTTACAGAAGAACCCTAAACATGCTCCATCACTGCATCTACTAGGGGTTATTGCACATCAGTCTAACCAGACCGAGCAAGCAATTAAATTCATCGCCGACGCAATTGCAATAAATCCAACAGATGCTTTATTTCATTCGAATAGAGGTGAAATGTGTCGCATATTAGGCCGTTTAGATGGCGCCATAGACCATGGTCTACAAGCCATTAAATTAAACCCGCAATCGGCGTCAGCACTAAGTAACCTAGGTATCGCCTATTACGACCAAGAAGATCTTGATAAAGCAGAACGCTATCAGAATAAAGCAATAGTAATAGATCCAAACTGTCTGCCCGCACTTAACAACTTGGGCAGTATCTACCGAGATAGAAAAGATAAAGACAAAGCGATCGAATACTATCGACAAGTAGTTGCGATAAACCCTAATTACCTAGAATCTATTAATAATCTTGGCGCCGTACTAGTCGAACAAGATGAATATGAAGAGGCAAGAAAAACACTGCTTAAGGCCCTTACGTTAAACCCAAATTATGCAGAAGCTCATTGCAATATCTCCCATGTATTTATTGGCCAAGAACAATATGACCAAGCTCTAGCCGGTTTCGCCAAAGCAATCTCGTTGAAAGCTGACTATGCAGAGGCTTATATTGGCCGGTCACGAGTGCAGCAAGAGTTAAATCAATTAGCAAGTGCAGAAGCTTCTGCTAAAAAAGCAATTGAGCTGGAGCCCGACAACTCAGACGCTCATGCTTTACTAGGCGGAATATATGTGGAGAGCAATCAGTTAGATGATGCGAAAATAGCATTTGATTTAGCCTTAACACTGGACGTAGAAAATGGCCGTGCACTGGTGGGACTGGGAACCCTGAAAATGCAAACTGGCGATATTAATGAGGCTGAACAATATTTCCATCAAGCCTTAACTATTGATGATAAAAACATCACCGCTAGAATATCGATTGCCCAAGCTAGAAAAGTTTTGGCAGACGACGAAAACTTTTTAAAATTAGAGGAAGAAATTCCGAATTTAGATACCATGAATCAAGCTAAAGCAATGCCAATACATTTCGCATTGGGTAAATGTTATGAAGATTTAAAGATGGATGAGAAAGCATTTTCACATTTTTTGAAAGGCTGTGAAATCAAACGTAGTAAAATAGATTACGACGCTAATAGTCAACACAAAAATATTCAAGCCATTATAGATTTTTTCAATCCAGGCATGATTGATAGTCTATCGGGCGCTGGCAACCCATCAACGACACCTATTTTTATCTTGGGAATGCCTAGATCCGGCACAACTCTCACTGAGCAAATAATCTCAAGTCATTCAGCTGTTTTCGGTGCAGGAGAACTACCCGACCTGCTTCAACTCGCTAATACACCTTTAGATAACGGAGCTACCGTTGGTTTTCCTGGCTCAATCAAAAATTTAACTAAGGAGCATTTAACTGCGCTAGGAGATCAATATGTCGCGCAAGTACAAGCTATAGCCCCCGAAGCTAAAAATATAACAGATAAAATGCCAGCCAATTTTTTCTGCGTGGGGCTTATACATTTAATGCTACCCAATGCAAAAATCATTCATATTCGACGCAACCCCATCGACACCTGTTTATCTGGGTTTTCCAAATTATTTAATAATGGGCAAGCTCATAGCTACAACCTCGCCGAACTCGGTCGCTATTATTGTAACTATGATCGGATGATGAAACATTGGCATAAAGTCATCCCTAGCGATAACTTTATGGAAATTCAATATGAAGATCTTGTAGCGAATACAGCGCAAAAAACTCGAGAGCTTATCAGCTTCGTCAACCTAGAATGGGATGATGTATGCCTGAATTTTCAAGACAATAAACGTGCCGTGCGTACGGCGAGTATTGCACAAGTGCGCAAACCTATATACCAATCCTCAGTGGCCAAATGGAAGCGCTACGAAAAGCATCTGGGGCCGCTACTTATCGAATTAGGCGACCTTGTTCCGCAGGATTAAAACACCAGTTGTAATACTAAAGTAACTCGGCATCATCAGACTGACTGATATCAATTCATTGCAGCTGCGATAGTGGTTGCTAAGAAATAGTCACCACATCAATAGCAGACAACATCTGATCAAGATTATCACTGATCGCAGGCATCAACCTACGGCGGAGTAAAGCAATTAGCCTAGCTCAAATCACTATTGCCGCCGGGATATAACCAGCCACAAAAAAGCCCCGCACTTGCGGGGCTTTTTATTACGCTAACTTACTCTTACCACAACCATCTAGCGGTCGCAGACAAGATTTGGTTATCGTATTTCTCTGCAGCTTCATAGTCATAGTTGACGCGCAGCTCCAAACTATCTGACGCATTTAACTCATAGCCTACACCAAATCGATAGTTTTCAGGATCTCTATCAGGGCCTTCAGTTTTAAACACCGAACCACCACCAATAAAGCTAGAGGAAATAATCGTTGAATCGGATAACATTTCATAACCCATACCAACGTGGGCTGTTATACGATTCTGATCATCGACATCATAAACACCCAAGATATCAAGCCCAGCCACCGCCGACTCTTCATCACGTCCTTCAACGTCTAAACCAACATCTCCTAGGCCTTTCTCTGTATAGCTATCTTCATCTATATAGGTATAACTAAGGCTTAACATCGGCGTTATTGTTAGTTGCTCATTAACTTGGTAGTCCCTGCCAATAGCACTATATACGCGGGTAAACCAGCTATCGTAATCTGCTTTACCAGCAAGGTTAATCACACCAATATTTACTTGGCGTGAAATTTCATTAGAGTTAGAACCAACGGTTACTAAGACATCTACAAAGGCAGACTCATCAAGCGTATAACTGGCATAACCGGTTAATTGATAGCCTTCAATATCCATCTGGTTATTAGCAATGGTGTCGCCCTCTATGTCAGCTTCACTATAAGTGAATGCCAAACCGACCAGAGTGTCATCATTAATGTCACCATCAAAACCTAAGGTAAAGCTATAGCTATCAGCGTCATACCCTGGTGTGCCATCTATTTCGCCTTGTTCAGCTTTTGTACCTAAGACCTTAGCCCAAACATGCGCATCGGTCATCATCGGATCACCCGAAGATACCCCTCCTTTAACTCGACCACTCGACATACGTTGCGATACAACACTGCCAATTTGGCCAACAATCTGCTGTGCGGCAAGACTGCCCTGACCTACTAATACAGGCACAAGTTGTGCAACCGCATTCGCAATTTGCTCCGGCGTTTCTAAATCATCCAAGGCTATAATCAAATTGTTTATATCAGTATTATTGCTACCAAGAGCTATTAGCTCATCTAAAGCAGTAGCGATACCCAATGCATATACTATCGGCGTATAAGCTTCTGCTTCTGCTTCTGCTTCTGGCTCACCACTAACAATATCTACAACCGTTTCACCTGTAACCGTTACAATATCTAAAGTGTTGCCATCAACTGTCGCTTCAAAATCCCAGAAAGTACTGTCATCTTCAATAGTCATCACGCCTGCAGTTAGTGCACCTGCGCTAATTACGTCGTTTAATGTTTGATCGACAGCAAGGGTTTGGTCAACGCTCACCTTCAATGCCAATGTGTTGTTAGCCGATAAATCTACTGCTCCCGTCACATCTAATTGACCATAACTATCAACACTCTGCACGCCAATTAAAAGCACACCATCAGCACCCTGAGTATAGCTACCCGCTATTGTCGCTTTTTGGCCGGCGCCAATATTAAAAGTACCGTCATTTTCTACCGCAGCAGTAAGAGTATGTAGCGGAGTAAAACTGCCGCCGCTATTAATATTAAAGACACCAACGTTGAATGCGCCGCCGGAGGTAAACTCTCCTGCCACATTCACAGTTGAACCAGCCACACCGGTAACATCTCCATTAACAAGGCTAGAATTTCCTTGCAGATTTAACACGCTGTCACCTAGCGATACAGCACCATCAATAGTTCCTGCGTTGTTAATCGTAAGCGGCGCAGCACCTCCGGTGTCAGGCACTCGTAGTGCAAATTGAGAGCCTTCATTAATTACATCACCGATCGCTATATTAGCCTCTTCGACTAAGCCAACGGTTACATCAATACCATTTAAGCCATCATCAACCGCCCCTGCTTCCCATATAATGCTGCCAGTATCACCGCCAAGACTGCCAGCAACAGACAAAATACCTGCAGAAATCACATTGTCGTAAGTCGTTCCGCCAGCAACATACTCAACCAGATCGGTATCAACGTTGACACCGACAATGGCACCGTCGGCAAACGTCGCAGTTCCGCCCACGACTAACTGACTGTAGTCAGATGCTGAAACGCCATCAACTAAATGGGTACCGGTTGCGCTAACGTCATAGTCACCACCAATAGAGCCACCGGCAATAATGGTGCCACTATTACTTACCGATACAAGGCGGCCAACAAGCAGGTCGCCATCGAGCAAGCCACCGACGGCGTTAACGACTAAGCCGGTATCAGAAGTACCACCTTTGCCGTTACTAATATTAAGCGAGTAAGCGAAAGCGCTAGCGCCAGTAGCCCTGGCGCGAATAGTACCGCTATTAATAATAACCGCCGCTTCACTTTGGTCAAACGTATTTATCAAGATCCCTGTTGCATTAGCATTAGCACCTAAAGCACTAACCTCAATAGAGCCAGAGTTCGTTATACTGCCGTCACCATAGACAGCATCCACATAGATACCACGAGCATCAGCTGACCCACTCGCGCCTTCGACAGTTGCGGTGACATTGATAACACCTTTGTTTTCTAACACTCCAGCACCATATACCCCGCTGAGTACAGCCATACCATATGCTTTAGCAACCCCCCCTGCGTTGGAAGAGGCGGTGGCATTTATTACACCACTTTCACTGTTGATAAATGAGCCACTATAAATAGGGGGTTCAGAAATCATACCGGCAGCAATCGCGCCTCCTCCGCCCTTACCAAGACTGATAGTAGCATCAGTAACGCTTGCAACAGCGGTTATTGTGCCACTGTTAATGGCTTGTGCACCGCTCACAATACCGCCGGTAAATTCATCGTAAGTACCAACAATACCGCCGGCAAATGCATCGTCAGTACCAACAGCTGTTGCATTAATGGTGCCGCTATTTCCTATCACCGTAGCAGTCCCTGAGCCCGCATTATTCAGAGTGATACCAGCCGCATAAGCGCTAGATCCCGACGCATTCAGATCAATCAAACCCTCGTTGGTAACAGTAGAATTATTGGTGTAGCTGTATATATGTATACCCCTTGCAAAGGCAGAATCATCGGGTGCTTTCACATCAACATCAATGGTGCCGGTATTGGATATACTTCCGCCAGAATATACACCATTAGCATAAATACCCGTTGCATAAGCGCTAGAAGCTAAGGCTGTGGCATCGGCTTTTATGGTGCCTTCATTGACCACTGACCCACCATTCACACTACCTCTTACACTAATACCCCTTGCCAAAGGGTCATTGTCACCAGCGGCCTGCGCCAATACTTTTATCGACCCACTATTAACTATGGCACTACCAGAATAAACTTCTCCTGCAAAAATACCGATAGCCTCTGCATCTCCACCATTGGCAGTAAGATCTATTACACCGCTATTTACTAATTGTGACCCATTATATAAGCGACCACCAATGTCGATCCCAAACGCTGTAGCATCAGCACTACCTGTAACGCCAACCGTTATTGAGCCTTCATTTTCAATTAGAGAACCAGAAGAATAGACGCTACCGTCGACGGAAATACCAAAGCCTTCAGCATTTTTACCAACAACAGTGACATTAATGGCACCATTATTAGTTATCTCGCCATCAAATACATGACCATTTTGATATATCCCATACCCCGCTGCGGCGCTACTTGAAGCATTAATATTCACGTCAATGGTACCGCCATTGACGATTGATCCACCACTGGTTATTTCCGGTTCATTGAAAATACCATTGGCATAAATAGCATCTGATGTATTGCTAACATCTATATCAATCAAACCGTTATTGGTGACACTACCTGAATTGTATATCCCACTTCGAATGTATATGCCGTGAGCGTAGGCGGTATAAGTAGTTTCCATGATTAGATCGACATCAATGGTGCCATTGTTAGTTATTTCACCGCCGTAAACACTGCCGCTAACATCGATAGCCCGAATTAACCCCGTGCCGGTGGTGGCAGTACCAGAAACCTGAATAAGCCCTTCATTAATAACCGCACCATCTACATCGCCATTGGCGTATATCCCAGCTGCATATATAGTGGGATTTTCTCCAGCTGCGGCACTGATAGTGCCGTTATTAGTCACGGTTGATCCGGCTTGCAAATCTGAGGTTATAGTCACTGCATAAAATGTACTGCTGCCTGCTTCAACAGTAACTCCATTGTTAATAGTAAGATCCGAGCCGCTGTTAATAACGCACTGACCTTGATCAACAGAAACAATTGGGCCACAAGCAGGCGCCGCGCTAGCAAAAGAAGACCCCGTTGCAAGTGATGCGATAGCTATTGTTTTGTAGATTAAATTACGGTTCCAACTAGTCGGAATAGAAGTATTTTTCACAGGTATAACCCTTATATAATATAATTATTTGACTGATAATGTAGACCGTATCACATAATTTCTCAATAAAAAGTGTTGATAAATTCTATATTTGACAGATTTTAATAGCCCAACGAATGTTTGTATGGTGACGCCTAAGAAAATGGTTACTATTTGTACAGCCACTAGCGCTCCATTATTCAATTGACAGCCTTATCATTTCACCAAAAAGTTAGCTAACATTAGAGACCTAACCAGAAGGGAACTAATATCGATGGAAAATAGATCAAATTGAATCATGACTTTTGTGCGTATTTATTTCACAATAATTCTATTAGCAACACGTCGGCTGCCACGCCGAGCAAACAAATTAACGAGACAAACCAATGACAAACCTCCAAGGCACAGCCAACCTTGACGACGACCAACAGCTATTCGCTGATCATATCAATGCTGCCCATATCAACAGGAAAAAACAGTTATGGAGCGAAGCTGAACGTCACTTTAGAGCAGCCCTCGTGATCAATCCGCAAAACCCGCATGGCCGCACATTTTTAGCGCAAATGCTATACCGGCAAGGGCAAGAACACGAAGCCATAGATCTTTTTAAAGTAATCATTCAAAGCAATCCAAACTTCCCTTTATGTCACAGCTTTTTGGCTGAGTTACATCTAGCAAAACAACGTCCAAAACTTGCGGTGCCGTTATTTGAGAAAGCGGTGAAACTGGCTCCAAATGCGTTCAAAAATCACCTAGGATTAGGCAAGTCATTGCGTGATATTCGATTAGAGAACGAATCTATCAGGGCATTGCAAAATGGCTTGAAAATTGCGCCTAATGATATAGAACTGCTACAGACCTTAGGTGAAGTTAGTAATGAAGCAAGGGAATTTGAAATTTCCGCTGACTGTTTTGACAGAATAACCAAAGTATCTCCGAGCAACGGCTATGCCTTTTCAAATCTAGGATTGACACTCTGCTCGCTAGACAAACTAGACCAATCAAGACAGTGCAATGACAGAGCAATGGCGTTACTGCCAAACAATGCGGTAGTGATTAATAACATTGCAACGCTATTACGCTATGAAGATAAGATTGAAGAAGCAGAACAGCTCTTACGTGAAACATTAAAAACTCACCCCAATAGTCAGTCACTAACTGAAACCCTAGGACTTACCCTTCTTTCGAAAGGAGAGCTAAAAGAAGCACTCATTCACTATGAGGTTAGATGGTTGCGTCCAAACCTAGCCGAGCGTCAGAAAACACTCAATCTCACTAACTCTAGATGGAGCGGCGAATCATTAGCAGGGAAAACCATATTCATTTGGCCAGAGCAAGGCTTTGGAGATTTTTTACAGTTCATTCGTTTTATACCTATCGCGATTGAACAAGGCGCCAAGGTTATCGCAGGCTGCCAAAAGCCAATGAAAAGATTAATAGAGAGCATTCCTGGGATTACTGACTTTATTGAAATGCCAAACTTAAAAGTCGGCGACATTGAATTTGATTACAACTCTCCGGTTATTAGTCTAGCAACAGCATTTGGCACCGACATTGACTCAATACCTACCAATGTTCCTTACATTTTTACTGACGAAACAACCAAACAAAAATGGGCTAATCGATTAACTGGCGACAACTTTAAAGTTGGTCTGGTTTGGGCCGGCAAACGACAACATATATTCGACCGAAAACGATCAATGAGCTTTGACACTATCGCGCCAGTTATTGATGTCGAAGGGGTCGACTTTTACAGTTTACAAGTTCCCTCTGACCAAGCATTGAAATCCACTAGCGGCGGTAAAGTTGTAGATTTAGCACCTGAACTTAGCGATTACATGGAAACAATGGGCGCGATAGAAAATCTAGATTTGGTTATCAGCGTTGATACCTCGGTAGCGCATTTAGTCGGCGCGTTGAATAAGCCGATCTGGATGTTATTGTCATCGGCGCCTAGCTTGATGTGGCTGCGTGAACGTGAAGATTCACCATGGTATCCAAGTATGAAAATTTTTAGACAAAGCAGAGATGAAACTTGGGAGCCAGTAATAGCAAGAGTAGCTCACGCTCTAAATGAATTAGTGACGTGTAAATAATATTACTTAGTAGCAAAAATATTTTTCATACACTGTTTTTTCAAAATGGGTTTTAAGCTCGTCATAATTAACAAGTTCATCACGCGGCGTATTTAGTGCTATTTTTTTTAATAGTGGCTTGCTTTCAACCTTGGCATCCAGTTCTAAAAAATTAAATATTTGATTCATCGTCCCAGTGAAGTCGTTACACACACACTGATAATCTACCTCTAACACTTTATGAGTGTTTTTCATTTGAGATAAAGCTTCAGGGGTTTTCGTAAAGCGTTTAAATAATTTTTCGCAAGTTTCTATCGGTAACGTTAACTGCCGAGACGTGTCTATTTCTTGCGTCGAATGCCATTGATTAGTTGCCACTGCTTTTGAATATGAACAGACTACCTCTAGGAGATTTCCCCGCTTGGTAGACACTATATGTATATCAGGATTGTCAGCCAAATATCGCCATGCTTGAGCATTTTGGCCTTTTAGCGCCTGATCGAATAACAGCTTAAATCCAATGGCTTTAGCATTGGCGTTAATAGAATAAAAACCACTTAAATAATCAAACCCATTGTCCTGCTCACTGCATACACGAAGAGGCTGCTGAGGAGCGTCCGCTATACGCCAACCAGCACCCAACGTCATTCTAGCCGCCTCACCCTTTCGAACAGACATCATGTCATTAAGCAGTTCACCATAAAATAATATTTGTGGGTGTGTCATCAACGCACCACTTACAACGGTTGTGCCTGAACGCGGTAAGCCTGTCATTAAAAATTTAATCATTAATAGTTACGCTTTAGAGTATGGGTAGAGAGGGATGTTTCTTTGCCAAGATTCGTCGTCCCTACCCAATTGATTATTCCAGTCTGCTATCTTCTTCGCCGCGGCAGGTGGCCCTTTGCCCGCACCAATATCTTTTATTAATTCAATCATCATGGCGGACAAGTGTCCTCTATCATATTGCTGGACAACTTTTTCTCTGGCAGTAATACCCAATTTTTTTCCAAAGGATCGATCATCCAAAACTCTATCAACACTATCAGCTAATTCTGAAGCATTAAAAAAATCAAACATTAAACAATTTTCTTCATGCTTTGCTACCTCTGCTACTGGCGGTGTGTTTGAGCAAATCATCGGGCACCCTACTGACATAGCCTCAATAAACGACCATGATAATACGAAAGGATAAGTTAAATAAATATTGGCTGAGGAAACCTGTAATACTTTTATATATTCTTGGAAGGGTAAATGCCCTAAAAAATGCACTCTACTCCGATCAAAGTCAGCTTTATAAATTATATCTTTATAATAGCCAGGCTTATTTTGCGTATAACTTTCGCCATCTTTCCCGACAATAAGTATCTGTGCATTTGGCCTACGCCGTTGGATTTCTTCAACTGCCCTAATAACAGTTTCAAAACCACGATATTTATCAAACTGACGCTGTATATGTGTCACAATTTCATCTGTTAGTGGATTAAGTACTTTGCCATTAGGCAACACATAAGAATCCCACTGTTTAGGCGCACATAGTTTAGTATTGACACCTTCGTGTAAAACGCTGATTTTTGACTGCATTTCCACAGGATGAACACTGCGCTGCCAATAGGTTGGGCTCACACACCAGTCGGCATTGAAAAAGTTAGCCATGTGAATAGTGTTATCCATAGATCTAGCCGCTAAAATATTGGGCCCGGTAGATGAACCTGGCTCGAAATTTAAATCACTACCTATAGGTTGAAAAAAGAATTCCATATAATGTAACTGAGGCACATCGGGATACACCGTTTTCAAATACAATCCATCACCCCAGCCTGAATGAGCAACAATAATATCCGGGGTAAAACCTTGTTGTTTTAACACAAGGCAAACACTGGCAACCGCAGTAGCTCTCAAACTACCAGCGACCACTTTGGCTGAAAATTTATCTGCCTTTACAGTTTCAGCATCACTTTCATGAAAACCAACCACCCTTACATTTGGCAGCTGTATGTCTAAATTCTTTCGACTTAAAAATACAACCTCATTACTAGAGTCACTAGCAAGCTCTATCGCTGGACGCTTAAACTGAGAAGGTTGATTGGGATGAATGAATAATATTTTCATAAGCTATCGGATAATTACTAAGTAAACGAATTAAACCACTGTTTATCAAATTTTATTAGTATTAACTGATAAAGCCGTAAGCCACAGGCAATAAAAAAAACCTTACGGGGCTTTTGATTATATGGCGGTGAGGGTGGGATTCGAACCCACGAATGGTTTGACCCATTACTCGCTTTCCAGGCGAGCTCCTTCAGCCACTCAGACACCTCACCATATTAGAACTAAGTTTTTATACTGGCATCCCCAGTTATACCGACTGTGATTTCAGCCACTGATCAATGCAGCCTATGGGCTGCTATGACCCCTACGGGGTTTCGCCGCTTTG
>JBLHWB010000017.1:0-16832 GCA_047628915.1 Porticoccus sp. | reverse complement strand
TAATGAAGAAAACCAATATTCCAGTACCAACTGACGTTGTTGTTGGTAGCGAGTTTAGCGAGTCAGCGGCAGCGACTTTAAAGTCGGTTGACGATGTTACTAGCGATGATATGATTTTTGATATTGGGCCTGAAACCATAGCCAATTTAGCCGCTATGCTAAAAGGTGCGAAAACAATTATTTGGAATGGGCCTGTTGGTGTATTCGAATTCGACCAATTTGGCGAAGGAACGAAAGTTTTATCTCACGCCATTGCCAATAGTGACGGTTTTTCTATTGCTGGGGGGGGTGACACATTAGCCGCTGTCGATAAATACGACATTGCTGATAAGGTATCTTATATTTCGACTGGTGGTGGCGCATTTTTAGAATATGTAGAAGGCAAGGTATTGCCAGCAGTGGCAGTTTTAGAATCTAGAGTTAACGGTTAATAACACAGTAGGAATAGAATTATGGCACTTATATCATTACGTCAATTGTTAGACCATGCCGCTGAAAATGGCTATGGCGTACCCGCATACAATGTGAACAACTTAGAGCAAATGCGCGCTATTATGGAAGCGGCCGATGAGGCAGATTCGCCGGTTATTGTGCAAGCATCTGCCGGTGCCAGAAAATATGCGGGCGCACCATTTTTGCGTCATTTAATTTTGGCTGCTATCGAAGAGTTCCCGCATATTCCTATCTGTATGCATCAAGATCACGGCACTAGTCCTGATATTTGTCAGCGATCTATTCAGTTAGGGTTTAGCTCAGTAATGATGGACGGCTCGCTTGAAGCAGATGGCAAAACCCCCGCGTCTTATGAATACAATGTTGATGTAACCAAGCGAACGGTAGAGATGGCCCATGCTTGTGGCGTTTCGGTAGAAGGTGAGTTAGGTTGCTTAGGTTCTTTAGAAACTGGCCAGGCAGGTGAAGAGGACGGTGTTGGCGCTGAAGGTACTCTGTCTCAAGAGCAGATGTTAACTGATCCGGAAGAGGCTGCTGACTTTGTGGCTAAAACTAATGTTGATGCATTAGCAATTGCTTGTGGCACATCTCATGGTGCATACAAATTTACTCGCCCTCCTACTGGCGATATTTTGGACATAGATCGCATTAAGGCCATTCATCAGCGTATTCCTAATACTCACTTGGTAATGCATGGCTCATCTTCTGTGCCACAAGAATGGCTGGCTATTATTAATGAGTTTGGCGGTGATATTCCTGAAACTTATGGCGTGCCAGTTGAGCAAATATGTGAAGGTATTAAGCATGGCGTACGTAAGGTAAATATTGATACTGACTTACGCTTAGCTTCAACTGGCGCGGTTAGACGTTTTCTAGCGCAGAACCCGTCAGAGTTCGACCCGCGTAAATTTTTAGCTGCAACGACAGTGGCGATGAAGGATATTTGTAAAGCACGCTATGAAGCTTTTGGTAGTGCTGGTCAAGCAAGTAAGATTACTCCTCGAAGCTTAGAGTCCATGTTTGGCAGCTACGAGGCCGGCGAGTTAGACGCTAAAATTAATTAAGCTAAAGGCAGTGTAAGCTGCCTTTTTTTATTAGGATTCAGATGACGATAGAGCGAGAAAAAATAGTTGAGGCTATTGGCCGGTTAGAATTGGGCACGCCTATAGCTAGCGATGTTATACAAGTCTATTGGAAATTTTATGGAATAGATTTTGCGCAGACAATGGCAGGCGTTTCACAAACTATCGGCTTTGTGTCATCGGCTAAGTCTAAAGTGTGTTGTCAAGTTTTCACGCCACTGCAAAGTATTGGCACTTGTTTTGTTGTACATGGGTATTTCGATCACTCTGGTTTATACGGGAAGTTAATAAAAAAACTGTTAGAGCTTTCGTATACAGTGGTAACTATAGATTTACCTGGTCATGGATTGTCTAGTGGCGCGCGCGCAGATATAGATAGCTTTTTTAGTTATGAGGAGGCGTTGCAGTCAGTCCTAAACAAATGCAGCTCTCTATCAAGACCTTGGCACGGCATTGGTCAAAGTACAGGCGGTTCAGTTTTATTACTTAGCTTGATTAAATCACCGGCCAATAATTTTGTTAAAACGGTTTTATTTGCCCCTTTGATTAGGCCAAAATATTCGACTAAAGGTCGGATTTTACAACCTATTTTAAGCTTGTTTAAAGATGAATGGCCGAGGTATTTTTCTTCTAACTCAAATGACCCTGATTTTTTGTCCTTTGTTAAAAATACCGATCCTTTCCAGTCGAGGGTATTGCCGTTTGGTTGGTTAAAAGCGATGCGCCACTGGGTAGCATGGATATTAAAACAAAAAGCTATAACGGCTGATATGCTGGTTATTCAGGGCGGTGAAGATGCCACAGTGGATGGTGAGTTCAACATTAATGCTTTAGAAAAACGGGTGACTAAAATACAAGTTAGTCATCATAGTGAGGCGCGTCATCATCTGGTGAACGAGGCTGAGGAAATTCGTGAGTTATTATTTGCTGATATGGCGCAGTTTTTAGAGGCTAAATAACGACTGTTGACACTACTAATATGTTATTGAGGTTGGCGAGCAATTTGTCGCCGCATGCTAATGGCCCCACACCCGCAGGCGTCCCAGTTAATACAATGTCTCCAGGCATTAAGCTAAAATGTTCGCTCATTGTGGCTAATAGACTGGCGATGGGGAACAACATGTCGCGAGTATTACCCTGCTGTTGTATTACTCCGTTTTTCTCCAGCTGCAAATCTGTAGTTTGAATATCATCAATAATATTCGGCTTAACAAAATCAGAGACAGGACATGCCCCGTCAAAGCTTTTGGCAATCTCCCACGGTTGCGCCTTTGCCTTAAGCTCACTTTGAATGTCCCTGAGGGTTAAGTCGAGTGCTAAGCCCACGCCACAAATTGCAGCCATTGTTTCATCACCGCTAGCATAAGTGAGCTGCCTGCCAATCAGTAATGCCATTTCCAATTCGTGATGAACTTCACCACGATTAGTGGGGATTACGAAGGAGGGGGCAAGATGAGTCAGGCTGGTTGCCGGTTTAATAAACAATAGTGGTGATTTTGGTATTTGGTTATTAAGCTCTAGCGCGTGCGCACTATAATTTCTTCCAACGCAAACGATCTTCCCTACGGGAAAATTACATTGTTGGCCGTCGCTAAAGCGATGCTGATAATTCATCATACAGCCTTAATCAAAAATCTTGCCTGGGTTCATAATACCGTTGGGGTCGAAGACAATTTTTATCGCTTTCATAAAGCCTATCTCTGCCTCACTACGGCTGTAGCTCAAGTAAGGTTTTTTAGATAAGCCAACGCCGTGTTCTGCAGATATGCTACCACTATATTTTTTTACCACAGTAAATATTTTATCATTTACTGTGGTGCATTTTGCAACGAATTCATCGCGCGCTAGTGCGTCTGGTTTCAGAATATTCAAATGCAAGTTGCCATCACCGATATGGCCGAACCACACAACTTCAAATTCCGGATAAGCCTCGTTAACGACCGCCTCTACTTCCGCAAGAAAGGTGGGCACTTTTGATACTGTAACGGATAAATCATTTTTGTATGGCGTCCACTGGGACAGCGTCTCGGATATATCCTCTCGCAAGCGCCACAAGTTTTTTGCCTGCTGCTGACTTTGACTTATGGTGCCGTCTAAGGCCCAGCCATTTTCGACGCATTGCTCAAACACGCTCATAGCGTTTTCCATCTCTAGCTCGGTCTGACTCTCAAATTCAATTAAGGCGTAATAGGGTGCAATAGTTTCAAAAGGGCGTTGTAGGTTTTGATGCTCACAGACCTTAGACATAGCGTTCTCGGACAAAAACTCAAAGGCAGTTAGGTCTATTTGAGTTTGAAAGCTATTGAGTACATTCATGATTGCCGAGAATTCAGGCACTGCCAAAACTAAAACACTAAGATCATGAGGGGCTCTAGTGAGCTTCATGGTGGCCTCACAAATTAGTCCTAAAGTGCCTTCGCTACCGATGAACAGCTGACGCAGGTCATAGCCTGCGTTGTTCTTCATTAGCCCCTGGTTTAGTTCCAATATCTTACCGCTACCGGTAATAACCTTTAAACCCATTACCCAGTTGCGAGTCATCCCATAGCGAATAACCTTAATGCCGCCAGCATTAGTGCCAATATTTCCGCCAATTTGGCTAGAGCCTGCAGAGGCAAAATCGACCGGATAAAATAGGCCTTTATCTTCAGCAAAATTCTGCAATTGCTCAGTAATAATGCCAGCTTCAACCGTAACCGTTTGATTGATAGCGTCAAAATCAAGCACAGTATTCATTCTGTCGAATGCAACCACCAACTCTCCGTTACAAGCGGTAGCGCCACCGCTTAAGCCTGTTCGCCCACCAGACGGGGTTATGGCGATATTGTACTCGTTAGCCAATACTACAATTGCTTGTACTTGTTCGGTGGTGCCGGGGAAAACTATTGCACAGGGTTTTGGATCAAATATCTTTGCCCAGTCTTGCCCGTATTGAACCAGAGATTGTTTGTCCAGACGGATATTAACTGCGTCAACAATGTCGGTTAGCGCTGCGATAAGATCTGGTTTTAGGCTGTGGGCATTTGAATCAGTCATCGTTATATTCACTATAAAGCCGGGTTAAAACTTCTTTTAAGAAGCCTGTATGTTAACATGACGTTCTTTTTTTACCTACGCAAATACACGCATGCTAGTGTATTTGCACAGTGACGGTTAGTGATATGGCTAAAAATTCTTTAGATAAAAGTAATATTAAATTTCTGTTGTTGGAAGGCTTGCACGAGTCTGCGGTGACTTCTTTAAAGGACGCTGGCTACAGTAATATTGACTATCACAAGACCGCATTAAACGAAGATGAATTGATAGAAAAAATAAAGGATGCGCATTTTGTTGGGATTCGTTCGCGCAGCCAGTTAACCGCAAAGGTTTTTGCCGCGGCCAAAAAGCTGAACGCAGTAGGTTGCTTTTGCATAGGTACCAATCAAGTCGATTTAAATGCGGCGACTGAATATGGGATACCGGTATTTAATGCGCCTTACTCCAATACTCGCTCGGTCGCTGAGCTCGTTATTGCAGAAGCTATATTATTGTTACGTGGAGTGGCTGAAAAAAGCGCAAAAGCCCATCGCGGTATTTGGCAGAAGTCCGCTGCCAGGTCATTTGAAATTCGAGGTAAAGTTTTAGGAATAATTGGTTACGGCTCTATCGGTATGCAGTTAGGAGTTATAGCCGAAAGTCTTGGTATGAAGGTAAAGTTTTATGACGCGGCGAATAAATTGCCTATTGGCAACGCGCAACAAGTAGGATCAATGGCAGGGCTATTGCGTGAGGCAGATATTGTTAGCTTACATGTACCTGAAAATCCGTCCACTAAAAATATGTTCGCAGCAGAACAAATTAACCAGATGAAACCCGGTGCTATTCTGATAAACGCTTCTCGAGGAACGGTGGTAGATATAGATGCTCTAGCTGAAGGCATTAAATCTAATCATCTTGCCGGTGCCGCAATTGATGTCTTCCCAGTAGAGCCGAAATCCAACGACGACGAATTCATTTCATCACTGCGTGGCTTAGATAATGTGTTTTTAACGCCGCATATTGGTGGCTCAACCATGGAAGCTCAAGAAAATATTGGCTTAGAAGTAACCGAAAAGCTTATTCGTTATAGTGACAACGGCACGACCACATCATCGGTTAACTTCCCAGAAGTAGCCTTGCCAGCACATGAAGGAAGTCACCGCCTATTCCATATTCACCGGAATGTGCCTGGGGTATTGAGCTCTATTAACAGTGTTTTTTCCGATAACAATATCAATATTAGCGGGCAATACTTACAAACCAACGGCAAGGTTGGTTATGTGGTAATTGATATAGACGAGGATAGTAGTAAGCTTGCTAAGAGTAAGTTGAAAGCCATCGAAGGTACGATTCGAACACGAGTTTTGTTCTAACTACTGCCTTTTAGTTTTTTGTAATACATTTTTATAATGGTTAGTAGTAGTCTAGATATTGCTCGAGGTACTTTGTTGCTGTAGTACTTAGGTTGTAACTTTAGTAGCAGCTCGAGAGCTAGCGATGGATGGTTTTTAGCAGCTTTCAGCAGCATACTGGCAATGAATTTTTGAGTAACCATAGTGTATGCATTATGGCCTGAATAAGGGCTATAGGCATCCAATACCAACTCTCTCATAAGTCTAATGTTTTTTGACGTATTCGATTTGCGCTTTCTATATTGTAAAATCACATCGCTAACAGCGCCCACCTTATGGCCAGCATGGGTCATTTTTAGCCATAGTGGAAAGTCTTCTAGCCTAGCAGAAGTGTCAAAACCGTTTAGATCTCTAAGTATAGATGTCACCAACATCGAAGTTGGAGCAACAATTCCAGGCTTGCTGTTTGTAAACAGATCGTCGAACTTCAATTTACGCTCTGCCAGCTTTTTTCATGACGCGGCAGCCGTATACCCTCTCCGTCAAAGTATTCGACGTTGCCTCCACATGCAGCGACATCATTGTCACATATCAAGTAGTCGAGTTGAGTTACAGTCTTATTTGGCAGCATGATGTCATCAGACCAGACCCCATCATGCAAAAATACTTGCCTTCTGTCAGAGCTAGAGCAGTGCTCAGCGTCACTGCTAATCCCATATTCTTTTGTAGAATAAGTGTAAAGTCGTAAATGGTTTTTAGTTTAGTAAGGATTTCCCGGCTATCATCACTTGATCCATCATCAATAACAATCACTTGCAACAGACTATAAAACTGGCTGCAAACAGTTTTCACGCAGTGCTCTATATACTTTGTATGATTAAAGCTTGGCATTACTATCGTAATCAACGGCATGTCTATTTTCGATTCTTTTTTCAGCCATCGGTTTGCCAGTGTTTATAGTGAGTGTCCTAAATGCTATCTAAACATTTCAATAAGATTGTGCTCATTTTCTTCGATAGCACATCAAAGGAGAAGTGAGTGTTAACATGTTCAGTTCCAGCGCGAGCGATGGCTTTTGCTTGCTCTGGATTGTCCCCAGCCCATTTTATTTTTTCCAGCGCTTGTTGTCTGTCGCTATACAGTAATATATTTTTCCCGTCTTCAAAACCCAAAGCGTCTTCTTCTCCATTACCTTGACGATAGGCAATCAACAGGCATCCTGCTGCCATTGCTTCGAAATTTTTCGCCATGTATTCACCAATACCAATATCGGCGGAAAAGAATGTATTAATTCTGTTTAGGCTATCATTGTACTCTTTACCCGGAGACGTACGAAAACACTGTAGTTCTGAATGACGATCAATATAACGCAAGGTGTTATATCTACTTACATAAACGGTGGAAGAAAGCGTACCGATAAATCCAAGATCTATATCTCTGGAGACATTCTGCTGCCCAATAATATTCGAATCAAATCCTTTGGGTAAAAAGTTTGCAGTCCCTCCCTCTTTTTCATAACGTCTAACAACTGCGCTACCTGTACCGATAATACTAATGTCATCAAATTGTTTATAAAAATCTGTAAATTCTCTATGCCAAGGAGAATCTGGCATATAGTTTTGACATAAATCTTCTTCATAAGTCACTATCTTTTGTTGATAACGTAACAACGTCTTAACATGCTGACGTAAATATTTGTGGGGGATATCTAAAAGAACTAAGTCGTAATTGTTAATGTTGAATTCTTCAATGATCAGGTCGAAATTATCGATAAGTCGATGTGCAATTTTCTCTATGGTGGTGGAGAAGGTGGCTGATAACTCTGCAAATAAACTATCAATGATCGGCCTACGGTTTAAGTGACTGATGACAAGTAGAGATGGTTTCATTGCGGGGCCTCAATATTGCAGCTTGGTGACAGCTCAGGATTTGACCAAATAATAGTGTGTTTATTCCTTGCCCCAAATGATGCTACTCGCGTCCAGCTAATGTCTAGTATATCTGTCACTCTAATATGAAAATCGTTGCGTTTATCGAGTTCCAATAATACTAAATCACTATTGCCAGCCATGCTCAAAAGATCACTTCTCCTAAATCCAACTTCACTCAAATGAATGAGCTGAGTGTCCATCTGTGAGAAATAGTTGACGCGTGAATTGTTGCTTAGCAGTTTGCATTGTGGCGGGCTTCCTTGCAGCCATAGGACTCCATCTGTGCGATATTTCTTCGCATCACCAAAGGTAAAAAAAGAGTCAGTGAATAAATAAACGGTAAATAGTGTGGTTACCAGTAGCAAATTTCTTGTACCATTTTTACGCGAATTAAGTGCCATGCCAAAATTTTCAATCCAGCTTGAAAAAATCGGAATTAACAGCAAACTTAATAGAAGAACATGCCGGCCTTGAATGATTGTTGTACTTAATAAAAAAATGTACACAACGGAGAAGTAGAATATAAATCCCATTAACAGAGGAATAATACGTAATCGAGAAAACCTAGAGTCTTGAGATGAGCTAAGGCTAAGCCCAGCAAGTAGTAGAAAGGGGGCGGTGAATGATGTCAGTACTTTTAAGGATAATATTATTAGAAATGAAAACAGTACGGCAGCACCAGAGTATTCAGTTAGATATCCCATTAACAAGTAGTCTTCAAAGTTGGTCGATAGTCGGCTATAACTATCTCCAAACATGGCCAGCTTATCAATATATTGAGTGGCAGAGTCAAAAATAGAGCTGTTCACTAGGTATAGAACAGTTATGACAGGAACGATGATTATCAATAGCCAGCGATAAAAACTTATCGTAGTTCTTACCACCATAATATGCTTTCTTAATGGCATCAGACAAATGACCGGCAGTAATGCGAAGAGGATTGCTTCGGTTCTAAACATTGCTCCAACAGATAACAAAAATAAACCAGCGATCAAAAATTTACTATTGAGCGATAAGAGAAATCTTATGTAACAACTCATAAACGCCAACACAAGCGCCCAGAATAAAAAGTCTCTAACTATGAAATCGCGATACTCATTAAACTGTGGATATAATATGAATAGAGATCCTGCTATCCAGGGGTTGTAGCTCGACTGAGAGGTTAATCGAGCGATATCAACCATGAACCAAGCGATAGCAGCGCAAGTTAAGGTGTTGAGAGCTTGCGCGGAGATAAATGTTGTTAGGCCGGTGAGCTTGGCAATTAATGCTACTAATACAGAATAATATGGATTTGAGTATAAGTTTTTTGCTGCATTAAAGCCGTCACTGAGGAAGGTATCCGCAACGCGGAGATAAAGAACCCCATCTGTATTAGTAATAATTGATTGGCTATATATAAAAATACTTATAAGTAGACTTATACTGGCAAATAGCCAGCGCGGGTCAATGTGTATATTTTTTTTTGTCACTGCTGTTAATATCCCCTGCTTTTTACCATCGCTGTTAATCTCAGCATGGCAGTTAAGCAATACCGCTAATTTTTTAATTGTGCGATTTTAAGTTGAAAAGCCAGTCTTTATCTATAGAAAGCCCATGCAGATAAATAGTATTGTTCATTCTCACTATGCTCTGCTTACACCGCCAGTTGTGTTCATAAATCCTGCTCATAGTACTGCTTTGAGATCGTTTTTTCCATGTAGCCGATCAATACATCTCATTGTGCGCCAATATCTTAATGGGGGTATGCTTTAGGTATATTCTCTAAGCCATAGCTTTAGACCGTCAAGCAAGCTATTGCTGGACTAGATGTATTTTACTATGCTCAATCGTTGGCGCCCATGGCGTCGATCATCACGTTAATATATTTATGTTTAGGCCGACTCGCATTATGATGCTAGGAGGTTGACGGAGCCCGTTAGCATGGTATTTTAGCCTAAGCGCTTTAGAGAACAGCATATGATTGAGCCAAGTAAAATAAAAACTATTGCAGTACTGACGAAATGCAATATTGCTCACCATCTTACGCTGCGTTTAAGGGTTATCTTAATGCAGCCTTTTTTGGAGGCTCATGGCTATACGCTTGAGGTCATTCAGCTTGATAAAGTCAAATCTTGTCGTTTGAGTCAACTGGAAAAGGCCGGCCAGTATGATTTAGTTTGGCTCCATAGAGTTATTTTCACCGGAAGAGAACTTTATTACGTCAAAAAAATGTCGCAAAAAATAGTATTCGACTTCGACGATCCTGTCTGTTTTAGTTCTAGCTCGTTTCTCAATTTCTCGCTTAAAAAATCAATTCGATTTAGGCAAACGGTTAAAGCGTCAGCTGCGATATTAGCGGCCTCACCTGGACTGGTGGCTTTGGCCAGTAAGCTAAACAACAAGACTTACTATGCTCCGCTCTGTGCTGAGCCCGAAAATTACTGTTTAAAAACGAATGATAGAAAGGCAGGAGAGAATCTTAAGCTGCTATGGCTAGGGGGGCGTTCCACCTTTAAATACTTAGAATCTATTGCCCCTCAGCTTGAATCTATTGGCCAACATTGTAAAAATGTTGAGCTGATAGTTGTTGGGCATAACCAAATAAGCCTGCAAAATTTACCAGTTACTAATATCGCTTGGTCGCAAGAGCAAGAGCAGATACAGCTCGAGAGTTGCCATGTAGGGCTAGTTCCATCTGTCGATGACAGATGGACTAGAGCGAAAGCAACGCTCAAACCTCTTCAGTATATGGCCAGTGGATTGCCTCTCATTGCCTCCCCAGTGGGAATACTTCACCAATTTGTTGATAATGGGAATAATGGGTTCTGTGCTAAAAGTAACAACCAATATCTCGAGGCCGTAGAATTCTTCCTAAGCAATGAAATAGATAGGAGAAATATGGGTGCGAATGGTATTGCTTATGTAAAAGAAAACCATAGTGCCGAGAAATTGGCAAATAGTATTAAAAACGTATTTGATGATGTTTTAGCGCTCTAAATGATGGCGCTAGTCCGGTTGCATCTTACGAGTACTTGTTGTGATAGTTAAATAGTGTTCAGGCTTCGTTCTGCTGGTACAGCCAGCTGTGCTGATAAATATTTCTTGAAAGCCTGCTCATAAGGTTGCTTTGAAATTACCTGTTCCATGCACTTTAGCCAAGCATCCCGCTCAGCATAACCAATATTTAAATGCGAGTGGGCTTTCGGAATTCTGATCGGACCGTACTTGTCGCTGAATAATTTTGGACCGACTAGCCAGTTGCCTAAAAACCGCGTTAGCTTGTCTATTGATTCACTTAGATCTTCTTTGTGCATCGCTCCTATCACTTTAGCATTAGGTTGCTGATCCATCTGTCGGTAGAAAGCTACAACAGGTTGGCTGATTCCGACTAATTCTTGCTACCGCGATGAATGAGGTATTTCGCCATGTTCTCGTTCAGAAGCCACTGAGCAGTCCTCGTAATGACGACAGCGTTTCCTTTCCTTTTGCCTCATTTCTCTCCGGGCAGTTCTCGCCAAAGCCCTCTTTTTGAATCGTGTCTTCGGGCAATTCATCTAAAAACCGGCTTGGTGTACAGGCAATATTGTCGCCCCACTGCTTGCGTTGCTTGGCGAGTGTTAAGGTTAGGCTGCGTTGGGCGCGGGTAATGCCTACGTAGCAAAGCCTGCGCTCTTCTTCGATATTATCTTCTTCAATACTGTTGCGATGAGGCAGTAAATTCTCTTCAAAGCCGATCAGGAAGACATGGGGGAATTCCAATCCTTTTGATGCGTGTAAGGTAAGCATTTGGACTTTGTTTTCTTCTTGGTCTTCTTCTTGCTGATCGAGTAAATCTCGCAAAACTAGGCGAGCAATGGCATCTTCTAAGGACTCATCATCACTTTTTTGTAAGCTATGATTTACAGAGTCTAATAAAATTTCTATATTCTGCAGGCGCTTATCGGCAATGGCAGGGCTAGATGCGTTTTGGTGGAGCCAGTCGCTGTAGTTCATGGTGTCGATCATCGAGCGCAAAACAGCAATTGGGTCTTGTTGATTACATTGCTGACGCACAGTATCTAACCATCTAGTAAATTCGTGCAGCCTGCTTAAGCCCTGTTCTGGTAGGCGGCTAGTTAGCCCCACTTCATCACAGGCTTGATAAAGTGGGATCTGACGCTCGTTCGAATACTGACCTAAAGCTTCAAGTGTGGTGGGGCCAATTTTTCTGCGGGGGGTGTTAATTATGCGTAAAAAAGCGGCATCATCGCTAGGATTAACGACTAAGCGAAAATACGCCATGATGTCTTTAATCTCATTGCGAGCGAAAAATGATTGGCCGCCAGAAATACTATAAGGAATCTGATTTTGTTGTAGCTTGATTTCCATGGCGCGGGCTTGATGGTTGCCACGGTATAGAATGGCAAAATCCTTAAACTGGCGGCGATACCTCATTTGTTGGTCAATAATCTCGGCGGCCACGCGATCTAGCTCGGCGCCTTCATTAGCACACTGAATAATTCTAATCGGCTCGCCGTGGCCTAGTTCGCTCCACAGCTTTTTCTCAAATATATGTGAATTATTAGCGATTACTGCATTGGCGGCTTTTAAAATACGGCTGGTAGAGCGATAGTTTTGCTCTAGTTTAATAACGCGCAGGGTTGGATAGTCTTCTTGCAATAGGGCCAGGTTTTCAGGATTAGCTCCACGCCAAGTGTAGATGGATTGGTCATCATCGCCGACCACAGTCAAGCTTGTGCGGTCGCCGATAAGCTGTTTAACCAATTCATACTGTGCGCCATTGGTGTCTTGATACTCGTCAACTAGCAAGTAGCGAATACGCTTTTGCCACTTAGCTAAAATTTCAGCATTGTTGGCAAACAGCTGGGCGGGGATAAGAATAAGATCGTCGAAATCAACCGCATTGTAGGCTTTTAATAGACGCTGATATTGTGCATAGGCTAATGCCGCACGCTGTTCACCGGCAGAGTCAGCTTTTGATAAGGCCATTTCTGGACTAGTAAGATTGTTTTTCCAACTAGAAATGAGGTTTTGAATTAAGTTAGTTAAGTCACTATCGCCATTATCCTGCAGCAATATATCTCTAAGGATTGCGCCGGCATCTTCTTGATCCATGATTGAAAAGCCAGGTTTGAAACCAAGAGTTCGATATTCACGGCGTATAATATTTAGCCCTAAATTATGAAAAGTCGACACGGTAATATCGCTGGAATCAATGAGCTTAGTAACTCTCGCCTTCATCTCTTTGGCGGCTTTATTGGTAAAGGTAAGAGCGGCTATATTTTTTGAGGGGATACCGCAGTGTTCTACTAAATAGGCGATTTTCCGAGTAATAACACTGGTTTTACCACTGCCTGCGCCAGCTAATACAAGCAGCGGGCCGGCAACATATCTGACCGCTTCCATTTGTTGAGGGTTAAGCTTATTCATTGAATATTACTTTAGCTGGGGCTATGAGTGGGATTTTATTGTAACAACGACAGTGCAGTGAGTAACGCTAATTGTGTTAAGTGTTGCGATCTAAGTTTCGGTACGAAATTGCCTCTGCTAAATGCGTGCGGCTAACCTTTACGCTGTTTGCGAGGTCAGCAATAGTGCGCGCGACTCGCAAAATGCGGTGGTACGCCCTAGCGGAAAAGTTAAGCCTTGATAGTGTCTGGTATAAGTAGTCTTTATCGTCATCAGTGAGTTGGCAATAACGTTCCAGTTGGGGCCCGCTCAGCTCTGCGTTGCAGCAGTTTTGGCGGCTATGTTGTATGCCTCTGGCGGTAATAACACGTTCACGTATGGTTTTAGAGTCCTCTGGCTGCTCTGGGTGAGTGAGGAGTTTAGCGGGTACAGGCTGTACTGCTACATGCATATCTATCCGGTCTAATAGCGGGCCGGAAATTCTGCTGCGATAGCGCTCTACTTTGTCAGGCGTGCAGCGACAATGATGATGCGGATCGCCTAAATAACCGCAAGGGCAGGGATTCATGGCAGAGATAAATTGGAATTTTGCTGGCAAGCGGAGTTTTTCTCTTGCTCGAGCAATGATAATTTCTCCTGACTCTAAAGGCTGCCTCAACGCCTCTAATACTTGGCGGTTAAACTCTGGCAGTTCGTCTAAGAATAGAATTCCATGATGAGCTAAAGATATTTCTCCTGGCTTAGGATTACTACCACCACCTACTAGCGCTGTCGGAGACGCCGTGTGATGCGGTGCGCGGTAGGGAAGTTGTTGCCACATTTCGTTTCGCCATATACCTGCAATAGAGTAAAGCGCGGCGACTTCTATACTCTTTTGGTTGGTTAATGGCGGCAGTAAACCGGGTAAACGGTTGGCAAGCATGGTTTTACCAGAGCCGGGTGAGCCGATATAAAGTAAGTTATGCTTGCCCGCTGCGGCGATCTCAAGTGCACGTCGTGCTTGTTGTTGTCCTTGTACGTCGGCAAGGTCCGGATAGCTGCGAGTTACTGATATTGCCGCTTTATTAATGGGGGTTAATAGCTCTTTGCCAAGAAGATGTGCTGTTAACGATAGTAAGTGACTTGGCGCAAAAACAGTAAGCTTGTCGACTAACGCAGCTTCTGCGCTGTTTTCGACAGGTATAATTAAGGTACGTTTACTGGTATTGCAGCTTAATGCCGCCGGCAACACGCCATTTATGGGCCGAATTTCACCGCCTAGTGCGAGCTCGCCTAAAAATTCATAGTTCTCAATAGCGGCGGTCGGTATTTGTCCTGATGCCACCAAAATACCCAGGGCTATAGGAAGGTCAAAGCGGCCGCCTTCTTTCGGTAGGTCGGCTGGAGCAAGGTTGACGGTGATGCGACGAGTGGGGAATTCAAAGTGGGAGTTAATCAGTGCGCTGCGCACCCGGTCTTTACTTTCTTTGACCGCCGCTTCTGGCAAGCCAACGATAGCTAAGCCGGGCAAGCCATTAGAAATGTGAACTTCCACCGTAACCAGCGGCGCATTAATGCCAGTTTTGGCGCGAGAATAGATAACTGCGAGAGACATAAACCATTCCTTGGTTGCTGTATTTGGCGCTTTTCCGTGAAGCGGGCCTACTTAGAGTTGCTCAGTTGTTTAATTGCTCAGTTAGTTCAGCCAGTTGCTTTTCCATTTCTTCTAGCTGTGCTCGAGTGCGCTTTAGCACTGCTTGTTGGGTATCAAATTCTTCTCGAGTCACCAAGTCCATTTTGGCAAAAGCAGACTGCGCTACTGCATGAATACCTTTTTGAATGTCATCTTTGGCCGCGGTAGTCGGTAGTATTTCACCAAGCTGGCGCACAAATTCGGTAATAAAAGGCTGAGCCATTTTTGTCTCCAAGAAATCAAGGTTCTAGTTTACCGATTATGCGCCAATAAGCCACTCGAGTAGATTCAGCGTAATAGGCATGCACTAATTTAGTCTTCTTGCACTTTTTTAGTGCCCTCAGGTATGGGGAAATTGCTAATGGTGAGTTAAATGTGTGTTGCTCGGGTTGCCATAAAAACCAAAAATAAACTATAACTAAATGATTTAAAACAATTTTTATATTTTTGGCACAGGCGGTGCACTACGGTGGTCAGTGTGATTTAAAACACGAATATTATCGATCAATTATTTTTAAGGGGAATATTTATGAAAAAATTACTTCTTGCAGCGACTACTGCGGCAATGATGACTGGGGCTGGCGTAGCTAGCGCTGTGGAAATTTCTGGTAACGTTGCGCTAACCACTGACTACAAATTCCGTGGTATCTCACAATCTTCAGAAGAGGCCGCTATTCAGGGTGGTTTTGATCTCGGTTTTGATAACGGTTTTTACATTGGTACTTGGGGTTCTACTGTTGATTTTGATCTTGCAGAATCAGGCTCAATGGAACTTGATTACTACGCCGGTTGGGGTGGTGATCTAACTGAAAGTATAAGTGTTGATGTGGGTTATATGGTGTACACCTACCCAGGAACAGATATTGATGAAGGTTATGAAGAGGTTTATGCCAGTGTATCTTTTGCTGACTTCACCTTAGGCACAGCAATTTCTGGTGACTACTATGCAGAGACAGGCGATTTTTACTACGTATACGCCCAGTATGGTTTTGTAATTGGTGACGGTTGGGGAATTGACCTGCACGTTGGCATGAACGAATTTGACGAAGTAAGCTTTTTATCAGATGGTGCAGATAGCTATATTGATTACAGCGTTGGCGTTAGCAAAGACTATGCTGGTGTAACTTGGGGACTTGCTTACGTTGGCACCGATTTGGATGAAAGCGAAGTATTTGATACTGAATGGGGCGAAGATAGCGTAATATTCACTATTTCTAAAAGCCTTTAATCAATAATTCGTTATGCCCTACGGGGTTGAATGGAGAAACACAATGAAATTAGTAAGTGCAATAGTAAAGCCATTTAAGCTTGATGATGTCCGTGAAGCTTTGTCAGACATCGGTGTACAGGGTATTACGGTAACTGAAGTTAAAGGTTTTGGTCGCCAGAAAGGGCATACCGAACTTTATCGTGGTGCTGAATATGTTGTTGATTTCTTACCTAAAGTAAAAATCGACGTAGCTGTAGCAGACAATATTGTTGACCAAGTAATTGAGTCAATCACTAAAGCTGCTAACACCGGCAAAATCGGCGACGGTAAAATATTCGTAACTGCTCTCGAACAAGCTGTGCGTATACGTACAGGCGAGACAGGCGATGACGCGGTTTAAAATCTAACCCCTTTGGTCTGGGTTAAAACCCAGACCATCTTTTTTACAAAATTCGTTTTACTAGGCTCGGGAGGGCTTGGCTATGGAAAACTCTGTCTTTGAACTACAGTACGCGCTAGATACCTTTTACTTTTTGATCTGTGGCGCCTTGGTTATGTGGATGGCGGCCGGTTTCGCTATGTTGGAAGCGGGACTAGTTCGCGCTAAAAACACCACTGAAATTTTAATGAAGAATATCGCTTTGTACGCGGTGTCTTGCACCATGTATATGATTTGCGGTTACGCAATTATGTACGGTGGCGACATCTTCCTATCAACTATTA
>JBLHWB010000016.1:0-17053 GCA_047628915.1 Porticoccus sp. | reverse complement strand
CGGTATATTTCAATTTCTAAAGAACCTGCGGGTACTTTTTCATCGAAAATTGTTTGTGCATCGAAGCCGCCGTAGTAGTCGCCAACCCCGGCGTGGTCACGCCCAACAATTAGATGAGTACAACCACAGTTTTGACGGAAGACCGCATGCAATACTGCTTCACGTGGCCCTGCATATAGCATGTCAAAACCATAACCAGTCACCATTACGGTGTTTTCTGGGAAGTAGATATCTACCATAGTGCGAATACAGTCATCGCGCACGTCAGCAGGAATATCGCCAGCTTTCAGCTTGCCCAACAACATATGAATTAATATGCCGTCGGTTTGTAAGTCCTGTTGCGCCATACGGCATAACTCTTCGTGCGCACGGTGCATAGGGTTGCGAGTTTGAAAAGCGACAACTTTATTCCAGCCACGATCAGCCATTTCATTGCGAATTTCATAAGCTGTACGGAAGGTATCAGGGAAGTCTTTCTGGAAGTAGCTGTAGTTAAGCACTTGAATAGGGCCAGACAACAAGGTGTTACCTTGGCCTTTAAATGCTGCCACGCCAGGGTGGTTTTCATCTAAGTTACCAAAGATGTTTTCAGCCATGACGTCAATCTGCTCACTCGAGACTTCCTCGATTGCTTCAATGTCCATAATTGCAAGTACTGGGTTACCGTCAACATTAGGGTCGCGCAAGGCTATGCGCTTAGCATCGCCAATGGCGCTAATGTCTTTGCTCAGGTTAACAATGGGCACAGGCCAGAATAAGCCGTCGACAGTATGTAGGTTTTCGGCCACTGCCAAAGAGTCAGCTAAATTCATATAACCGGTTAAGGGGTTAAAGTAGCCAGCGCCAAGCATTACTGCGTTTGCCGCCGCAGCAGAGCTAACTAGTAGTGATGGCAGTGATTCAGCTTCTGTTGCTAAAACTAGGTTTTTAGTCGCATCAGCCACAAACAGCGGGTTTAGTTCGTTGGAACCATGAGGTTTGATCATTCTATTTTCCTTGAATTCTTAAAAGGGTTTAAACCGACAATAAGCCGCGTGCTTCCAATATGCTCAGTAGCGCTGCTACTTCATCTTCTAATGACATCTCATGGCTGTTTAATACTACTTCAGCATTGAGTGGCGCTTCATATGGGTCTGAAATACCGGTGAAGTTTGGTATCTCGCCGGCACGAGCTTTTTTGTATAAGCCTTTAGGGTCACGCTCTTCAGCAACGCTTAACGGCACATCAACAAATACTTCAATAAATTGCATGCCAGCGTCTTCGTGCAGCGTGCGCACTAAATCGCGATCTGCACGATAAGGACTAACAAAGCTAGACAAAGTAATGATACCGACATCGACAAATAGCTTTGATATTTCACCAATGCGGCGAATATTCTCGGTGCGGTCTTCAGCACTAAAACCGAGGTTTTTATTAATACCTAAACGAATATTATCGCCATCTAAGCGGTAGGTAAGTTTGCCTTTAGCTGCCAGCGCTTGCTCTAGCGCCACTGCAACAGTACTTTTACCGCTACCTGATAAGCCGGTAAACCATAGCGTTGCGCCTTTTTGGCCCAAAATTTCATGCCTATCGTCACGGGTAACGTCACCGTCATGCCATGTAACATTTGTCGCTTTTTGTTCAACCATTTCTTAAATCCTTAAGTGTTGCTAAAAAATGCAGGAGAGTCCTTATTAATGAGCGCATTCTACGCGCGTATCATCTATTTGTTAAATCAATTATATTTATAGATACTATCGATTTTACTTATTAATAATCTAGGCATAAAAACAATGAAATATAGTTTGCGCCAGTTAGAAATATTTTTGGAAGTGGCAAAGCAAGAGAACATGAGTAACGCGGCCAAAACCCTATTCATGTCTCAGTCTGCGGTTAGTGCTGCATTACAGTCAATGGAGAGTAACTATCAAACGCGCCTATTTGACCGCATTGGTAAAAGCCTAAAACTAAGTGGAATAGGGCAGGCGCTCAGGCCCCAAGCTCAGCAGTTACTAATCTACGCCCAGCAATTTGATCAAGCGTTATTACAACAGGGCGATGCCGGTAATATTAGAGTAGGGGCCAGCCTAACCATAGGCAACTATTTGGCAGTCGAGTATTTAACCCAATACAGAACCAGTAACCCGGATGCCAAAGTAGACTTTGAAGTGGCAAGCACCCCCGAAATAGTTAATAAGGTACTTAACTTTGATGCAGACGTTGGTTTAGTTGAGGCCGAAGTTAACCATGCCGATTTAGATGTTACGCCTTGGCGCGATGACAGAATGATTGTGTTTTGCAGTAAAAACCACCCCTTAGCCAATAGTAAGAGTCTAAGCAAAGCTGATATTAGTGATGCCAACTGGATTTTACGTGAGCCAAGCTCAGGTGCTAGGCAGACCTTTGATCTTGCGATCAAAAAACTAAAAACCCCGATTAATATTTATCTAGAGCTGACTCATAATGAAGCAATTATGCGAGCGGTGGAGACGGGTATCGGTATTGGCTGTCTATCTGAAATCGCCTTGGAAGGCGCTTTAAAAAGAGGGGATTTGGTGGAACTTACGCTGCCAAAAGTTGATATGAGGCGGACTTTTTATTTTATCAAACGCAAGGATAGTTATCCCAGCGATGCAGTATCCCAATGGGTAGCGTTATGTACCCGCTAACTTTGAGTGAGTGATATAGCGAATCTTTATGGTGGGAAATCACTATAAAAAATATCGGCAGTCAGATTAGTTAATACCCGATAGGACTCATAGCGGGTATGATATCGGCCGTTAAAATCTATTACCCATTCTAATAACTAAGAATAAGGCTAAGACATGAAGACTCGTATTACGGAATTATTTGGTATTGAACATCCTATTATCCAAGGCGGCATGCACTTTGTTGGCCTAGCAGAGTTAGCTGCAGCTGTTTCTAACGCAGGCGGTTTAGGCATAATTACTGGTTTAACACAGGGAACTCCAGAGAAGCTTAAAGCTGAGATCGAACGCTGTAAAACAATGACTGATAAGCCTTTTGGCGTGAACATTACCTTTTTGCCGACGCTTAACGCACCTGACTACCCGGCTTTGTTCCAAGTAATTATTGACTGCGGCATTACCGTGGTTGAGACAGCTGGTAACAACCCAGCGCAATACATGCCTATGCTTAAAGAAGCTGGTATTAAAGTTATTCATAAATGTACCGCCGTGCGTCATGCACTTAAAGCGCAATCGATTGGCTGTGATGCAGTATCAGTAGACGGCTTTGAATGTGGCGGTCATCCCGGTGAAGACGATATTCCTAACTTTATTTTGCTACCCCGCGCAGCTGATGAACTGACTATTCCGTTTGTAGCGTCAGGTGGTATGGCCGATGGCCGTAGCCTAGTAGGCGCATTAGCTATGGGCGCAGATGGTATCAATATGGGGACACGCTTTATCGCGACTACAGAAGCGCCTGTTCATCAGAATGTTAAAGATGCAATTGTTGCCGCTAGTGAACTGGATACTCGCTTAGTTATGCGCCCATTGCGTAATACTGAGCGTGTAATGACTAACCCTGCTGTAGAGCGCTTACTTGAGAAGGAAAAAGCCTTAGGTGCAGATCTTAAGTTTGAAGACATTATTGAAGAAGTGGCCGGTGTGTACCCAAAAATCATGCAAAACGGTGATATGGATGCAGGCGCATGGTCTTGCGGCATGGTTGCAGGTTTGATCAATGATATCCCAACATCAAAAGAGCTTATTGATAATATTATGAGCGAAGCTGAGGGTATTATTACTAAGCGTCTCGCTGGCTTTTTATAATATAAACTACTTTATAATTATTCGATAAGTTATTGATTAATATAGCATCAGGAAATTCATGATTACATTGCATGGCAATTCTGTTTCTCCCTATGTACGTAAAGTACTAGCGGTTTTACAGCTTAAAAAACTCGCTTATGAGCAGACTCAGCAGATGCCATTTTCGGCTGATGAAGAGTTTGAAAAAATCAGCCCACTGGGAAAAATCCCAGCGCTGCAAGATGGCGATGCTTCAATCTGTGATTCAACAGTTATCTGCGAGTATTTGGACGACGCTTATCCCCAGTGTCCGGTTTATCCGTCCGACCCTAAAGACAAAGCGCACGCTAGATGGATTGAAGAGCTGTGCGGTAATCAAATAACTGAGCAAGCCGCTGGGATCTTTTTCCAGCGATTTATGCGGCCAATGGTATTAAAGCAGGAAGCCGACGAAGCGCTTGTTGAAAAAATTATTAACAAGCGCTTGCCGCCATTATTAAACTATATTGAAACCCAAGTACCTGCAGAGGGGTATTTATTTGGTAAAGACATTGGTGTTGCTGACATTAGTATTGTTACGCCCTTTGTTAATGCCGGTTACGCGGGTTATGAAGTTGATAGTACTATCTGGCCTAAGTTGGCTAGCTTTATGGCACGAGTAAAAGAACACCCAGTAATGGCTGAGCTGTTAAAAGCTGAAGCAGTAATGATGGGGCGCGGCTAGAGCTGCTTTAAAACAACTAAAAACATTGATAGGAACATAAGTTATGGCTACAAATTTATTTGATCTAACTGGCAGGGTTGCATTGGTTACCGGCGCCAGCCGCGGTATAGGCGAAGAGATAGCTAAGCTGCTAGCTGAGCAGGGCGCTCATGTGATTGTTTCAAGCCGTAAAATAGATGGCTGTCAAGTTGTGGCTGACGCAATTATTGCCAGCGGTAATAAAGCAGAGGCCTTTGCCTGCCATGTTGGCAATATGGACGACATTAAAGCGGTGTTTGAACATATTGAGGCGACTCACGGTAAATTGGACATATTGGTAAATAATGCAGCGACCAATCCATATTTTGGCGATATTTTGGATACCGATTTGGCCGCATACAACAAAACCGTAGACGTTAATATTCGCGGTTACTTTTTTATGTCTGCTGAGGCTGGCAAGATAATGGTGAAAAACGGCGGCGGCGCAATAGTAAACACTGCATCAGTCAATGCTTTGCAACCTGGGCCATTTCAGGGAATTTATTCCATTACTAAAGCAGCGGTGGTCAATATGACTAAAGCATTTGCTAAAGAATGTGGTGGTCGTGGTATTCGTGTTAACGCACTATTGCCAGGTTTAACCAAAACAGCTTTTGCAGGAGCACTTTTCGCTAATGAAGAAATTCTAGCGGAAGCGATGAAAGAGATTCCAATGGGGCGACATGCTGAGCCATCCGAAATGGCCGGCACGGTATTGTATTTAGTATCTGATGCGGCTAGCTACACTAATGGTGAGTGCATTGTGGTCGATGGCGGTTTGACTATCTAAGCGCTTTTGGCTCTAGTGTTAATTGCTATAGGCCTAACGGTCTTCTATAAAATTTAACAGCTCGTTAAACCCCATCGGTCTGGCGAGTAAATAGCCCTGTGATAACAAGCAGCTAGCCTCTTTTAAATAAGCTAGCTGCTCTTTGCTTTCAACACCCTCAGCAACGATATTTAAACCGTATAGCTTTCCCATTCCCAATATGACATTAACCATATTAGCATCTTGGGATTCGCTGTTAATCGCGTGAATAAATCTTTTGTCTATCTTAAGACTAGTGACAAAAGTGCTATTGAGCTGAACAAACGAGTTATAACCGGTGCCAAAGTCATCCAAACTTATGCTAAAACCCAAATCATGTAATTGAGACATTGTGCCTAAAGCTTGTTCGCCAAACTCGGTCAATTGGGTTTCGGTGACTTCAAGTGAAAAGGCCTCGGCGGGAACATCGTATAGCTCTAATAGCTCTTGCAATGTCTGTACGTAATCAGGAGAGGTCAATTCAGACGCAGAAAAATTAATTGAAAGCCTCATTTTAGGATGAACTTGTCTTAGTTGTGCTAAGCGCTCCATTGCCATACTCGCCACTAAGGCGTCTATTCTACGAATTGAACCATTCTTTTCAGCAACATGGATAAACGCTTGAGTGCCCACTCTCGTTAGCGTCGGGTGAGTAGATCGAAGTAGGGTTTCAGCGCCAATTACAACCTCACCTTCAGTCAGAAATACCGGTTGGTAAACTAGATAGAACTGATCGTTAGCTAAACTTTCTTCAATGGCTTCTTGAATTTCTTTCTTTTCTTCGTTCTTTCTAACAATGCTATCGTCCAGCATCATCCAGCGGTTACGGCCTTTATTCTTCGCCTCAAACATTGCTTCATCGGCACGGGCGACCAAATCTGCTGCGGTCTTGGCATGCGCTGGATACATAGCAACGCCGACACTGACTTCAAGATGTAAAATGCCCTGACGAGTTTCGAAGCCTTTGTCTAACTCTCTAACCATATTTTCTGCTAATACATTGCTGTGACAAGTTAATGCGTCTACTGCAACAAATACCGCAAATTCGTCGCCCGCTAAGCGCGAGATATTGGCTGAGTCTTGCGGCTTTGCCATATATCTACTGACAGCTAATGCTAATTCGTTAGCGAAAGTCTGCAGTAATAGGTCACCTTCAGCGTGACCGTAAAAATCATTTACCTGCTTAAATCTATCTAGATCTAAATAAAATAATGCATATTCCTTATTAGGACTTTTACGTAATGTTTTCGATACTTCACGAATAAACTGGTCTCGATTCGGCAGTTGGGTAAGGCTGTCTATATTTGCTAGGCTAAATATCTGATCCATTAAACTCAGATATCTATTGCCTAAGCTTGCAATTTCGTCGTTTTGTATTGAAGGTTGAATATCAAGTTTGCCTGTTTCTACTGACTGATTGACCTTTTTTTCAAGCTGCAATATAGGTTTAATAACGCTTCTTCTTACTACGTAATTAACCACCACTAGCAAGATTATGATTAATACTATTGATAAACCGATCACTAACGTTAAGTAACTACTTATACGGGCGGAAATATCATCCCTAGTGATGAGTTTTTGAAACTCAAATAACGGTGTGTTCGCCGATATAACATCCTCAAAAGTGTTATAACTTCGCAACACGGGATAGGATCCACCATTAATATTGAACATGCTAGTTGCGCCAGACGGCGTAATATCAAATTTAGCCATTGCCTCGTTCGATTCGTCAAACGGACGGGTAAATACGGCGACCATATAATGTTTATTACCCCAGGTTAAACTCGCTCCTGCCGGAACATAGGGCGAAAATACGCGTAAGCCTAAAATGAGTAAATCTTGTTCAGATTTAAAAGAGGTAATCCCTTGAGTTACTATGTTTTGACGCATATATCTGTGTAGGCTACCAATTGCAGCGGTATCAGGCTCTGACAATAACAAATTGCTAGGGTTAAAGTTAATCAGATCTTTCAAGCTTACCTTTGACAGTATATTTAGCTCACTGTCTAACAATGCCGTATGGCTAAAACCTTTAACCTGGCTGCTCAGCTGATAAGAAAATTCAATAAAACTGGCTTCTAATGCGCGTTTTCTGGCTTGGTTTTCCTCATCTAGCGCAAGGCCGAAGCCCTGACTATATTCTCCAGCTTTACTCAGTGCAGAGTCGGTTTCAGATACCGCTTTGTCTACATTAAGCAGGGCAATCTTTAAGGCGAACTTAGTCCTATCAATTTCAGTCAAACGACTTTGATCGAATAATATTTTCCAAGAGCCCATCGCCATTAAGATGACTATCACCGAAATAACGGGCACTAACGTTAAGATAATTCGTTTCTGTAATCGCATTACCTATTGTTATCTTCCATTATTTTAAAATTTGTTTTGGCAGAAAACACTAGCCATTGTCGTAGTCTTAATGCCGCTGATGATAAATGGGGCTCAGGATAGCTTCTTGCCATTACCTCTAAGCTAGGGTTTACCTCTTTATCTTCAAAAAATTCGTCGGAAAGGTGGGCGAGTGCAGCGTTATTAGTAGGCGAGTGCCATACCTCTAGTGAATTTTTCGCTGCCACTTTGCCATCGTTTAGATGAGACAGAAATTCTATCGCTAACTGTGGTGAATTATTAGTCTTAGGAATTGCCCAGCAATCTACCCACAATGGCACCCCTTCTTTGGGCGCAACATACTTCCAGTCTGTCTGCCCGGTGGTTTCAACTATTTCCTCAGCATTGCCGCTAAAAGCCATCACCATAACGATATCACTTAGTTCACCTTTTTGTTCGGCGTAAGTCATGCCCAGGCTATAATCTTTAACATAGGGCATTTGTTGTTTTAACAACTCCAAGGCCTGTTTGAAATCATCGATATTTTCAGAGGCCATATTTTTGCCTATGGCGAGCAACAACACTGAGACTGTACCAAAGTCATCGAGTGGCAACATTATGCGTTTGCCCACTTCAGCAGGGGGATTAAACAGTTGGGACCAGCTGGTGATTTCTTCTTTGATAATTGACGTACGGTAGGCAATTCCAATACTGCCCCAAGCATAGGGCATACCGTAAGGCCCACATGCATCAATATATTTCTGCGGTTGATTCTCTACCCCAGTAACATTTAACTCAGCAATGTTCTGGAGTAGCCCGCTCTCACCAAAAAGATTTGCCGTGTCTGAATCCAGTATAAAAATATCGTAGTTAATAGCATTTGCAGAAAGAATATTTCTGTTGCGATCACCCTCGTTATCGTAATAGGCCTCGCGAATTTTATGCCCGGTTTTGTTTTCAAATAGAGCAGCAGTGTCGGCACCCAAATTTCTCGCCCAGTTATAGATTAACAAATCGTCAGCGACTACCACGCAGCTGACAGGCACAATTATGAGCGCTACTAGCAATATACTAAGTTTAGATAATAACAATATAACCTAGCCCTTTATGCAACTATGACAGTCAATTAGCAGTATAGCTTAAGTTGGCCATTGGCTAACCGGTTCAGCATAGCTTATTTTCCCATAGCGCTATCGATTTAGCTGTTAAGTACTCGACATTTTGGGAGTGCTAGCAGTGAAACATTCCGGCGACGCTAGAATATTTCAATTACTGAGAAACGCTTGCGCTCATTGCCTAGCACCATACTAATTTCGTCATCAACAGCGGTACCAATCAGCACTCTTCCCATTGGGGTTTGAGGCGTAACAGTGAGTATTGATAAGCCGTTTATGGCTAGCTTCATCCCGCCAGCGCTGGGGCCGATAAAGAGTATTTGAGAGTGATCCTTGTCATCATTAATTGTTACTGTACTGCCAACTTGGACAGTTGTGTAGCTAGTGGCAGTGGCTGAGTCTAATTGGCGATATTGTGCGATAGACCCTTGTAGCTCAGCAATCCTGACCGATTGGCCGTGGGCCAAATATGCTGCTTCAACGGCTAAAGTATCATACTTATTTTCCGCTACATTCTCTTTATGGGTAGCGCTGGCGTGTGCTTGTTCACTGGCTATGGTCGCTGTTGCTAGCTCCTGAGCTAGACGCTCAATTATGGCAGTAATAATTGTGTTCACAAGCGGTATAAGCGCATAGATGAAATAGGGTTGATGTGTTTATATAAATACATTGCGATGTCGCCTTAAGATTTAAACCAATAACCGTAGTCAAGCGTATATAACACGCCTTAGCTGATATATTTAGAGATCTATTGTGCCGTAATTGGATAAAAATTAGCTAATATATTGTGCTAATTTGGTGCACTGACAACTTTCTGTACAATAGATAAAAAAAAGAGTTATTTTTGCGAAAAATTGGTATCAGTATTCTAAAGCATAGTGCTAGATTAGCTTCCATTGTAAACCCTTCGTTCAGGACCTAATAAATTGATATTGTTGTTAGACACCGAGAAAAAACTAAAATTTGCCTGCGATCAGGCAAGTTCCTATGACGAATGGACTGAAGCCGCCACTGCATATGATGATAAACTAGGTCATACGCGCTGGAAGGCATACGACCAGTCAACCCAATATGACTTTGTATCAATTCGCGAGCGCTTAGACGAGTTACGCACGTTGCGGGCACGACACGACCACCGCAATTTGTTGTTTACCTTGAATGAGGGCATTCACGGAAATATGGGCGGTATGGGTAAGTCGTTGCTTTATGGCCGTGCCATGTTGGGCACTAAACAGTTAATCATCGACTATGTTGATGAAATAGTAGATGCCTTAAAATTAATCGCTAGCGATGAAGTGGTTGATATTTCCTTTGAGGAAAAACTCGATTTTTTCCGTCGCGCCCATCACTGTTTTGGCAGTTCAGCATTCATGATGAGTGGTTCGGGTTTATTGTTGTTTTTTCATGTTGGTGTTGTGAAAGCGCTAGCAGAACAGAGCTTATTGCCAAACATTATATCGGGTGCCAGTGGCGGATCTATAGTAGGCAGCTTAGTTTGTACGCACACGGACAAAGAGCTTAAAAAATTACTCAACCCGGAATACTTCGCGAAATTGATCTTGAGCACGCCTGAGATTGAAGAAAAAGCTAGTCGTATGATTCCTCCATTGATGGAAATTGAAGAGATTCATGCGATTGTTAAGCGGCTGATTCCCGATATGACCTTCAAAGAATCATTTGAGAAAACAGGGCGTGTTCTTAATATATCTGTGGCTCCCGCAGAAACTCATCAAACATCACGTTTGCTGAACTCAACGACAACGCCAAATGTGTTAATTCGCCAATCGGTTTTAGCGTCAGCTGCAGTTCCCGGTATATATCCACCGGTGACATTAGAAGCTAGAGATAACTATGGCCAACGTAAGGCGTATTTGCCGTCGCGTAAATGGGTTGATGGTTCGGTCAGTGATGATATGCCGACTAAGCGCCTAGCTAGGCTATATGGTGTTAATCACTTTATTGTTAGTCAAACTAATCCGGCAGTATTACCGTTTGTATCGGACAGTCTTCGTCCTAGTGGCAACCGTGCCATTATTAGAAGCACAGTAGCGAGAACGGGCCGAGAATGGGTCAATGCAGCGGCGACCATCGCGCGCAAACCACTGCAACGTAACCCTAACCTACACAAGGTATCTAACTTATTTTTGTCGCTGCTTAACCAAAATTATCTAGGCGATATAAATTTGGTACCTAAAAATCGCTTTCCAAATCCGTTCACCTTATTGTCATATCCGTCTGCCGAGAGAATCGCCAGTATGATGAAAGACGGTGAGCGATCTGCATGGGGACGAATGGAAATGATACGCAATCAAACAAAGATTAGCCGCACGCTTGATGTGATTGTGAGAGATTACGAAGAAGATTTTGTCAATATGCATAAAGATAGAAACAGCATCGGATAACAATAATGGCTTTAGCCAACACGGTTGTTGTACTCGATTTTGAAACCACAGGTTTATCACCAGATGAAGGTGACAGAGCAATTGAAATTGGGGCAGTGCGCCTAGTTAATGGTGAAATAGTTGCTCAATTTCAAGAGCTAATGAACCCTGGTCGGCGCGTCAGTAGCTTCATCGAAGACTACACCGGGATTACCAACTCCATGCTTAGTGGCGCCGATTCTTGCGCAGCGGTGATGAGGCGTTTCAGCGATTTTATCCAAGACGATAACCTAGTTGCCCATAATGCCTCATTTGATAAGCGCTTTTTAGACGCTGAATTTAGTCGTATTTCAACAACCTATCGTGGCGAGTTCTCATGCTCACTGTTGGCAACACGGCGTATATTTCAAGCTGCGCCTAATCACCAGCTTGGCACCTTAGTTAAATACAATAATATAGAGAGCAGAGGTGGGTTTCATCGCGCGTTATATGACAGTGAAATGACTGCTCATGTATGGAATAAAATGCTGACATCTATAGAGCAGCATTATTCACTTGATGAAGTATCATTTGAGTTAATCCAAAAGCTTAATAAAAGGCCTAAAGCCCAAATACATAAATTTTTATTAGCGCAATCTAAAAAAGCCTGAGTAGGCTTTAGCGATGTTGTAAGCCCTTGCCTATACAACGACAAATTTGCGCTGTATGGTTAAATAATAAAAAATTGATGTCCTCAGGGGGACTTATGAAACGTAATTTAGCCGCAGCTCTGCTGCCTTTGGCTATTGTTAGTTATACCAGCTCGGCCGCTAGCGTCACTACCAATTTCCGTATCGAAGCGAAAGCTAACTATCGGGATAGCGAAGCCTTTGCAACGCCACTAAACCTCATGCCTAATACATTTTTATCGACGGTTGATCCCGGTGCGCATTACGAAATTTCTACCATCACAGTTCATGCGAAAACTCAGTTATCAGAAAACTGGCGATTGCTGACCAAAGTGGACTTTATCGACCTCTATGAACGAAATCCTACTTCAGCTGATAAGACAATAGATTTAGATACTTTTGCGCTGCGCTACGGTACTAAGCACGCAAATGGTTTGCTGCCTGAGACAACCAGCTACTATGGACAAATTGGTAAATTTGGTAAATTTGAACGCCAAGAAGACCGCCACCTAGAAAGTTATGGTTTGGTATCAACAGCCTTTAATCGCTTAGAAGACACGGGTGTAGAGTTTGGCCTTGATCTGACATCAGGCTTTTACGGCAAATTATCCTATACAACCGGTGCACCGGTATTTTTGCGCGACCCCAATGCTTTGGCTGGCGACAACGGTGTAGACCTAGGTGATCCAAATCCTGAGTTCAGCAGTGGTTTTGGTATTCTTTACGATGCGGAAGTGGAAGACTTTGACCTATCCGAAAATCCAGAATTTGGCGTTGGAATAGGGTGGCGCTGGGTAAGTAAAAATGGAGTAACAAGATTTAATGTATTGGCTCATTACAATGAGAGAAATCTCGCCGACACTGTTGATTTAAAGGGCACCCAATATGGAGGAGATATTGATTTATTGGTATTAGAACCAGAAGAATTTCCTGTTGCGGTGTTAACCGCCGCAGTTGGCCTGCCAATTACCAATGATAGCAAAGAAGAACGGGGGCTAACGGTTTGGTTATATCACGACAGCTTCGCGCTATTTGCTCAGTATGTTGATCAAGACTTAGCCGGTTTAGAACGTGATGGCTGGGAGCTTGAGCTCAGCTATTCTTTTGCTAAGGTTTTGGGACTTAAAAGTATTACGCCAGTGGTGCGTTACTCCACTTTACGGCCTAATTTCGCCGCAGACCCTTTGTATCTTGCACCGAGTGTTAGCTGGGATTGGGATAAAATTGACTACGGGATCAATTTCGATTTTAACAATAACGTAAAGCTAACAATGGAGCATGCCGATAACGAATTCATTCGCGGCGGCAACACGGAAAGCTATGGCGAAACCTTGCTGACCTTATATATCAAATATGATTTTTAAGTCTGATTAGACTTCTAAACTCGTTAAATCTTTCAGCATGTCAGCGACAGATTGATAGCGATCATCTTGATGTTTTTCCATTGCTTTATTAATTATTTTTACCAATTCAGCCGGTACCGACTCGACAATGGTTGCGAGGTCAACGGCTGTCTCTTTAAAATGCATTAGCGCTAGGCTATCAATATCTTTGGCATTGAATGGGGTTTTACCAGCGAGCAATGTATATAAAATAATACCAACGGCGTATATATCTGTTCGCTGATCTAGCTCGCCGGCAGAAAATTGTTCTGGGGCCATATATTTTGGCGTTCCGGCGACAGTCGTTTCATTAGCACCACCATCGCTAATTGCGTTAGCCACCTGTTGAGGCTTAATCTCCATGGCTAAACCAAAGTCCATAATTTTCAAAATACCGCGCTGATTTATCATCATATTCTCTGGTTTTAAATCACGATGAATAATACCCAGCTCATGAGCTGCCGCTAGGGCAGAGCATATTTGTCGCGCTAAAATAACAGTTATGTGCGGGCTTAAACCGCCTTTTCGATCAACTAATTTACCAAGATCATAACCCTGAACATATTCCATGGTGATGTAATAAATATCATCTGCGGAGCCGAAATCGAAAGTGCGTAATATATTGCGGTGAGTGATTTTGCGGGCAAGCTTAATCTCCTCCTTAAAACGTTGAGCAAATTCGCTAGTGACGTATTCATTTGATAAAACTTTAACCGCAACCAACTCATCTAGGTCTTTATCAAATGCTTGAAAGACAAGTCCTGTCGCCCCTTGGCCTAAGGTTTTTCTTACTTCATAACGCCCCGCAATAATCTGCTGAATTCGGGACTGACTAGCCGCCATATCTGACACAACCATTGTGGCATTAGCATCAAAGTCAGCCGTATCGCTTATGCCTTGCGGGGTTGATAACGGCAGTTGATCGTCCACTCTAGGTATAATCAACTCACTATCCAAACCACCTAATTGCTGGCTAAAGTCTTCGGCTACATCAGCTAGGTAGCTTTCAAGTTCTGCTTTATCGCGCAGACTTTTTCCCATCGCATACAAGGCGTTGTTTAATATACCTATCTCATCACGACGATTTTTTTGTGGCTGCTGTGGCGCTTCGCCGTTGTCTATATCTCTGGTCATATTAACCAGTGAAATAATAGGATTAGATATTTGCCTAGCCATTAACCAGGCCGCGATCAATGCAATGATTAGGCAAATACTACCAACCAAAAATACTGTTTTTTCAATCTCTAAAAAAGGTTTTAGTAATTCAGTCTCAGATTTAAAGGCAAGAATAAAACCTAAGTTAGTACTGTCTGTACGAGGAATCGGTTTGACCACAGCGCGGTAAGTTTGCTCACCTAAAGTGAACATTAGCCCTTTGTCAGCAGTCTTCAATTGTGTGTAAGGTTGCCAATTATCTTTATTCGAAAAGTGTTTATCTAATGCTAGTTGTAAATCTGGGCGAGTAGAGTGAGTGTTATTAACGCCAATTATGTTACGGTCTTTATCGTAGGTAAAAGCGTAAAAATTAATGTCACTAGCCGTTAGCGCGTTAATATCTTGCGCCATCTCAAAAGACAATTCATACGATAAGGCAATCACTCCACGTACAATATCTTTGGCAACATTATCAAATACGGGCAGCACAACCATCTGCATAATTACGCCAGATGACGCCACAAAACCTTGCGCATTCTTACCCTGCAATGGTTGATCAAATAAATAACTTCTGCCAGCCATCGAATAGCCTATAAGCTCGGAGCGATCAGACCGCGCTAGCACATAACCTTGTGCATCTAGCACCAACATGCTGTTGAAATCTAACGCTTTTTCAAACTCAGCAGTCAGATCTTGTAATGTCGCTGATTCCCCGTCATAGATTAATGGCAAGATACGACCATCGCGAGTAAGGCTTGTTACTGTTTCATTAATCGACTTAAAACGACTATCTATTTTTGTTTTCAAGATGGTTTCTGACTGTAATAAAGCCTGCTTGACGGCTTTTTCTGCAGTGATTTTAGATTGAGAGTTAATCTGCCAAGAAATAACGGCAACAATAGAACCGATAGTAATCAACACTAGTAAAAAAAGTTTGGGTTTAATACCAAACTTGGGTAGATCAATTGTCTTATCCATTAGTAAAACTCGTCATTAAGTATTGCCGGTTGTTTTTTATAAGGCTCACCGTATTTGTTTAAATGAGGCTTAGGGGTGTAGCGAACAGTATCGATAACTATCTCTTCATTCAGCGCTGCATTGCCAGTGACAACAATCTTCTTGTCTAACGCGCCGCGCACATGCCAAACATCCAACAGATAATTTCCGGCAGGGACATCTGAAAAAGAAAAATCTCCTGACTCGTCTGTCACCATTGAAAACTGACTGTCGTTGGCCACAATGAATAAGGCCATCTCTGGATGTATATTACAGTACACCTTAACGACGCCTTTAGCGTTGATAGTCTCTTCACGCTGAGTATCAAAACCATAGGTTCCTAGATCAAAAGTATTTTCTCCCGATGAAGAGAACACATTGTGTTTAATCGGATCATTATTTTTGAATACAAGGGTGTCACCAGTATTAACCACCATTGCCTTAGGCAAATAGGTTTTATTTTTCATATCAACCGAGTGCATAGTGGGCTTAGTAATAGAGGTAACCGCGTCTAAATTAGTTAAAGTAACTATCGCTCCATCTGGCACGGCAACAACTGCCGAGTCAGTCAGAAATGCAACGCTACCGTTAACCGTGCCGTGATTGATTACAGCGACAGCTCGTTTTTTAACTAGTTGAGGTCCTGCGGCGACTGGCAACGCGGCTTTGACTATACTGGTAAGAGGAATAAGGGCTTGCTGAGTGCTTTCGACGACATTAGCGGGCACTATTTCGGGTTTAATTAAAGCTGGCCTGCTAACAGTTTCAAGTGCCTTACTGGCCTCAGGAATATTAGCCGGTGCGATCGGTTCTACTGTTATTGTCGCTTCGATAATAGGAGGTTGGTCATTGCCTCGCTCAGAGTCTTGTTGTGCAGCACAAGCTGATAACAACGGTATGATTAGCAATGCAACTTTTATATCCATGAGTAGCTCTTTTCAACTTATTATTAGACTTTCAAAAATAAACGTTTATTCAGTTGCTGTCTATTGTCCTAGCTATAAATATAGCTGGAGGAAGTTTTCAGCTAGTGCTATTTCGCTTTTACTTTTAAACGATTGTTTGCATCTCGGCTGTCAATAATTAGCGCGTCATTGGCCTCAATATCAGACTTAGCTAATCTGTCATACAACACCACATTAACTGTTGCCGCTAAGTTTAAACAGCCAACTGTGGGAATATAAACAACGTCATCAGCTTTATCAATAATAGCCTGACTAACACTGCCGTCTTCGGGGCCAAATATATAATGCGCATTATCCGGATGAATGTAGGAGGGTAGAGGTATTGCACCCTCAACCAGCTCGACACAGACAATTTTTGTGTCTTTAGCCAACTCATCAAGCACCGAGTCTTTATGGATTAAAGGGATATTAACAGCATTATTTTGGGTGTCGGTATTAAAGGGTAAAGCGCGGTTAAGTCTATTACCCGAATAGGAGATGCTAGTTGCGCCAAAACAGCCCGACGCGCGTAAAATTGCCCCGACGTTAGTGGGGCTTTTGGGATTAATAAGGCCGATCGATAGTTTGGGCGGGGGCATAAATTGTTAATCTCAGCTATAGATGATTTCGCGCAGTTTACCATCTATAGTGAAAAAAAACGTAAGCTGGTGATTACGTAAGGTAGTCAGCTAATGATTGTATTTTTCCTCAAAAGTAACATCAGGCTCATTGCGCTCGGCATAAGCGGCGGTTAAATAATCTTTGAAGCTGTTGTCGT
>JBLHWB010000015.1:0-17063 GCA_047628915.1 Porticoccus sp. | reverse complement strand
TCGCTGCGCCTTTTAGTGCTTCAAGCGCTGGCGTGATTTCTAGCAATTGTAAAATAACGGGTTGGTCTTTACCCAGCATATCGCCAGAAGCAATACGGAATAATAGGGCATAACTGATTTGGCCGGCGGCGCCGGTGACGGTAACGCGAACTGGATCTTTCATCTGTGGCTTTCCTGTCAATTAATAAGCCGCTTTTATAAGCGGTTGTAGCTAGTCAGCATTGGTAAAGTAGTTAAGGGTCTACCAGAACTATCCATCTGTTCAATGCGATGCGGCGCACATTTTATTCGCGATTGCGTCTAATTGCCAATTCAGGGCAAAGATATTGGATATTTCTTTGATCTCAGGGGGTATTAGTCGGTATAGCTGCCTTAAACCATGTGATCAGCAGCGGCAGCTAATTGGCGATAGCTTGAGTTAGATCAAATTGTTGTTGAGTGCTGTAGGTTTACACTAGCGGTGATGCAGCGCTATCGGTTGGATAAATCTATAAGCGCAAGCCACGCTGAATTAAAATAACAACAGCAGTGACTGCATACTCTAGCTGTCTGTTTTGTGGGCAGCGCCATTAACGAAGCAATATCTTGCGGAGTAGTTTATGGCCAGTTATAAGGTCTTTTTCAATACCAGTTCCCTCTGGCGAATTTTAGCGATATCTACCTTGATTAGTTTCTCGGTATTGTTGTTCTTTGGTCGTGAAATTTATCAGCAAGTTCCTCCAATGCCGTCTCAGGTAGTTGCCGATAACGGCTCTGCAATTTTCACCCTTAAAGATATTCAACGAGGCCAGAATGTCTGGCAATCTCTTGGTGGCATGCAAAAAGGTTCGATTTGGGGGCATGGTAGTTATTTGGCGCCGGATTGGAGTGCTGACTGGTTACACCGCGAAGCTGTCGCTATGCTCGAAATTTCGTCCTTAAAAAAATATGGATCACGTTTTAAGGCTCTCGATAAGCCAGATCAAGAAGCGTTAAAAGCTCGCTTGCGGCTGGAAATAAAAAACAACACTTGGAATAGCTCAAGCGGCATTGTTACTGTCAGTGATAAGCGCGCGCAAGCGGTGATGCAGGTTGCTGGCCACTATGGCGATATTTTCCAGGCTAATGGCTCGACGGCATCGCTTAAGCTACGTGAGCAATATGCATTTTCGACAACAGTTACGCTTAACGATGACGATATGCATGCATTATCGTCATTTATTTTTTGGACTAGTTGGAGCGCGGTTACAAATCGCCCCAACAACAATATTTCCTATACCAGTAATTGGCCTTATGACCCTTTGGTTGGTAACACTCCTCCGGCCAGTTTATTGATTTGGACATTGCTTAGTATCGTTCTATTACTTGGAGCTACTGGGGCGCTCGTTTGGTTTTATGCCCAACAATATGACCTTTGGCGCGACGATCTTACCCCTGAAGGTGGGGTGTCTAGCGACAATTTGCTCGGCAAAGCAATTCAAACGCCGTCAATGCGAGCCACCGCCAAGTATTTTTGGACGGTTGTTGCGCTGTTCGGTTTACAAATAGTGTTAGGTACTATTACTGCGCATTATGCGGTTGAAGGGCAGGACTTTTACGGTTTCCCTTTGTCCGAATACCTGCCTTATAGCGTCACTAGAACTTGGCACACCCAATTGGCAGTGTTTTGGATAGCAACTGCTTGGCTTGCGACTGGACTGTATGTTGCACCGCTTATTTCGGGACGTGAGCCAAAGTATCAGCATTATGGCGTTAATTTTTTATATGTTTGCCTGCTAATTATTGTAGTCGGTTCTTTTGCTGGTGAATGGTTGGGGATAAATCAATTTTTTAGTAACTTAACAATGAACTTTTGGTTTGGTCATCAGGGCTATGAATATGTCGATTTAGGCCGGTTTTGGCAGATCTTCTTGTTTGTCGGTTTAATTGTTTGGCTGCTGCTTATGTTTCGCGCTTTATGGCCTGCCATTAGTAAGAAAGACGATAACTATTCACTAATTATTTTGTTGGCGCTGTCATCTGTAGCCATAGGCTTATTATATGGCGCTGGTCTTGCCTGGGGGGAGCATACCCATATTAGTATTATGGAGTACTGGCGTTGGTGGGTGGTGCATCTTTGGGTAGAAGGTGTGTTTGAAGTATTTGCCACCACGATTATTGCCTTGCTGTTTGTAAAGATGGGCTTACTCAGAGTGTCGACGGCTACTATTTCCGTTCTCTTTGCCACTATAGTCTTCTTAGCTGGTGGAGTGTTGGGTACATTCCATCACTTATATTGGAGCGGCACACCCATTTCAGTTATCGCTTTGGGTGGCGTTATGTCTGCTTTAGAAGTTGTGCCGTTAGCCGTTATCGGTTTTGAAGCTTATCAGCACACAAAATTGGAGCGACAGGCGCCATGGACGGATTTTTATCGCTGGCCACTGAAGTTTTTTGCCGCGGTATCTTTCTGGAATTTAGTGGGGGCAGGGTTATTAGGTTTTCTAATTAATACGCCGCTAGCGCTTTACTACATGCAAGGCTTAAACACGACAGCCGCCCACGGCCATGGTGCTATGTTTGGCGTATATGGCATGTTGGGAATCGGTTTAATGTTGTTTTGTCTGAGAGGCATGGCTCCCAGCTATAAATGGAATGATCGCTGGATGAATAGAGCATTCTGGAGCTTAAATATCGGCTTAGCCTTGATGATTTTCTTGGCGCTATTGCCTGCCGGATTATGGCAAACATATAACGTTAACTCACACGGCTACTGGTATGCCCGTTCTGCTGACTTTATCCATAGCCCGATAATGGAGGCTTTGGTTTGGCTGCGTGTGCCGGGTGATGTGATCTTTGCTGTAGGAGCGGCGGCATTATGTTATGTATTGATCGGTGTCTACTGCGCGATACGAGCAGACAATAAACGTGTAGCGCATAAGTAATTAACTGCGCATAGTAAAAGGCGAGCCGAGTTTTTCTCGGCTCGCCTTTTTTTGTTACTAATTATCTTAAGTTATTGATTTTTATTATATTATTATTATTTTCATGACACGAAAATTGAACAGCTTTGCGCTGCGTGGTAAGACCTGAAAAGAAAAGAATCTCAATTCGTTCCTTTTTCTCATCAGCATGGGAAATATTAGCTAAACCCGTTAGAATACGCCCTTTTTTAAAGCCACTTAAACGGTAGCTGGCATCGCCAGCGTGTAAAACCATGATTCAAGATATTAACAAAGCCAAATTAGAACTGAATAAGCTGCAAAAACGTCTACGGCGAAACGTTGGCAATGCCATTGTTGATTACAATATGATTGAAGCGGGCGATAAGGTAATGGCTTGCATGAGTGGCGGCAAAGACTCTTTTGCCATGTTGGATATATTGCTGAATTTGCAGAAAACCGCACCGATTGATTTTGAGGTGGTAGCGGTCAATATGGATCAAAAACAGCCGGGCTTTCCTGAAGAAATACTGCCTGCCTATTTAACTGAGAAAGGTGTGCCATTTCATATTGTTGAAAAAGATACATATTCCATAGTGAAAGAAAAAGTACCGGAAGGGCGCACTACCTGTGGATTATGTTCGCGCTTGCGCCGTGGTACCTTGTATGCTTTTGCTGAAAAAATTGGTGCTACCAAAATTGCCTTAGGCCATCACCGTGATGACATTGTAGAAACGATGTTCCTTAATATGTTTTATGGCGCAAAGCTAAAAGCAATGCCGCCTAAGTTGAGAAGTGATGACAAGCGTAATGTGGTTATTCGCCCCTTAGCCTATTGCAAAGAAGAAGACTTAATAAAGTACGCCGATATTAAGCAGTTTCCGATAATCCCCTGTAATTTGTGTGGCTCCCAAGAGAACTTGCAGCGTCAAAATATCAAGGCGATGCTAAATCAGTGGGAGAAAGACCAGCCCGGTAGAGTTCAAAATGTATTCAATGCGATAAAAAATATCGCGCCATCCCAGTTAGCTGATGTAAACCTGTTTGATTTCACTGATTTGCCATTGGATAGAAGCGGTGAGCGCGATGCCTATGAGTTTGAAGAGGCGACAGTAACTACCCCAATAAATTCTGCCATGTTTATCAATGCACTAAATGTATAAAAGGTAGCCCTTTGACTGAAACCTTAATCAGCGTTGAAAAGCTATGTGCCGAGCGCGATGGCCGAGTGCTGTTTTCAGGTTTAGATTTTAGGGTTGAGGCGGGTCAGGTTATTCAAGTAACTGGTGCTAACGGTGCTGGTAAAACAACCTTGTTAAGAATGCTCTGTGGCTTACTGCCAGCAACTGCGGGTGAAATATATTGGTGTGGTAAACCTTTTGCTGCTCAGCGCTATGAGTTTTCCCACGAGGTGTTGTTTTTAGGCCATGCGCCTGGATTTAAAACTGGTCTTAGCCCGCGCGAAAACCTGCAGTGGTATTTTGCACTCAGGCAAAATATTGCGACTAGTGATATTGATAATGCACTAGCTCAGGTTGGTCTGCGCGGTTATGAAGATACGGTGGTTTTTCAATTGTCAGCAGGCCAGCAGCGGCGCGTCGCACTGGCGCGCCTATTAATAAGTAGTGCGCGCTTGTGGGTATTAGATGAGCCGTTTACCGCTATCGATAAACAGGGCGTTGCTGAGTTAGAGGCGATTATTAGCGACCATGCGAATAGTGGCGGCAGTGTGATCTTAACTAGTCATCAAGACTTAAGCGCCAATGCTAAGGTTTCGCAGATAAACTTAACTATCTTAGAGAATACTAGCGCCAGTGGAGATAGCGATGAATAACGCTGTGCCATCTATGCTTGCTGCCTTCGTCGCCATTATCAGGCGAGATCTGTTACTGGCTTTGCGCCGTAAAGGAGATATTGCTAATCCGCTTATTTTTGCGCTGATTGTTATCTCCCTATTTCCATTGGGGTTAGGTCCAGAAGCCGGCGCGCTGGAAATATTAGCGCCTGGTTTAGTTTGGGTAGTTGCATTGCTGGCTTGTTTATTGTCGCTAGACAGCATGTTTAAGTCTGATTTTGAAGATGGCTCTTTAGAGCAATTAGTGTTGAGTCCGCAGCCAATTTACTTAATGGCAATGGCAAAGGTAGTCGCCCACTGGCTAGTGGCAGGGTTGCCGGTGGCGTTACTGAGTCCATTGCTCGGCATAATGTTAGCGCTTCCCAACGAAGGTTATTTGGCACTTATGCTGAGTTTATTGGTTGGAACGATGGGTTTAAGTTTAATTGGTGCGATTGGCGCTGCCTTAACTGTTGGTTTGCGCGGCGGCGGCGGTTTGTTAGTTGCGCTGCTGGTATTACCGCTATATGTGCCTATTTTAATTTTTGGCGTTAGTACTGTCTACGCAGCAGTGCAGGGCATCGCTTTTGGCGGTTATATCGCTATGCTGGGCGGCTTTACTATGTTGGCATTAATTTTGTCACCATTTGCAATAGCTGGTGGTTTGAAAATTCATTTGGAATCGTAGCTTTGTCCTTGTTTTTATTAGGGTTTTCGGATTAAAGATTTATTGATTAAGGCGAATAAACTGAGCGTATTACGGTCAGTAATGGTAAACTTGTCGGCATCATTTTGGGCCTTATAACGGGCCGAAATTACTGGAATTAGCTTAGAGAGCGGTTGTGGGTCTAAAGACATTTTTTCATAAATGGGGTTCACCCAAATGGTTTTACCAAATGGCAAATGCTTGGCTGCCATGGCTTGGCGCTATTGCTGCTATTTGCTTACTTGGTGGGGCTTTTTTCGGCCTAGCTATAGCGCCAGAAGATTACAAACAAGGTAATAGTTACCGCATTATTTATTTCCATGTGCCCGCGGCTATTGTCTCGCTGGGCGGTTATTACGTTCTGGCCATTGCTGGCGGTATCAGCATTATTTGGAAAATGAAGTTAGCAGATGTGGTAGTGAAATGCGCAGCGCCTATTGGTGCTGCCATGACAGCTTTAGCGTTAATCTCCGGCGCTATTTGGGGTAAGCCCACTTGGGGTACTTGGTGGATATGGGATGCCAGAAATACATCTATGTTGGTATTGTTGTTTCTGTATCTTGGAGTAGGGGCTTTATATCAAGCCTTTGATCGCGAAGAACAAGCAGCTAAAGCATGTGCAATTTTGGCGTTGGTAGGTACGGTGAATATTCCTATCATTTATAAATCTGTCGATTGGTGGTTTACCTTACACCAGCCCGCCACCATTAAAATTATCGGCGAGTCTACTATAGCACCGGTAATGAAATGGCCACTGTTTGCCATGATCTTGGGTTTCTATTTGTTATTTGCTGTGGTGCTGTTGTTGCGCACTCAAGCTGAAATTTTACAACGCGAGCGCAAAACTCGCTGGGTTAGAGACTTGGTTGCAGCTGCTGCGGGAGGAAAATAATGTATTTTGAAAGTTTTGCTGATTTTATAGCAATGGACGGTCATGGCATTTATGTTTGGACGGTTGTTGCTATTAGTACAGTATTTATTCTGACTTTAGTGCTAAGCCCAATCAGAGCGAAAAAACAATTTTTTAAGCAGGAGTATCAGCGCCAATTGCGAATTCAAGCTGCTAATAGCGAGGTTAATTCTTAATGCATCCAGTTAGGCGTCAGCGCCTTTTGATTGTGTTGTTTATTGTGGTCGGGGCAAGTGCTGCGGCGGGCTTGATTTTTTATGCCTTGAGCGAGAATCTCAATCTGTTTTATTCACCAACACAAATTGCCAATGATGAGGCGCCAACTCATCAACGCATGCGTGCCGGCGGTATGGTGCGTGAGGGCAGTGTGGTGCGTGCAGGCGATAGCTTAGAAATAAGTTTTGTTGTAACTGACTACGCCCACGACGTAAGAGTGACTTATGAAGGCATTTTACCCGATATGTTTGAAGAAGGTGAAGGTGTTGTTGTTACTGGCAAATTAGATGACGCAGGTGTTATGCAGGCTGAGGAAGTATTGGCAAAGCATGACGAAAATTACATGCCGCCGGAAGTGCAGGATGCTTTAGATAGTGCCAAGGAAGCAAATAGTCCAGCGCCAGCTTACAAAGGTAATTACTAATGATTGTAGAAATAGGGCATTTATGTCTAATCATTGCGTTAGGCTTGGCATTTATGTTGTCAGTTACGCCATTACTCGGCGTAGCTAAATCTAATGTTACGCTGATGCGCACTGGTGAGTCTTTGGCTGTTGGGCAGTTTGTATTTCTTGCCATAGCTACTCTAGCAATGGTGTACGCTTTTGTTAATGATGACTTTAGTGTTGCATATATAGCTCAGAATTCTAATTCTGCTTTGCCTGTCCAATTTAAAGTTAGTGCTCTGTGGGGCGGCCATGAAGGTTCACTGCTGCTGTGGGTATTAGTATTGGCAGGTTGGACCTTAGCCGTTGCATTACGCTCTGAAGAGTTACCCTTAGATATGCGCGCCAGAGTATTGGCGGTAATGGGGATGATTGCTGTTGGCTTCTTACTGTTTGTAATATTCACTTCAAATCCATTTGAACGCGTGTTGCCCTTTACGCCTGTCGAGGGCAATGACTTAAATCCACTGTTGCAAGATTTTGGCCTTATTGTCCATCCACCTATGCTGTATATGGGTTATGTGGGTTTTTCTGTTGCCTTTGCATTTGCTATTGCTGCTTTACTAAGTGGCCGTCTAGATAGCGCTTGGGCACGTTGGTCGCGGCCATGGACTAATGCTGCCTGGATGTTTTTAACTGCCGGCATTGCCTTGGGCAGCTGGTGGGCTTACTACGAGCTTGGTTGGGGCGGCTGGTGGTTTTGGGATCCAGTGGAAAATGCATCGTTTATGCCCTGGCTAGTAGGCACCGCACTAATACATTCTTTAGCAGTAACCGAAAAACGCGGCGTATATAAAAGCTGGACTCTGTTGCTGGCGATTTTCGCTTTCTCTCTCAGTTTGTTGGGTACGTTTTTAGTACGCTCGGGCGTGCTGACTTCAGTGCATGCGTTCGCCACTGACCCAACTCGCGGCTTGTTTATACTGATATTTTTACTGGTTGTTGTTGGCGGCTCGCTATTTCTTTATGCCTTGCGCGCGCCAGCAGTTGTGAGCACTGCTAAATTTAGCTTTTTATCACGAGAAGTGTTTTTGTTAATAAACAATATTATCTTCTTAGTCGCAACTTTAATGGTGTTATTCGGTACTTTGTTCCCGTTGTTAATGGACGCCTTAGATTTAGGTATGTACTCAGTAGGGCCACCGTATTTCAACTCGTTGTTTGTGCCTTTAATGTCGGTGTTAGCGATGTTTATGGGTATTGGGCCATGGTTAAACTGGAAGCGAAATAATAGTAATAAAATCCTCCATAGTTTGATGGCGCCACTTATAGCGTGTGTTGTATTTGGTTTGTTAGCGCCGTTATTTATGGAAGGTGACTACTCAATCGGTGCAGCGATAGGCTTGGTAATTGCGTTTTGGGTAATCGGTGCTTTGTTTGTTGATATTAAAGATAAAACTAAGCATTCGAGTTCAATATATAGCGGCGCAAAAAAATTAACTCGCAGCTATTGGGCTATGCAAACTGCTCATTTAGGTTTTGCCATTACTATTATTGGTGTCAGCTTAACTACCGCCTATAGCAGCGAGCGTGATGTGCGGATGGCGGTTGGTGAAAGTTTTTCTCAAGCTGGTTATGAGTTTACTTTTTTAGGCAGTAAAGTTGTTGAAGGGCCTAACTATATTGCTGATATGGGCGAAGTAATCGTCAGTAGAGGTGGGCAAGAAATAGTTAGGTTGTGGCCCGAAAAACGTCGCTATCTTGCTAGTAACCAGACTATGACTGAAGCCTCGATTGATCCGAGTATTACTCGTGATATTTATATTGCTATGGGTGATGCTTTAGATAATGGCGCTTGGTCGGTGCGCGTACATATTAAACCATTTGTGCGTTGGATTTGGTTTGGCAGTATTTTCATGTGTATTGGCGCTATTTTGTCGATCACTGATAAACGTTATCGAAAAAAAGTAGTAGTGAAAAAATCTGACCCTAGTGCCAGTGCGCATCAAGTGGCGGTGTAATATGGCGAGGCTTAGATTATTTATCCCGTTATTTATTTTCGCCTTGCTGGCAGCACTGCTATACAGCGGTTTGGATGGTGATCCGACTGAATTGCCGACGGCATTAGCTGGTAAGCCAGTACCTGCGTTTGAATTAACTGCATTGCAAGATGACCGAATACTGACAGAAAAAGATTTAGTTGGTGAGGTGTCGTTGTTAAACGTGTGGGCAACATGGTGTATATCTTGCCGGGCGGAGCATCCTACCTTTATGCGAATTGCTGAAGAAATTCCGATCTATGGTCTTAATTATAAAGACGACAATACTAAAGCTAGAAAATGGCTGCAAGATTTAGGTAATCCATATCGGCTAAATATCGTCGATAGCAAGGGCAGCTTGGGTTTGGATTTAGGGGTGTATGGGGCGCCGGAAACCTATGTGTTAGATCGTCATGGCATCATTCGTCATAAAAGAGTGGGCGTAGTGGATGATAGAATTTGGCAACAAGAAATATTGCCTATTGTGAATAAACTGAGAGCTGAAGGATGATGCGTAATATTATTATGGCGCTAGCCTTTGCTATGGCGACTCAGTTCAGTGTTCCAGCCTTGGCTGTGGTTGAAACCTATGAGTTCAGTTCCGAAGATTTGCGTAGTCGCTACAATGATTTGATTTTCGAACTGCGTTGCCCTAAATGCCAAAATCAAAATCTGTCTGATTCTGATGCTGCTATTGCTGCCGACCTTCGTGCGCTAGTTTATAGCTTATTAAATGAAAATAAGACTGATGCAGAAGTTAAAGCATACTTGGTAGAGCGCTACGGTGATTTTGTTTTGTACAATCCGCCAGTGAATAAACATACAGTGATACTTTGGTTATTGCCTGCTGGTGGTTTACTGGCTGGAGTTATGGTTATTTTTATGTTGGTTAGACGAAAAGAAAGTACCGAGAAGCCTGTCAGTTTAGATAGCTCACAACAACAACGCTTAGACGATATTCTGAGTGATAAGGAGCAGGATAACTGATGTTTCTACTATTATTTGGCTTGTGCTTAGTGCTTGCATTGGCATTCGTGTTATATCCATTTATTCGTGCCAGTAACGAAATTACTTCGCAAGAGCGCAACGCACTCAATGTTACTTTGCATAAAGAATATCTTGTTGTTATTGAGCAGCAATTAGCTAATGGCGATATTGAACAAGTCGTCTTTGATCAGCTTAAAGCGGAAGCTGAAGACAAGTTATTGAGTGATTATAACGACGAAAAAGCGGTTTTTGGCGGCCAAGTAATGCCGCGTTGGATTGGTTTGGCTTTAGGATTTATTGTTATTGCTGGGTCTGTTGTTTTATATCAGCAACTTGGTGCGATTACCGATTGGCGCTTATCTAATCAATATCATCTGCTTGCTAAACAAGGTGACGCCTTGGACCAGCAAGAATATAAAGCCTATATTGATAAAGTAGCAGCCCATGCTGAAGGCAGTGCTTATGCGCAAGATTGGTGGTTTGTGGCTGCTCAGGGTTATCTCGCAAATGATGACTATTCCAAGTCTATAAATTCATTTCAGCGCTTACAAGAATTGCGACCTGATGACGGCAGTGTCATGGCTAATTTGGGCCAGGCGATATATTTGGCTAACAACCGTAATATGAGCGAACAGGCTAGTGATTGGTTGAATAAGGCCTTAGCTATTGACCCTACGAATACCACGGCACTTGGAGTGTTTGGTATTAACGCGTTTGAGCAGGCAGACTATGCACAAGCGATATCATATTGGAATAAAGCGCTAGCAGTCTTGCCACCGTTTAGTCGTCAAGCTCAGATACTGACCCAAGGCGTTACCAATGCCAAGCAGGCTTTAACTCAGCAGAGTAGCGGCCCGACTGAGGTCGAAAGCGATGTTGATAGTACAAATAGAGAAATACAAATAAACCTAAGTTTGGGCGAGAGCGTGAGTTATGCGCCTGAGCAAAGCATATTTGTATTTGCGACGGCGGTTAATGGGCCACGTTTTCCGCTAGCGGCGGTTAAGTTAACCGCCAGTCAATTACCCATAAATATTACGCTAGATGAAAGCAATGCCATGCAGTCGGGTGTTTCTATTGCCCAGTATGATAATATAATTGTTAGTGCGCGCTTGTCGATTAACTCTGATCCGATTGCCACCGCGGGCGATTGGCAGAGTGAGTCGTTGGCTTTGGACTTGTCTAAAGCGCTTGAACCTGTCGAGTTGGTTATAAATCAACCAATACCTTAGGTAAATTGGTTGATAAAATCGTAGTGATAGTTGGCTAAAGTGGCTACACTTAGCGTCTTGATACAGGGACAACTTATCGATAGGCAGCTATGTCATATAAGAGCAAGTTAAGTTGTTGTTTTATATAAGTAAAAAACTAGAATTGATTGATTTTTTATGCGACTAAAGAGCATTAAGTTAGCGGGTTTTAAATCCTTCGTTGACCCTACCAGTGTAAGTTTCCCAACTAATATGTCGGCCGTTGTAGGCCCTAACGGCTGCGGCAAGTCTAATATTATTGACGCCGTGCGCTGGGTGATGGGTGAGAGCTCGGCCAAAAATCTGCGTGGCGAGTCGATGACCGATGTTATCTTCAATGGCTCTAACAGTCGTAAGCCGGTTGGTCATGCATCTATTGAGCTTATATTTGATAACACTGATGGCACCTTAGGTGGCGAGTATGCAAGCTTTAGTGAAATTGCCATACGCCGTAAGGTGACGCGAGAATCTGACAATACTTATTATTTAAATGGCACTAAATGCCGCCGCAAAGATATCACTGATATTTTCTTAGGCACCGGTTTAGGGCCACGCAGTTATGCGATTATCGAGCAGGGCACGATTAGTAAGTTAGTTGAAGCCAAGCCCGAAGAGTTACGTGTATTTGTTGAAGAGGCCGCGGGGATTTCTCGGTATAAAGAACGCCGTCGCGATACTGAAAATAGAATCCGTCGTACTCGTGAAAACCTCGAACGCTTAACCGATATCCGTGATGAATTAGAACGTCAATTGGCGCATTTGCAGCGCCAAGCGAAAACGGCTGAGCGTTATAAAGAGTTAAAAGAAGAAGAACGGCAACAGATAGCTCAGTTGCAAGCAGTGCAGTGGCGTGAGTTAAATTATCAAGGCAAGAATTACGATGCGGTGATACGAGAACTGGAAGTCGCTTTTGAAGAGCAAGTGACTAAGCGCGTTGCTGCTGAAACCGGTATAGAAAAACTGCGTGTTGCGCATACTGAAAAAACTGATCAGTTTAATGGAGTGCAGGGCGAATTTTATAGCCTTGGTGCTGACATCGCTAGAGACGAGCAGAAGATCCAAAATGTCGATGAGCGCGAGAAACAGCTGCGTAATGACTTATTACAAGTTGAAGAAAATCTGCGTCAAGCCAAAGATCATATGGACCAAGATGAAGTGCGTTTGGTGCAATGGACTGAAGAGCTACAAGAAATTGAGCCAGAGTTAGAGTTAACTCGCGAAGCCGAAGAAGAAAGTGCAGAGGCACTGCTAATAGCTGAAGAAACAATGCAGAGCTGGCAGCAAAATTGGGATGAGTTTAACCAAAATGCCGCCGCGCCGCGTCAACAAGCAGAAGTACAGCAGTCGCGCATTCAGCATTTGGAACAAGTATTAAAGCGTTTAGTTGAGAGAATTGAGCGATTAGATAAAGAGCGTCAAGAAATCCAGCCGGAAGATGACGATGATAATGTCATTATTTTACAAGAGCAGTTGGCGGAAATTGAATTAGAGGCAGAGCAGATAACCGAAGGCTTATTGGCGGCGCAAAGCTCTATAAAAGAAGAACGTAGTAAATTAGATGAAAGCGCTAATACGCTGGACGAATTGCGCAGCAAGCATCAAGCCATCGGTGGGCGCAGGTCTTCATTAGAAGCATTGCAGCAAGCAGCGCTAGAGCAAGATGATGCGTCAGGCGCATGGTTAAGTGCTAAAAAGCTTGGCGATAAACCTCGATTGGCCGATAGTCTGTCAGTAGATAGCGGCTGGGAAATTGCTGTCGAAACCGTATTAGGTGATTACCTGCAAGCAGTTAAGGTTGATGCCATATCAATGTTGGCGCAATCTTTAGTCGACTTTAAAGAAGGTTCTATCAGTCTTTATGAGGGTGGCAGTGCATCAGTATCAGCCGCCATAGCTGGTGGCACTTTGCTGGCATCGAAGATAACTGGTGACGATACCAATGGTTTAGTTGCAAGCGTATATGCAGTGGATGATTTAGACGCAGCTATTGCTTTGCGTGTGCAACTGCAAGCACATGAATCAGTTATTACCCGTGACGGTATTTGGCTGGGGCCGAATTGGCTTCGTCTGGCGCGTGATAAAGATTCACAGTTAGGAGTGTTAAAACGTCAGCAAGAGTTAGAGCAAATAGGTGTTGACAACAATTCCTTAGAACAGCAAATCTCTCAGTTAGAGCTACAACGTCAAAGCTATCGTGAAGTTTTAGCGAAGGCCGAGTTAAGCAGAGATGATCTGCAGCGACATCAGTCTGAAGTAGGTTCAAAGCAAACCAGTGCGGCGGCAACCTTAAGCGCGTTGCAAGCTAAGCTTGAGCAAACACAAGTTCGTCGTCAAGCTTTAGGCAGCGAGTTAGAAGAAAGTCGCAGTCAGATGGTGCAGGAACAGGATAATGTAAAAGATGCGAGAAATCTTTTGCAGCAAGCGCTGGATAGTATGGAGTCTGATTCAGCTAAACGTGAAAATTTGCTGATGGTGAGAGATGAAAGCAGAGTTACCTTAGATAGTTCACGGCAAAAAGCGCGTCACGATAAAGACAATGCTCATCAAATCGCTATGCGCTATCAGTCGTTGCAAACTCAAATTGGCTCATCCAATGATGCGAAAACCAGATTGCAAGACCAGTCAGCGCAGCTACTTGAGCGAAGAGAATTTTTAGCTGAAAGCCAAGCAGAAAATATAGCGCCGCTAGAGGAAACAAAAGCGAGTTTGGAACAGCGCTTGCAACAGCGTATTGGTGTAGAAGAGCGAATGGCCCAAGCCCGACGTCAGCTTGAAGAAATGGACTTTGAAGTACGTAACTTTGAAACGGCGCGTAATCAAGCGGAGCAGCAAGGCGGAGAGATTCGCACTAAGCTTGAAGCGAGTAGGATTGAGCTACAAACAGTTACGGTTAAGCGCAAGGCTCTAGTCGACGAGTTAGAACAATCTAACTTTGATTTAGAAGCAATGCTGGCTGATTTGCCTGAGGATGTCCGTGAGGCACAATTTAAAGAGGACTTGGAACGGTTAGCAAATAGGATTGCTCGCTTGGGTGCGATTAACCTCGCTGCAATTGACGAATATCAGTCGCAAGCTGAGCGTAAGTTCTATTTAGATGCACAAAATCAAGATCTAGAAAGCGCTATGGATTCCCTAGAAAATGCGATTCGAAAAATAGATCGTGAAACTAGGTCACGCTTTAAAGAAACTTTCGACGAGATCAATAGCGGTTTACAAGAGTTGTTTCCACAGGTGTTTGGTGGCGGCGAAGCATATTTGGAGTTAACCGGTGAAGACTTGCTAGACACTGGTATTACGATTATGGCACGCCCGCCAGGCAAGAAAAACAGTACCATTCATTTGTTGTCAGGCGGCGAAAAAGCACTGACTGCCATTGCTTTGGTCTTTGCAATATTTAAGCTCAATCCGGCGCCATTTTGTATGCTGGATGAGGTTGATGCTCCGCTTGATGACGCTAATGTTGCGCGTTATGCCCGTATGGTTAAAGCGATGAGTGAAACAGTACAGTTTATTTATATTTCACATAATAAAATCAGTATGGAATATGCTGATCAGCTTATGGGTGTCACCATGCATGAGCCAGGTTGTTCGCGCTTAGTAACCGTAGATATAGAAGAGGCGGCTGAACTAGCTGCAATGTAATTGGTGTTAATACTCTTTCAACCAATAACAAATTAATTAGGGTTGTTGTAATGGATTTGGGTTTACGTGAGTGGATGGTATTAATTGGCGGGCTGCTAATTTTAGCAGTGGTGGTTGATGGCCTTCGTCGTATGCAAAAGGCCAGAAAAAATACTGTTAAATTATCAAGGCGTGCCAGTAAATGGAATTTTGACGATGATAACGATGAAGTGAAGATCTCAGAATTACCTGGTGGTGCAGCCCGTGTTCTTGAGCGTGAAGAGATTGAGCGCGAAGCTCAGATGCAGCAAAACCATAATGATGAATCCTCGGCCCCTATATTGATGACCCCAGTGCGCTCGTTTGAAACCATTGAGGATGAGCCTGAACAAGAACCCGCTCAAGAAGAAATGGTATTAGATACAGTTGCTGAACCAGAACCAGAACCTGCATTACCAGTTGAGCCAGTAATAGAAGAAGCGTTTGAAGCGCCGTCGTTTAAGGCCGAACGGGACCCAGAGATCGAGCTAGTTAAGCCCGTCGATCCGAGTCTTGAAGAAGTATTCGTTATTAATGTTATTAGTAAAAACAAAGATGGTTTTAGCGGCGCTAAGTTACTTGAAATACTATTAGCTTGCGATGTTCGCTATGGTGATATGGATATTTTTCATCGCAGCGAATCAAAAAAAGACGGTGGTAAACATCAGTTTAGTGTAGCTAATTTAGTCGAGCCAGGTACATTTAACTTAGATGGTATGCGTCATATGAAGACTCCTGGTATAGCTTTTTTTATGCGCCTCCCTGGACCTAGCAACGCTATGAATGCATTTGATGCAATGGTTGAAACGGCTGATTGTATTGTTCGTAATTTAGGTGGCGAAATGCATGATCAGAATAAGTCAGTGATGACTAAACAAACGATTAGTCATGACAGAGAGCGGGTTAGTGAGTTTGAACGACGCTTATTAGCGCAACGTTAATTAGGCGATTTTGTGACTGATACAGAAATAGGCGCAGAGATCGAACAGCTGCGTAGCGCGCTTAATGATTATAACTATCAATATTATATCCTTGATAATCCCACTGTGCCCGATAGCGAATACGATCGCTTATTTCAGCGGCTGTCAGCACTTGAAAATAATTATCCCGAGTTAGTTACTGTCGATTCACCGACCCAGAGAGTTGGTGCAAAGCCAGTAGACGGGTTTCAGCAAGTGCAACATGAAATGGCTATGTTATCGCTGGGTAACGCCTTCAATGACGACGACTTAGTTGCCTTTGATAAGCGTCTGCGCACGCGTCTCAATGATGACTCGCCAATAAAATATGCTTGTGAGCCCAAGCTTGATGGTGCAGCGGTGAGTTTGCTATATCAAGATGGCGTTTTAGTGCGCGGGGCAACGCGGGGCGATGGGTCTACTGGTGAGGATATTACCAGTAATGTACGCACGATCGGTTCCATTCCGTTAAAACTTATGGGTGCAGGCTATCCACCGACACTTGAAGTGCGCGGCGAAATATATATGCCGTTAAAAGGTTTTAATGCTTTAAATGAAGTTGCTTTAGCCGCCGGTGAAAAGCCCTTTGTTAACCCGCGTAATGCAGCAGCAGGTAGTTTACGACAGTTAGATCCGCAGCTAACGGCCAAGCGTCCTTTAGAGTTTTGTTGCTATAGCGTTGGTTTGGTTAAAGGCGGTGAATTGCCCACTAGTCATAGTGCAATACTGTCTCTATTAGCTCAGTGGGGGCTAAAGATAAATTCAGAGTCGCAGCAAGTGATTGGGGTTGATGCCTGTGTCGATTATTATCAGCAGCTGTCCGAAAAGCGTAATGACTTGGGTTACGACATAGACGGTATTGTTTATAAAGTCGATGACATAGATCTGCAGCAGGAGTTGGGTTTTGTATCACGCGCGCCGCGCTGGGCCATAGCGCGTAAATTCCCAGCCCAAGAAGAGATGACAGTGCTTGAAGCTATAGAGTTTCAGGTAGGGCGAACCGGCGCAATTACGCCAGTAGCCAGATTAAAACCAGTATTTGTTGGCGGCGTAACAGTCAGTAATGCCACTTTGCATAATTTTGATGAAATACAGCGCTTAGATGTTAGGGCTGGTGATACGGTCATTATTCGCCGCGCCGGTGATGTTATTCCAAAGGTCGCGCAAGTCGTGCTTGAAAAGCGTCCAGCCAATACCACGCTGGTGCAAATGCCAAC
>JBLHWB010000014.1:0-17193 GCA_047628915.1 Porticoccus sp. | reverse complement strand
ACCGATCCAAGTGGTTGCGGCCTGTTATTTTTAGATTTTCTTGCCATAAATGGTCTGTCTAACGGGTGAAAGTGGTAGCATAACCCAACTTGTAGTAACTGATGTGAATTGAAAGATAAGTAGATAGTTAATGGCTTTATTTAAACGTAATAAACAACAAAAATCAGACTCACCTGAGGCCGATAGCAAGGCTGTTGAAACAACTGCTAGCGAGCCAAAAATTGGTATGTTTACCAAGTTAAAGAGTGGTTTGAGTAGAACGAGTAGTGGCTTTTCTCAAGGTTTGGGTAATTTATTTCTGGGCGAGAAAGAAATAGATGACGACCTGATGGATGATATAGAGACTCAGCTGTTAGTTGCCGATGTTGGTGTAGAGGCAACCCGCACTATTATTAATAATTTAACTGGCAAAATTGAGCGTAAAGAACTTGCCAATGCCAAGGCTCTATACAAATCATTGCAACAAGAATTGTTGGAGTTACTGATAATTAGTGAGCAGCCATTACAAATAGTGGCCGAAAAACAGCCTTATGTGATTTTGGTTGTTGGCGTAAATGGTGTGGGTAAAACTACCACGATTGGCAAATTAGCCAAGCGCTTACAAAGCGAAGGCAAGTCAGTAATGTTAGCCGCCGGCGATACTTTTAGAGCGGCCGCGGTAGAGCAGTTACAAGTGTGGGGGGAGCGAAATGAAGTGCCGGTTATCGCCCAGCACACAGGGGCAGATAGTGCTTCGGTAATATTTGATAGCTTACAAGCGGCAAAAAGCCGTGGCGTTGATGTGTTGATCGCCGATACCGCGGGGCGCCTCCATAACAAAGACAACTTGATGGAAGAGTTGAAAAAAGTTGTGCGCGTAATGGGCAAGCTGGATGATTCTGCCCCGCATGAAGTGTTGCTCGTATTAGATGGCGGCACTGGGCAAAACGCATTAAGCCAGGCACAAAGTTTTCAGTCGGCAGTTGGGGTGACGGGTATTGCTTTAACTAAGCTAGATGGTACCGCCAAAGGTGGTATTATTTTTGCCATTGCAAGGCAGCTAGGGCTGCCAATTCGTTATATTGGTGTTGGCGAGCAAATTGACGATTTACGTCCATTTGTCGCCACTGATTTTATTAAAGCATTATTTGCAGACAGTCACGGCTATGATTCAGTTTGATAATGTAAGCAAGCGCTATGAGTCCGGCCAGGAAGCCTTGAGCCGTGCCAGTTTTCATCTTGAATCAGAGGAAATGGCTTTTTTAAGCGGCCATTCTGGTGCCGGTAAAAGTACTTTGTTAAAGCTGATTATGCTGATGGAACGTCCAACATCTGGTGATGTGCTGATAAACGGGCGCAACTTACGCAAAATGCGCGCTTCTGCTATCCCCACTCATCGGCGTGATATCGGCGTTGTATTTCAAAATCATCAATTACTGTTTGACCGCAGTGTGTTTGACAATGTGGCATTACCGCTAATGATTGCCGGTTGTGAGCCGCGAGAAGCTGCGCGTCGGGTGCGCGCGTCATTAGATAAGGTCGGTCTGCTCAGTAAGGAAAAGAACAATCCTATTACTTTGTCGGGCGGTGAGCAGCAGCGAGTCGGTATTGCCAGAGCAGTAGTGAATAAGCCCAGCATTCTATTGGCGGATGAGCCAACCGGCAATTTAGACTCAGATTTGTCCGCCGATATCATGAATCTGTTTGAGCAGTTTAATCAGGTCGGTGTAACCGTATTGATTGCTACTCATGATCTGTCACTTATAGCGCGGATGCCTTATCGCCTGCTCACTTTGCGCGAAGGTCGTTTGGTTACTGCCGGTAGTGGCTTATGAACAAGCCGCAAAACCGAAGAATTAAACCGGCTGAGCCTAAGCCAGTAGCCGCACCTACAATCGGTGCCAGTCTCTCAAATACCACAGTGCGCCAAAAACTGCGGGCTTGGCTAGGTAGTCATCGTCTGGAATGCAAGCAAAGCCTGCTGCGGCTGCTGTCTATTCCTGGATCAAGCGTAATGACGTGGCTGGTTATCGGTATAGCACTAGCGCTGCCAGCGGGTATGTATGTGGCGCTAGATAATATGGAGCGTGTTAGCGCGGGCTGGGACGGCACCGCCAGAGTCTCGTTGTTTTTGTCTGAGCAGGTAAGTCGTAAAGATGGCCAAGATTTAGCTGAGTCATTGTTGGCAGACGCAAGCATTGAACAGACTGAATATATCTCATCGGAAAATGCGTTGGCTGAATTTAAAGCGATTTCAGGCTTTGGTGAAGCGTTAGATTCGTTAAATGAAAATCCATTGCCTGCGGTTATTGTGATCAGGCCTGCCGGCAGTATTGTCAATGCGTTAACAACTAGCGCATTATTGGAAAAATTAGAAAGCTTGCCACAAGTAGATATGGCGCAGCTCGATATGGAATGGGTACAACGATTATATGCGTTAATGGAGCTGGCGCGCCGAGCTATTTATGCCTTGGCCGCATTGCTGGCATTGGGAGTGTTGCTAATTACTGGCAATACCATTCGTTTGGCGATTGAAAACCGGCGCGATGAAATTGTAGTAACTAAACTGGTTGGAGCAACTAATGCATTTGTCAGAAGGCCATTTTTATATACCGGTTGGTGGTATGGCTTGGGTGGTGGCTTGGTCGCTTGGTTTATTGTGCAAGTAGTCCTGCAGATACTGTCAGGTCCAGTGGTAGAGCTAGTGGGCCTGTATGAGGGAAGTTTTGCGCTGAGAGGCCCCAACTTCAATGAAACATTGGGTTTGTGGCTTGGAGGCGCGGTTTTAGGCTGGGCTGGTGCTTGGCTAGCTGTGGCCCGTCATTTAGGCGATATTGAGCCAAAATAACCTTAATATATTTTCCTATATGACTGTTTTTATTGAACTTATTCCCTATTGGCACTCTAAACAAAGAGTGCTAAACTAATTTTAGTTATTTAAGAGGAGAAGTAATGAGTAATCGCCTACCCAGTGCAATTCCTGCAGTTGTCGGCAGTGACTTGAGTACTTACATGCAATCAATGGGCGCTATAGCCATGTTGACTGCAGAACAAGAACACGAGCTTGCTGAAAAATTGTTTTATAAAGAAGATTTAGAGGCTGCACGTCAGCTAGTGCTAAGTCACTTGCGTTTTGTTGTGCATATTGCAAAATCTTACACTGGCTATGGCTTGCCCATGGCTGACTTAATTCAAGAAGGTAACATTGGCTTGATGAAGGCAGTTAAGCGCTTTAATCCAGAAAAAGGTGTGCGTCTGGTGTCGTTTGCTGTGCATTGGATTAAAGCTGAAATGCATGAATTCATTTTACGTAACTGGCGTATTGTGAAAGTAGCCACCACCAAGTCACAGCGTAAATTATTTTTCAATTTACGTAGAGCGAAGAAAAATCTTGGTTGGTTAAGTCATGATGAAGCCAAGGCAGTTGCTGAAGATCTAGGCGTTGAGCTAAAAGAAGTGCAGCGAATGGAAGGTCGTTTAGCCGCATCGGATGCCTCATTTGATGGCAATCCTGAAGATGACGAAAGCTATACCCCAGCGCATTTTTTGGAAGATCACTCATTTGACCCAGCCCAGCAATCAGAAAGAGATGACTGGGAAGATAATAATAGTCAAAAACTCTATGCGGCAATGAAAGACTTAGATGAGCGCTCACAAGATATTTTAGCGGCGAGATGGTTAACAGAACCTAAAGCCACGTTGCATGACTTAGCTGCTAAATACAGTATATCGGCAGAGCGTATACGTCAGCTAGAAGCGAATGCAATGAAAAAAGTTAAAGCTGCAATGGTTGCTTAATTAACTTTTTAGAAATTGAATAAGGCCGCTATTTAGCGGCCTTTGTTTTGGGTAAAATAAACGTTTTGGAATCACTATGATTAAAGCCCTATTAATTGGCGCTGGCTTAAGCGGTTTTATCGGTGTTGCACTGGGTGCTTTTGGCGCCCATGCGCTAAAAACTATTTTGTCTTCCGATATGTTGGTGGTTTTTCGCACTGGGGTCGACTACCAGTTTATTCACACCCTAGCGTTAATTGCCGTTGTTGTTTTAGCGCTCAAGTTTCCCGCTGTTAGTACCTGGCAGTGGTCGGGTGTTTTCTTCTTGATTGGCATTATCATCTTTTCTGGCAGTTTATATGCGCTGGCGCTTAGCGGCATAAAAATTCTAGGCGCTATTACGCCAATAGGTGGTCTATGTTTTTTAATAGGCTGGGGCCTATTTACTTGGTCGGCCTATAAATCGTTGGACGGCTCATTATGAGCGAGCAAGACTCCAAACGAATGCGAACCATAAAAAGTTTTGTACTGCGTGGCGGCCGAATGACTGCTGGGCAGCAAAATGCATTTGATCGACATTGGGCTGCGATGGGTTTGGAGCAAGCTGATGGTGTGCTTAATTATGAAAACCTTTTTGGCCGCAGCGCGCCAGTGGTCGTGGAGATCGGTTTCGGCATGGGGCAGTCATTGGTAGAGATGGCGCAAGCCGAGCCAGATAAGGATTTTATTGGTATTGAAGTACATAGGCCTGGCGTCGGTAAGTTGATGCTGTTGACCGAAGAGGCCGGCATAACTAATCTGAAAGTTTATTGTGATGATGCAGTTGAAGTATTAAAAAACTGTATTAATGATAGCAGCCTAGAGCGGGTGCAGTTATATTTCCCAGATCCTTGGCATAAGAAAAAACATAATAAGCGCCGCATAGTACAGCAGAGCTTTGTTCAGCAGTTAAGGCAAAAACTAGTGGTTGGCAGCGTCTTTCATATGGCGACTGATTGGCAGCCATATGCCGAGCAAATGCTAGAAATAATGAGTGACGCTGAGGGTTACAGCAATACCGCACAAAATTATGCGACAAGACCAGATTGGCGGCCAGTAACCAAGTTTGAACGGCGGGGTGAACGCTTAGGTCATGGCGTGTGGGACTTGTTGTTTAAACGAGAAAGCTAAATAACTTCTACCGTTTGAAATTCGTTTAATACTGTATCTAAAAATCGAAAACCTAATGCGGTTGTTGCAATCCTTGGTCCATCTATCATTAAGCCTTTTGCAATCAATCTATTTCGCATAGGCGCGATAATCTCTAAAGAAAGTCCGGTCTGTTCCTTAAACAGTTGCTCGTTAACGCCGTCAGTTAGGCGCAAAGCATTCATCATGAACTCTAGTGGCAATTCTCTATTTGTTATTAGCTGATTGCCTGCAAGTGGTGGCTTGCTTAAATAATCATTAGGCTGGCGGGTCTTCCAGCGCCGATTGATGTCACCATTTATAGCATTAGTGATCTTGCCATGGGCGCCAGCACCAATGCCAATATAGTCACCAAATTGCCAGTAGTTAGTGTTGTGCTTACTTTGTTTGCCGGCTTTGGCAAATGCAGAAATTTCATATCTATGAAAACCTGCGCTATAAAGCAGTTCAAATCCTGCTTGCTCTATATCCTCTAAGGCATCTTCTGTCGGCAGAGTAGGTTGAGTGTTGTAAAAAATGGTGTTGGGTTCAATTGTTAGTTGATACCACGATAAATGCGCAGGGTTTAGTTCAATCGCGCGGCGTAAATCTTCAATTGCCTCTGTTGGCGTTTGTCCAGACAACCCATGCATTAGATCAATATTAAAATTTTCAAAGCCAGCAGACCTAGCGGCTTTAATCGCCGTCGCGGCCTGTGCGCTATCGTGGATGCGGCCGAGCTTTGCTAAATGTGAGTCGTTAAAACTTTGAATGCCAATAGAGAGTCGGTTTACGCCTGCTGCACGAAAAGCAGAAAATTTTTCTTGCTCTACGGTGCCGGGGTTTGCCTCGAGTGTTATTTCAATATCGTTATTGAAAGGAATTCTGGAACCAACTTCATCAAGCAGGGTTTCTATCGCAGCGGCTGAAAAAATGCTTGGCGTACCGCCGCCAATAAAAATCGAACTAAGAGAAGGGTTATCCAATAATTCTAACTCTTGCTCTAGGTCTTTAATCAAGGCAGCAACATAATCAACTTCTGGTAATTCACCTTGTTGCTGATGCGAGTTAAAATCGCAATAAGGGCACTTTTTTACGCACCACGGAATATGTATATAAAGCCCGATAGAGGGCTGTTGAATAAGCATAAATGAGTCCATTAATCAGCCGTCATGATACCTCAGTTTTAAGCTGTGCTAAGGTATTGCCGATAAAATATATAGAGAGGTAGGGATGAGAGTTAGTAAAATAATTACGTTAATTATTTGGGCAGTATGTGCTTGGTGCCTAGTGATTACGAATGATTCGATTTGGGTGACTACTGGTATAGCATTGTTTTGGGTATTACTAGTTTCCCACCTACTTGAATTTGTTATCTATTTGCCAAAGTTACGTAAAATGGATGGTTCAATGCCAGTCTATTTCATCAATATTATGTTGTTCGGTGTGTTCTATTGGAATGAAATAAAGCCGCGAGATGACCAGTAGGCGCAATAGCTAGTTAAGCTGGAGTACTAGATTGGTCATTGCCTGCCCACGATGACTAAGTTTGTTTTTTTGTTCCGGCATTAGTTGAGCTGAGGTTAAGTTTAAGCTAGGAATGAAAAATAGCGGGTCGTAACCAAAGCCATTATCACCCACCAGCTCTGTGCCAATAACACCTTCCCAGGTTCCTTTACAAATTATTGGCGTCGGATCATCTTTATGTCTCATATACACCACTACACACTGGAACCTTGCGGTACGTTCGTCGGTGGGCACGTTTTCAAGTAGGTTCATTAATTTAGCGTTGTTTTTGTCATCAGTGGCTTGATCACCACTAAAACGCGCAGAGTAGATTCCGGGCTGGCCGTTTAAATAATCTACCTCTAAGCCAGAATCGTCAGCTATTGCTGGCAAACCACTGTGCTTAGCGGCCCAGCGGGCTTTTAGTATGGCATTTTCAACAAAACTTAAGCCGTCTTCTATCGCTGGCGCTATATTAAATTCACTTTGTGATACTGCGGTGATATTACATGGCTTAAGTAATTGGTTTAGCTCTTTAAGTTTGCCTTGATTACCACTAGCTAAGACAATTTGGGTCATTTTTTGCCTTCTTGATACAGGGCCTTACTGAATTTAATATTGATAGGAGCCCTATTTCTGTCGGGCTGCACATCAATATTAAAATTGAGTGTTTCGCGATGATTAAATTTAAAGCTAGCTAAATAATAGACGGCTCCTTGCTCTTCAATTTCGATAAATTCTAATGGTAGTTTGTGAATTAAATCACTTTTAGTACCATTAACAACAGCACGCTTTTCGATATTCTTGCCGCTCTCTGTATTTTTACGGACTGACACGTTTATCATCGCAATGTCTCTGCCGCGAGTCAGTTGGTAGGCCTTGGCCACATCGGGGGTGACAAATGTACTGTTAAAAACACTGTAGTAAATTTCATATGGTGGATAAATGTATTCAAAGCTTTCTTGCGCATGAGTGACTACAGAGAACAATAGTAATGATATTGCTGCGATAAGGTTTTTCATAAGTCTCACTTACTAATTCGATAAATGGCGGTTGCGCCAAATAGGTTCGGCCAATTAACGCCAAGGGTTGTGGTCTTGTTGTGTTGATTCATTACGCGACGGCTAAGAATACGGATGCCTTTTTGTTGGCATAAAGCCTCGAAATCATTGACGGTACAAAAATGAATATTCGGCGTGTCATACCAGTTATAGGGCATAAAGTTAGATACCGGCATTTTACCATTGGTCAGCAAATATAGACGCGTGCGCCAGTAACCAAAATTTGGGAACGACACTAAGCATTCTTTGCCAATGCGCAACATTTCATCAAGTACTTTGTCGGGGTAATGCACAGCTTGTAGGGTCTGGGTCATCACAACAGTATCAAAGCTGTTATTGGCAAAATTGCCTAAGCCTTTATCTAAGTTTTGCTCAATAACATTAACGCCGCGGGCAATGCACTGAGTAATTTGGGTGGGGTCTATCTCTAAACCATAACCGCTGACCTGTTTTTCATTAATTAGCTGCTCCAATAAAGAGCCATCGCCACAACCCAAATCTAATATTCTTGAATTTGGTTGAATCCAGCTGTTGATAACCTCAGGGGGTAATTGCATTATTTCTCGCCTCCACATTCTTCAATGACGTTACAAAGGTAGGCATCAAAGAATTTCTCATAACGAGCGTTTGGTAGTAAGAATGCGTCATGGCCTGCGGCGGATTCTATTTCTCCATAGCTAACAAATTTTCCGGCGGCAATTAACGCGTTAACAATTTCCCGCGAGCGCTCAGGGGCAAAACGCCAGTCAGAGGTGAATGACACCACTAAGAACTTACATTGAGCGCCAGCAAAAGCTTTTGCAGCATCGTCACCGTATTCGCGGGCAAGGTCGAAGTAATCTAATGCTTGGGTCATTAAAATATAGGTGTTGGCATCAAAGTTTCCGGTGAAGGATTTCCCTTGATGGCGTAAATAGCTTTGTACCTGAAATTCGATATCGCTGTCTTGGCCAAGTTCGAAACTTCCAGAACGTAATTCGCGACCAAATTTTTCTCCCATGGCACCGTCAGACAAATAGGTTACGTGGCCAATCATTCGAGCAAGTGCTAAGCCTGCTTCAGGGGCTGTGCCGTGAGCTAAATAGTCACCAGCGTGATAATTTAAATCCGAGGTAATGGCCTGACGTGCGATTTCATTGAATGCCAGATTTTGTGCCGTCAGCTTCATTGCGGAGGCAATGACAATACAGTGACGCAGTCGGTCTGGGTATTCTAATGACCAGCGCATAGCTTGCATGCCACCGAGGCTGCCGCCAATAACGGCTGCCCATTGTTGGATACCCAATATGTCAGCAAGTCGTGCTTGTACCTTTACCCAATCCCGTGCCCGTAGGCGAGGAAAGCTTGCTCCCCAAGCATTGCCGGTTTCGGGATTTATAGAAGCGGGGCCAGTAGAGCCAGAACAGCCGCCAATGTTATTAGGGCTGACGATAAAAAACTTATTAGTGTCGATAACTTTACCGGGGCCAATATAGTCATCCCACCAGCCGGGCTTGGCATCATCCGTACTATGATAACCGGCGGCATGATGATCGCCAGATAAGGCATGACAAACAAGGATTGCATTGCTGGCTGCGTTGTTAAGTGTGCCATAGGTTTCATAAACTACGTCAAACGCAGGCAATACCTTACCAGAAGCCAACGTAAGAGGCTGATCAAAATACTGCGTTGTAGGGGTAACAATCCCTACCGAGTTGTCGGGTATATTTTTTGGCATACTTCTCGTGTGCTTTAGGCTACGTTTTTTTTCAGTGTGGGCAGTCTAATTACGGCCTTGCTGATGCGCAAGCTTATGGTTTATTTACTTCGCATTGCTTGAGAATAGTCTTAGGGCCAAAAACGCATATGGTTTTCTGTCTACCTGTTTCGCCCCGAGTAATTGTAATCAGTGCTTTATTGGTATTGAATTGTCTAGAAAAACTCAATCAGCTGCTGGTTGGCTTTGCCTACTGCCGGTGCAGTGCTAATTCCTATTTTTAACTGCTCTCTATCTATAAGCCGCCAAAATCATCATTTAGATGCCCCTGCTTAAATATGGCAGCGCAGTACTAAATCACAGCCCTGCCATTATATAGTGGGCAGACATAAATTTTACATAACCATTGTTAAACCAGACAGCATCCCCGCCGATGCCGCTGCATTATGAATTAGAATGTCGACCACATTTAGTAGTATAAATACCAAAATTGGCGAAAAATCTAAGCCTCCCATTGCTGGTAGCATGCGTCGCACTGGCCCGAGAATTGGTTCGTTAATTTGATGTAGCAATGTTAAGGCTGGGTGACTGCTGCTTGGCGCCAGCCAGCTAAACACTATTGAGATAATAATAGAGAAAAATAAAAATTTAGTAGCCGTAGCAACAACTGCGATAAGAGACCAGATAAAGGTATTTACAGGGTTGCCAAAGCCATAACCTGCCAGTAGTAAAATGGCATGAATTGCTAGCATTTGGATAATAACTGCAAGTACCACAGAGGCAATATCGAGGCCCCACAAGCCGGGTATGATTTTACGCAGCGGCAATAAACCGGGGTTGGTCGCTTTCACTACAAATTGGGATATAGGGTTGTAAAAGTCGGCCTTGGCTACTTGTAGTAAAAAGCGAATAATGACTAGGCCGATGTAAAAACTAGCAACAGTTTTTATTAAATATGCTGAAATTTCGATAAGCGCCGACATACTATTCTCCTAGCTCCTTTGCCATCTCTTTAGCGCGCTTGGCGCAGTTATTCATTGCTTTTGCTACTAGCTCGCGCAGCCCGCCTTCTTCAAAGGTGTTAACGGCTTGTTCGGTTGTTCCCCCCGGAGAGGTAACTTGGCGCCTAAGCTCACCTATATCCGCGTCACTGTCTAAGGCCATTTGGGCAGCACCAAGCGCTGTTTGCAAGGTGAGTAACTTGCTGGTGTGAGTATCTAAACCCATTTTTTTGCCAACATCTTGCATGGCTTCCATTAGTAGAAAATAATAGGCGGGGCCTGAGCCAGAGACGGCTGTTACCGCATCTAGTGCTGCTTCATTATCAACCCAAACACTAATGCCAACGGCATTTAATATATTGCTTGCCAGTTCTTTTTGCAGGGCTGTGGTATTGCTATTGGCATATAAACCGGTTGCTCCTAGACCCAGCAATGCTGGCGTGTTTGGCATACAGCGCACGATTGCGGTGGCACCCCCTAACCATGTTTGCAGACTGTTCAAATCAACCCCTGCGGCAATCGAAATGATAACTTTATCAGTATCTTTAAGCGTTGCTTTAAGAGGAGAGACAACCTGTTGAAGAACCTGAGGTTTGACGGCAATAACGATAACATCGGCATTACGGGTGATCTCATTGTTGTCTTCGCTAACGTTAACGCCTAGGGCTGCGGCCTTTGAACGGCTGGCTTCACTTGGATCGGAGGCCCAAATATTTGTGGGATTTTGCCCTTTGTTAATTAGGCCGCTAATTAAACTCGTGGCCATATTGCCGGCGCCGATAAAAGCTATATTGGTTTCTTTCACATTATGATCCTATTGTTTGCCGCTTCTTTATAATTAATTAGTCTCTGTCACCGAATATACCGGTGCCAATGCGAACCATGGTAGAGCCTTCATCAATGGCTTGCTCCATGTCCGCTGACATACCCATAGATAATGTGTCTATAGTTGGGTCAATGGCTTTAACTTGCAAGTAAAGCGCGTGCAATTGAGCAAAACGTAGGCGTTGTAACTGTTGATCGTCAGTCGCTTCCGGAATTGCCATTAAGCCGCGCAGATTTAAATGGTCCAATGCAGTAATTTCTCGGGCGAACTGGACTAGATCGCATGGCCTAATACCAGATTTATTGTCTTCACCGCTAATGTTTACTTGTATGCAAATATTCAGTGCCGGTAAATTTAAAGGCCTCTGATTGTTTAAGCGCTGGGCGATTTTTAGTCTATCTACCGTATGTACCCATTGAAAGCTCTCGCTAATTGAGCGAGTCTTATTAGATTGGATTGGGCCAATAAAATGCCATTCAATGGCAAGATCTTGTAGTTGCTCAATTTTCTCCAGTGCTTCTTGCAAATAATTCTCGCCAAAGCACGACTGGCCAGCCTGCCAAGCAATGCGTATTTGTTCAGCTGGACGAGTCTTGCTGACCGCAAGTAGTGTGATATCGGCAGGGTTTCTGTTATTTTTTTCGGCTTCAAGGCAGATACGATGTCCTACGTCTGCTATATTTTGTTTTATGTCAGTCATGGCAAGCAGTTTTCAGCTCTGAAATTAGTTAAAAGAGCTATTATAAACAGTAATCAGTTGCGAGTGCAGATTAGGAATCAAAAATGGATATAACCGAATTATTGGCCTTTAGTGAAAAACAAGGTGCGTCAGATTTACATCTTTCAGCAGGGCTGCCCCCGATGATTAGAGTGGATGGGGATGTGCGCCGTATAAATTTACCGCCGATGGATCATAAAGAAGTGCATGCCCTGATCTATGACATCATGAATGACAAGCAGCGCAAAAATTTTGAAGAAAACTGGGAGACTGATTTCTCGTTCGAAATACCAGGCGTGGCGAGGTTTCGTGTAAACGCCTACAACCAAAATCGTGGCGCTGCCGCAGTATTTCGTACTATTCCCTCTGAAGTACTTAATATGGATCAATTAGGAATGGGGCAGGTGTTTAGAGATATCTCGCAAAATCCGCGGGGACTTATTTTGGTAACTGGCCCAACAGGTTCGGGTAAATCGACTACATTGGCGGCCATGGTTGATTATATTAATGAGAATAAATACGAGCATATTCTGACTATCGAAGATCCGATTGAATTTGTGCATGAGTCGAAAAAATGTCTGGTGAATCAGCGTGAGGTTCATCGCGATACCCGAAGCTTTAACGAGGCTCTGCGCTCGGCTTTGCGGGAAGATCCTGACATTATTCTTGTTGGTGAGCTGCGTGACTTGGAAACTATTCGCTTAGCACTAACAGCTGCAGAAACGGGTCACTTAGTATTCGGTACTTTGCATACTACCTCTGCGGCAAAAACAATTGATAGGATTGTTGATGTATTCCCTGCAGCTGAGAAAGACATGGTTCGGTCTATGTTGTCAGAATCACTGCAGGCGGTTATTTCACAAACATTACTGAAAAAAACTGGCGGGGGCCGGATTGCAGCTCATGAAATTATGTTGGGTACTCCGGCAATTCGTAACTTGATTCGTGAAGCAAAGGTCGCTCAAATGTATTCGGCTATTCAAACCGGAGGTGCGGTTGGTATGCAGACTTTGGATCAGTGCTTAGAAGATATGGTTGGCAAGAACATGGTATCTAGAGACGTGGCGAGAGAGAAAGCCTCAAATCCGGATAACTTTTAATTAAAATATTAGCAATGAGATTAAGCTGTGGATATTGAAAAGCTACTGGCAGTGATGGTTACTAAAAAAGCTTCTGACCTATTTATTACGGTTGGGGTTGCCCCGTCAATGAAGATAAACGGCAAAATGACACCCGTTGCCAAGACAGCGTTGAATGAAGAGCTGGTAGAAAAGATAGTGTTGGGCGCTATGGATGAAAAGCAACGCGAAGTGTTTTTGGAAAAAAAGGAACTTAACTTCGCAATAGCATCGGGCAGTTCCGGTCGCTTTCGGGTTAGCGCGTTTTATCAGCGCAATAATATGGGTATGGTGTTAAGGCGCATAGAAACTATTATTCCGCGGCCAGAAGATTTAGATTTACCAGAAGTCTTAACTGACCTAGTGATGGAAAAACGTGGCTTATTAATTCTAGTGGGGGCAACAGGTGCGGGTAAGTCTACAACGCTTGCTGCCCTGCTGGGGCATCGAAATAGACACTCTAAAGGGCATATTATCTCTATTGAGGACCCTATTGAGTTTGTACACCAGCATGAAGGTTGCATTATTACTCAGCGCGAAGTGGGAATTGATACAGAGTCTTTTGAAGTGGCACTAAAAAACACCTTACGCCAGGCGCCAGACGTGATTTTGATTGGTGAGGTTCGATCAAGAGAAACCATGGAGCATGCGCTGGCGTTTGCTGAAACTGGCCATTTGTGTCTATGTACTATGCACGCGAATAACGCTAACCAAGCCTTGGATAGAATCATGAATTTTTTCCCGGGTGAAAAGCATAATCAGCTGTGGATGGATTTGTCATTGAACTTAAACGCAATGATTGCGCAGCAGTTGGTGCCAACGCCAGATGGCAAAGGGCGTAAAGCTTGTATCGAAATATTGATTAACACCCCGTTAGTCAGCGATATGATTCGCAAAGGCGATGTGTATAGTTTGAAAGAGCAAATGACTAAATCGCGAGAGCTCGGCATGCAAACCTTTGACCAAGCACTATACGATTTATACAAGGCCGGGCAAATTACCTATGAGGATGCTTTGGCTTATGCGGACTCAACCAACGACTTACGGTTGCTGATTAAGCTCAATAAGGATGACATGAAGGTTTACAGTGGCGGTTTGAAAATAGAAGGTGGCGACGAGGAACAATTTTAGCTCAGTGTGAGTTAAACCAAGATTCTAAAATCAGTGCTGCTGCCACATTGTCTATTTCGCCATTGTGGCTTGATAGCTCTCTAGCTTCGCGGCTAGTTAAGCGCTCATCCATTAAGCCAACTGCGCAGGTGTAATTCGCTGCTATGCGCCGAGCAAATTTTTTCGCCCTTAATGATAATTCCGATTCGGTGCCGTCCATATTTAACGGTAGACCGACAACGATCAGTTCTGGTTGCCATTGTTGCACTAACATTGCAATCTCATCCCAGCTTGGGATGCCGTTATTTGCTTTGATAATATCTAATGGGCTTGCTGTGCCAGTAAGTGATTGACCACTAGCGACGCCAATTTTTTTTGAACCGAAGTCAAAGCTAAGTGCGGTATAAACTTGCGGGGGCAATTTGCCACTGATTATTTCAGGCATGGCCGCTGTCGGCGCTTAGAAGGTTAAGATCGACGCCGATTGATTTGGCTGCTGCCACTGCTCTATCTTCCATGGGGGTGTTGAACAAAATATCCAAGTCAGCGGGTACTGATAACCATGCGTTATTAGCGATTTCCTGTTCTAATTGTCCAGGTTCCCAGCCGGCGTAACCAAGGCATATCAGTGCTTTATCTGGACCTTCTCCTTGTCCAAGCGCAGAGATTACGTCAGTAGAAGTTGTCATCAGCAGATCTTTGGTAATCCGCATGCTGGACTCCCAGCGCGTTGCGGAGTTGGTATGCAAGACAAATCCGCGTTCAACTTCTACTGGTCCGCCGATTAAGACTGGTTCGCTACTGTCTTGGAAGTCCTCTTTCACCAGCTTTTGAAACACATTAGCCCAGGTTATCGCTAAAGGCTTATTGATAACGAGGCCCATGCCGCCATCTTCATTGCTATGCTCACACAAATAAATAATCGAGCCTGCAAATACTGGGTCAGTTAGTCCAGGCATAGCGACGAGAAAATGATGTTTAAGAGAGTTTGTGGTGCTCATGAGGCTGCCTTATATGGATCGCATATCTTTATCTAAAAATACCATTATATCACCCTCGGCTCGAGAATCCGTCACGACGAAACTGCCAAGTGCGAATAATTTCTAATACATCCGCCTTGCGGCTAATTTTTGGAGGGAAAGGCGCAAACGGGGCAGCAAGATGTACGCTTCGAACGGCGGCGGAGTCTAGCAAAGGGCTACCTGAAGAGGCCATTATTATTATTTTTCTAATTGATCCATCAGGAAGCAAGGCAACCATTAGCCTAACATCACCTTCAATACCTTCGCGCTGCGCTTGAGCCGGGTAGTTTTTGTTGCCTGCATATTCGACTTTTTGTTGCCAGGCTAGCTGATAGGCTGCATCTTCCGCTGCTTTGGTCGCCACCGATGTGATCCGATATACTTTTGGTCGCTTAGCATAAGCCTGTTGCAGTCGTGCGAGCTTTGCCTCTAAGCTGGCAATCTCTTTACTGATTTGGTCTTGGTTATCTTCGCCAGCGATTTGTTGCTGCTCGGTCTTTCTATCACTAAGCTCTGTCTGAGCCTGGTAAAGGGAGCTATTGACAGTCGTGAGAGTTTTTCTGCCAGTAGGTCGCGGCTCTGATTGGTTGGCTTTAGCAGTTGTTGCTGTCTGATCAATTTCTAGCGCACGTTTAGCGCTGATATCAGTAGTTGTCAGCGCCGCTTTTTCCTCTAGTGTGCCGCTGCCTTCTTGGTTGGCTTGGGCCAGAAAGTCAACATCTTCAGGCGTATTATCGCTTTTAAAGCTGGCTAAGCTAATTTCAAGCTTCGGCGTACGATCAGGAGGAGATTCTGCACTAAAAACTACGCCAAAAATTAATACAGCATGGCTGACAATGGCAAAGCCCAAGCATAATGCAAAGCGGTCTTCTGCTAATAAGCTTAGGCTTTCTCTAGTCATTTTAGGCAAGTTGTTCAGCGATAGCCTGCATCAGCTGGCCAGTTATATCGGTATCAAAAGCGGCGTCTATTTCTCTGGCGCAGGTCGGGCTGGTGACGTTTATTTCGGTTAAATAGTCACCAATAACGTCTAAGCCAACAAATAATAAGCCGCGCTTGACCAGTTCCGGGCCAATTTCATTGGCAATCCATAGGTCTCTTTCGTTTAGGGCCTGGGCAACACCCCTGCCGCCAGCAGCCAAATTACCGCGGGTTTCACCGGCGGGCGGAATTCTGGCCAGACCATAAGGTATCGGTTTACCGTTCACCATTAATATCCGTTTGTCGCCAGCGCTAATTTGAGGGATAAACTTTTGCGCCATGATCGTCGTTTTGCCGCGTTGGGTAAGTGTTTCAAGTATGACGGAAAAATTGGGATCGCCCTTTTGTACCCGAAAAATTGCTTCGCCGCCCATGCCGTCTAATGGTTTTACCACGATATCACCATGCGCATCATAAAAGTCACGCAGAAGTTGGGGGTTACTACTCACTATTAGCGGCGGGCAGCACTGCGGAAAATGGGTAGCAAAAAACTTTTCATTACAGTCGCGGAGGCTTTGCGGCTTATTAACCACCAATAACCCTTTTTGTTCTGCTACCTCTAACATATAGGTTGTATAAACATATTCCATGTTAAATGGCGGATCAACTCGCATGATCACCACATCTAGATCGGCTAGCGGAGTATCTGTTTCTTCGCCCAAGCTGTACCAGTTTTCAGGGTCAAAGCTGGCACTGGTTATCTGTTGTGAAATATGGCGAATAGCCCCATCAACGCTATAAATGTTGCCTTGTTGTATATAGCTGACTTTCCAATTTAGCTTTAGGGCGCTGACGATCATACCTAAGGTTGTATCTTTCTTTGGGCTTATGTTCTCAATGGGGTCCATAATGACCCCTAAGTGAATGCTCATAAATAATCCTAGTGGTTAAAAAGAGGCGAAATTAAAATTTGGTTCTATACTAAGTGTAGGTGACTTTGAATCAATGTGAAATGGGGAGCGAACTTATCCCAAACAAGCTAGGTGTTTATTCTTATAGCGTGACCTTTGTGTAATAAAATTATATAGTTGCTTGATGTTTGCAAAGGAAAGTATGAAGGTGGAAATTTTTGTTTGCAGGAATTAAGCTGGGTTCTATTGCGGCGTTGCCAGCTTGTGTATTTAAATAATAAGTTCTGGGGTATAACCAATGGACCTTTCAAGTCTCAAAGTGATGGTGGTAGACGACAGCAAAACTATCAGGCGCACGGCTGAGACACTGCTCAAAAAAG
>JBLHWB010000013.1:0-18378 GCA_047628915.1 Porticoccus sp. | reverse complement strand
CGCTGGCCCAAAAAGCTGGATCGCTTGGAGAAGTCCCCGTCGGCGCGGTGTTAGTTAAAGACGGCGAGGTGTTAGGACAAGGTTATAACTGTCCTATTTCAACTGATGATCCTACCGCTCACGCTGAAATTGTTGCATTGCGCGATGCAGGGCAACGTGTAAGTAATTATCGCTTACCCGGCACAACGCTTTATGTAACTATAGAGCCTTGCACCATGTGCGCCGGTGCCCTTATTCATGCGCGTATAGATCGCTTGGTGTTTGGCGCATTTGAGCCTAAGGCTGGCGTGGTATGCAGTCAGAACAAGCTATTAGACTCTCCGTATTTAAATCACCCAGTCTCTGTGACAGCAGGTGTACTTGCCGACAAATGCTCTGAGCTTGTCAGTCGTTTTTTTTCTCAGCGCCGCAAACAAAAAAAATTGTCTAGTGACGTGAGCGGTTAGTTTGGGTCAAGGTTATAGTCCTTGTGCTAATGTTAGAAACTAAAAATCTGCCGTAACAATAGCGGGTAATAACATCCGATAACAACACAAACGCTATATTTCACTATTGTTTGAATCTTTAATTGGTTGCATGGAAATAAAAGTAGATGTGTATGCAACGTGGGGCAGACTGGATATGGATTCTCCTAATACTTTTCTATATTCGCCAATATCAGCGGTGCGAACCTTTAAAAGATAGTCAAATGAGCTAGCGATAAGATGGCATTCCTCAATCTGGGGAATGTCATGAACTGCTTTGTTGAAAGCGACTAATTCTACCTCTCTGGTTCCCGCCATTTTTACTTCGACAAAAGCTATGTGCTCTTGATTTAGTTTTACGTTGTTAATAATTGCCTTAAAGCCAAGGATATAATTTTCGTCTTGAAGTCGCTTCAACCGAGATTGGCAGGGGGTTTTTGAGATACCAACCTCCTTTGCTAACTCTGTTATAGGTAGTCGTCCATTTCGCTTCAAGATATCAATAATTTTTAAACTGTAATGGTCTATATGACTTGCATTATTTTTTTTATCCATCTTATTGCCCTTTATATATATTAATATAAGTCTTAAGTTGACCATATTTGCTATAAATAGGGAATAAAAACTTTAGACTTAGGCGTAGGATATGTTTATAAATTAAACAATAAACAATAAACATTGAAACCTATGCAAACAACATTTCTACGACAATCAAATAACCTTGATGAACTTCGTGAACAAACACGTATTGCTATTCGTAGCGATGAGAGTGCGATTCTTGCCGAGTTAGTTAATTACATGGGCATGTCTAGTTCGCAGCGCTGTGCGGCCAGTGAATCGGCTGGTCAATTAGTTGGCAGCTTACGCCGTGATAATACCCCTAGTTTAATGGAGGTATTTCTCGCTGAATATGCGCTCACAACCGATGAAGGAATCGCTTTAATGTGCCTAGCAGAGGCGCTATTGCGGATTCCGGACAATGAAACTATTGAAAAATTAATCGAAGATAAAACGGTTCCTTTGGACTGGATTGATCATTTGGCACATTCGCCATCTTCATTGGTCAATGCGGCTACACTAGGATTGATGGTTGCTAGCAAAATTCTAGATGAATCTGCTTCAAATACTATTGTGAAAGTATTACGCGGTGTTGTTAAGCGCTTAGGTACACCGGTAATTCGTGCAGCGGTCAATATAGCAATGACGGAAATGGGCCGGCAATTCGTATTGGGAGAATCTATCGAAGCCGCGCTGGATCGCAGCAAAAAATCAGTTAAAAGCGGTTATCAGTATGCATTTGATATGCTTGGTGAAGCGGCGCTGACGGCTTTAGATGCAGGCCAATATTTTCGCTCTTATAAGCATGCAATTGAAAAAATTGGTGCCTATGTAAGTTCCGATGACATTTGTCAAAATCCAAGTATTTCAATTAAGTTGTCAGCCTTGCATCCTCGCTATGAAGTTTTACAGCGTAGACGTGTACTGGAAGAATTAGTGCCAGTGGTTCTTGAGTTAGCGCTATTGTCTAAAAGTTATAATATTGGTCTAACTATTGATGCTGAAGAAGCAGATCGGTTGGACTTGTCGCTAGATGTAATTCAGACGGTGTTTGAAAATTCTCAACTGGCTGGCTGGGGTGGCTTTGGCGTAGTTGTCCAAGCCTATAATAAATCATCAAGTTATGTTTTAGATTGGTTGTATAAGCTTGCCTCGAATAACGATCGCCGCATTATGGTGCGTTTGGTTAAAGGTGCATATTGGGATACTGAAATTAAACGTGCACAAGTTGAGGGATTGAAGTATTTCCCTGTTTTTACACGCAAAGACGCTACCGATGTTTCATATCTTTGCTGTGCAAAAAAAATGATGGAAATGTCTGATCGAATCTATTCCCAGTTTGCCACACACAACGCGCATACAATTGCTGCAATTATGCAAATTGCAGGTGGTAAGACAGAGTTTGAATTTCAGCGTCTACACGGAATGGGTGAAAGTGTTTATAGAGAATTATTAACGCAATACCCAGTGCGCCGTCGAATTTATGCGCCGGTAGGGCACCATAAAGATTTACTCGCTTACTTAGTTAGACGTTTGTTAGAAAACGGAGCTAATTCTTCTTTCGTTAATCAAGTTATTGATAATGCTGTCCCTGTCGAAAAGGTAGTAGCAGACCCATTTGAAGACATTAAACGCCCAAGGAATTCCTCGATTATTAATGCGGTCGATTTATTTCAGCCAGAGAGGATCAATGCTAGTGGTATAGATTTACATGATTATTTTGATATTCAGAATTTTTTAACTGGAAGAAATCAATATAAATCCAGTCAGTGGTATGCAACCCCTTTGTTGGCCGGATCTTACGAAGGTTGCGTTCCTTCAAATATAGTGAACCCTGCCGATCTAAAAGACAAAGTCGGAAAGGTTATTGATGCTAGCCACATTGATGTGAAGATGGCAATTGACGTTGCTCGGCCTTGGGCAGCAAGTAGCAACTCTCATAGTAGAGCGAGTGTTTTAACGAAAGTCTCCGACCTATATGAAGAGCAGTCAGGAGAGATTTTTGCGTTGCTTACCAGAGAGGCGGGTAAGACCGCGCAAGATGCAATTGCTGAAATTAGAGAAGCCGTTGATTTTTTAAGATACTACGCAGCTCAAGCTTGCAAGTATGACGGCGATGAAGCCTTGGGCGTGTTTGTGTGTATTTCACCGTGGAACTTTCCGCTGGCAATATTTACCGGACAAATTTGTGCCGCGTTGGCTGCAGGCAATGGGGTTTTAGCAAAGCCTGCAGAAACGACGCCGTTGATAGCGTTTTTTGCGATTAAGTTGTTTTATCAGGCTGGTGTGCCGTCCACGGTATTACAGCTATTGCCAGGGGGAGGTGGCAGTGTTGGAGCTCAGCTTGTTAGTGACCCCAGTATTGCTGGTGTTTGCTTTACCGGGTCGACTGCTACTGCGATTAGTATTAATCGCAGTATGGCTAAGTTTATGCAACCAACCGCGCCACTGATCGCGGAGACTGGCGGACTTAATGCCATGATTGTTGATTCGACTGCTCTTCCTGAGCAAGTGATAAAAGATATTGTAAGGTCGGCGTTTCAATCGGCGGGACAGCGGTGCTCGGCACTTCGACTGCTCTATTTGCAAGATGACATCTACGACACGTTTATGGAGATGTTATCTGGCGCTATTGATGAATTGAAGGTAGGCGATCCGTGGAATTTAGAAACTGATGTAGGCCCTTTGATTACGCGCAAAGCGCGAGAGGACATTCAGGCCTATGTTGACAAAGCAAATGACGAGGGACGGGTGTTTAAGCAGTTAGCCCCAAGGTTGTCAATCGCTGGAAGTTTTATTTATCCGGCTGTTTTAACAGTAAGCGGTATTAAGGATATGAAGACGGAGATATTTGGTCCTGTGCTTCATGTGGCGAAATTTTCTGCCAAGGGCTTAGCAACAATTGTGACTGATATTAACGACAGTGGTTACGGTTTAACTTTTGGTGTTCACAGCAGAATCGATAGCACGGTGGATCAGTTGGTTAATTCATTAAATGTAGGAAACATCTATGTTAATCGAGATCAAATTGGGGCGGTAGTCGGATCACAGCCATTTGGTGGTGAAAATCTATCTGGCACGGGTCCAAAGGCGGGAGGGCCAAACTATTTAACACGATTTTTCGCCCCGACGAAATCAGATGTAATAGTCAGTAAAGTTGCCGCTAGCGGTCGGCCACTGACATTAAAGCAACTGCAAGTAGCTGTGGGGAAAATGCCAAAGTCTCGGGTTAAAATTGGCGAACAAATTATGCCTGGGCCAACTGGTGAATCGAATGTACTTTACCGCTACGCCAGAGGATTGGTGCTTTGCTTGGGTGCTTCCCTAGAAGATGCAACAGCACAGGCCAGCATTGTAAAAGCTAACGGTTGCCAGGCACTCGTCGTCTGCCCTGGTGCGGTTGGCGAAAATTCTATCGATGGTTTTTTCCCCCGAAAGCTATTAGCGGATATTAAAGGTATTCACCTAGTTGCGCTGTGGAGTGATCAAAATGATCTTCGTGAAACACGTCAAGCGCTTGCTATGAGAGATGGTCAAATTATTCCAATAATTGGTGATTTAAGTCTTGATCGAGCGTGTGTACTTGAGCGGCATGTTTGTATTGATACGACTGCCGCAGGGGGTAATGCACTGTTATTGGCTACGGCTTATTGATTTCGCTTTGATGCTACTAAAGCTGAAATTACATAGAGCTTCAAAGTGTAACGCAAGTGTATGTAGGTAGTTGTAGGTAAGGTAAAGATCTATAGAACTAGCGGGTCTCAAATTTCAAAAAAAAGAGTACGTAATTGTAATACCACTATAATAATTGAGGTAATAAAATGAAGACTATAGTATTAAAAAATCATCGGATGGCACTCGCTATTTCATTAGTTCTGGGTACGTCCACATCTGTACCAATATTGGCAAATGAACCTCAAGAAAAGCTAATATTAGAAGAAGTTACGGTGCTCGGTTCTCGCCGAAACGATGCTCGTTCTGTGTTAGATGCCGCGGTACCTATTGATGTGATAGGTGCCGGTGAACTACAACGTCAAGGCGATACCGATGCTATCAGCACATTGATTGCGGTCATTCCTTCGTTGAATGCGAATCGTGAACCAATTTCCGATGCAGCAACATTAGTGCGCCCTATTAATCTGCGCTCATTAGCCTCAGACCAAACTTTAGTATTGGTCAATGGCAAGCGGCGGCATCGAGGGGCGGTGGTTGGAGAATTTGTTTCTGGTGTGAACCGAGGAGCGCAAGGTGTCGATGTAGGGCCATTATTTAGTATGGCATTAAAGCAAGTTGAAGTATTGCGAGATGGCGCATCAGCACAGTACGGTTCCGATGCTATTGCTGGCGTCATCAATTTCGCCTTACAAGATGACCCAAATATAAGGTCAATAACAGCTCAGTATAGTGAAGCTTATGAAGGCGATGGAGAAACTGTCGAGCTGTCTGGTGTATTCGGTTTTCCGATTGGCAGCAATGACGGATTTGCTGTTGTTGCTTTGCAGGCGAAAGACTCAGAACCTACCAGCAGAGGTGTACAAGATGGAGACGGCACCAATAGCGGTGCGAGCGCGTTGGGAGCCGCTGGTTTCCCAGTGGCAGACCCAGTGGTCGTATGGGGCTCGCCAGAAGTGAATGAAGATTATAAGATTATCGTAAATTCTGCGTTACCTATAGGTGATGAAGCCGAGTTGTATGCATTTGGTAACTATGCAACTCGTGATGTTGAAGGCAGCTTTTTCTATCGCAATCCGACTAGCCAAACTGGCGTATTTGCAGAAGATGGGAATGTGTTATTCACAGATTCAACCGGAGCAGGGTGTCCGGTAGCGCCCTTGCCTACGTCAAGCTTTGTCGAGGCAGAAACATTTATCAATAGCGCGCCAAGTAATTGCTTTGCTTTTAATTCAATATTTCCCGGTGGCTTTACCCCGCGTTTTGGAGGCAACGTAACTGATTACAGTGCTGCTACGGGTTTTAGAGGGACATTTGCCGATGGTATGTTTTATGACGTGAGCGTTGTGTACGGCAAGAATGAAGTTGAATATCAAATATCCAATAGTATAAACGCTTCATTGGGCGCTGCTTCACCGCTTGATTTTGATCTAGGCGCGCAGGTTCAAGACGAAGTTATTGTTAACGCTGATTTCTCGAAAGGTATTGATGTGGCAGCGCTAGAATCTGATTTGAATATTGCATTTGGTTTTCAATACCACGACGAAAACTTTGAAATTGCAGCGGGCCAGCTTGAATCTTATGTAGCAGGGCCATTTGCTGATCAAGGTTTTTCAGTTGGTTCAAATGGTTTTCAAGGCTTTAGCCCAAGAGTGGCGGGTAATTTCTCTAGAGATAGTCATAGTGCTTATATCGACCTAGAAGCGGATATTACTGAGGAACTACTAGTTAGTGGAGCCATTAGGTATGAAGACTTTAGCGATTTTGGTGATACTACTAATGGTAAATTAGCTCTCAGATATAAAGTGTCTGCTGGATTTAATTTGCGTGGTGCAATCAGCAGCGGCTTTCGAGCTCCCAGTGTAGGTCAGTCAAATTTGCAGCGTTCTGCGACAAATTTTAATAATGGCCAGCTGGAAGAATTAATTGTTGTATCGAGTACGAATCCTATTGCACAAGGTTTTGGCGGCAAGCAGTTGGAAGCTGAGGAAGCCAATAATATTAGTGTGGGTTTTACTGCATCTGTTGGTCTGCTGGATATAACCGTTGATTATTTTGATATCGATATTGAAGGCCGTATTGCTCAGGTTACACAAGATTTGATGCAAGCTGATCGGGACTTTTTAGCAGCGTCGGGAAGCCCCGACGCTGCAACAGTTAGTCAAGTGTCATTTTTTGTGAATGATTATGATACCAATACCAGTGGTATTGATATTGTTGCCGATTATCCACTCGAATGGTCTGACTCAACTACCAATGTCACTTTGGCCATGAATTATACTGATACACAGGTGACGGATAGAGGAGCTACTGTTAGCGATGCTAGGGCGAGAGAGGTGGAAGATGCACTGCCTGATTTTAGAGCAACTCTATCGTTTGATCACAACTTTGATCCATTTAGAGGATTGTTAAGAATAAACTACTTCGGCGAAGCGTATGAAGCCCTGTTCAATGATGAAACATTACCCGTTGAAACCGATGGGCTGTTCATTGTAGATGCAGAATTATCATGGCAATACAATGATATTTATAGCTTTGCTATCGGTGCCAAGAATATTTTCGATGAGTATCCGGATGAATATGAAACAGCAGGATTTACCGGTCGTGACGGTGGTTTTTTAGGTGCTATTTATCCTCTAAATCACCCCGCAGGACTAGGTGGAGGACGTTATTACTTGCGAGTCAGCGCAAATTTTTAATTGACCGCTTGTGTAGCTGTCGACAGCGATAATTTCTCTTTGGGGCTTAGTTAGATAAACAATATTTGATAAGCCCCTGTTTTTCTCAGTTGGATATAAAAAAATGAACATAGGTGTATATCTCTCGCTAGGTTTCTATTTTTCCCTGATGCTAGCTATTGGGGTTTACGGTTATTTTACTACAGCCAAAGACGTCGCCGGATTTATGCTAGGTGGACGTAAATTGAGTCCCGCGGTAACAGCTTTGTCGGCTGGGGCATCTGATATGAGTGGATGGATGTTGCTAGGACTGCCGGGGTTGATTTTTGTCACTGGTATTAGCGGCAGTTTGATCGCGATTGGCTTAATCGTCGGAGCCTATCTGAATTATAGACTAATTGCGCCACGGCTTAGGATATATACGGAGATGCTTGACGATGCGATGACGATTCCTGAATATCTTGAACGACGATTTCACGATAATAGTCATGTACTTCGGACGTTTTGTGCTTTGGTAATCATTATTTTTTTTGCCATTTATACAACTTCAGGCTTAGTAGCTGGTGGAAAACTGTTTGAGTCGTCTTTTGGAACTAGCTACGAAATAGGAATTTTTATAACCGCTGGCGTGGTTGTCGCCTATAGCACTTTTGGCGGGTTTGCGGCCGTAAGTACAACCGACTTTGTGCAAGGCTGCATAATGCTGATAGCGCTTATTTTAGTTCCTTGTGTCACGGTGATGGAAATTGGCGGTTGGCTGCCCACCCAAGCAAGTTTAATCTCGCTGAATCCAGAAATGTTGAAGTTTAATGATCTATCGATATTGGCCGTTATATCTGCATTGGCCTGGGGGTTAGGGTACTTTGGTCAACCCCACATTATTGTTCGTTTTATGGCAATTAGCAGTGTCAACAAGATTGGTGCGGCCAGACGAATAGGGATGACTTGGATGATCTTTTCAATAGTGGGAACAATTTCAGTAGGCTTGTCTGGTGCTGCGTATATATACTCTAAAGGTCTGATGCTTGCTGATCCAGAGACTATATTTATATTCCTTGCTAATACGCTATTTCATCCGCTAGTAGCAGGATTTTTATTGGCGGCAATTTTGGCGGCAATTATGAGTACCATATCATCACAGCTACTTGTCGCTTCTAGTTCTATTACAGAAGATATATACCATACTTTTTTACGCCGAAATTCAACTGATTCGGAAAGGCTAGTTGTAGGGCGATTGTCGATTGTACTGGTGGCACTGTTGGCGTTTGGGTTAGCTTATAATCAGAACCATTCAATTTTATCGTTGGTCAGCAACGCATGGGCAGGTTTTGGTGCTGCATTCGGCCCAGTTGTATTGATTAGCTTATTTTGGGCTCGTATGACAGTGCAAGGAGCGCTTGCCGGCATTGTTAGCGGTGCGATAACGGTGCTGTTATGGCTGTACTTACCCATTGTAATTAACGGAGAATCGCTAAGCAGTTTTTTATATGAAATAGTTCCGGGTTTTGTTATCAGTTCAGTTGCTATTGTTGTGGTGAGCTTGGTGACGACTAAAAAATTGCCGTTGATAGAAAACCACATTGCCATGGAGTTAGAATTACATCGAAGAATGTCACCATAAATTGGTAGTTTTTCCAATGTATCGTGGGACAAGCTAGCTGGTGCATATACTAGAAGTGATAACCAGTTGAGAGAAAAAAATGTCGGTTGTTAAACTATTCCGGCCACGTTAATGCTGCACGTTCTGTATTATTAAACTCCCGCCAATGGCCATTTTATGAATAACTTCAGCTTTTGTAGATGCCGGTCATTTTAATCATAATATTGAAGTAACAGTCGGTGTGTTAAATGACGAATACTCAAGTATTGTGAGTGAGTTTTTCTAAGGGACGTAAAGCATAATAGTAAACTGTTATCGCTGTAATAAATTTGTTAGCTAAAATTAATGCTCCGTTCGGGCATTTTTGCTTTTAAGATGTTAGTTTTTAATCATCATCAAAATAGCAATATTTATTGGAACAACTAATGTATGTTTTATCGACGAATTTTCGTAATCATTATAAGTGCTGTTTTTTCTGTGAATAGTTTTGCCAGTGAATGCAGTGCACCCAATTCTGGTGTTGAGGTGTTACAAGGAGATTGGGGTAGTGGCTTGTCAAATCACCGCCACCAGGAAAATACACAGATAAATAGTGAGAACGCTAATCAGCTTAAACTGAAATGGGTGTTCTCTTTAGGTGATCAAAAACTGCCTCATTCCTATTCTGCTATTTCAACAGATACTGTTTATTTCGGGAGTCCTGAAGGCTTTGTTTATGCCTTGGATAAAGTGACAGGTTGTCTGCGTTGGAAATATGAAGTGGGAGACGACATTCGTACTGGAATTGGTTTGTATCTGATTGAAGATAAAATGTCAGATATAAAAATACCGACGTTGATATTCGGTGGAGAAGGGGCGTGGGTTTATGCGCTCAATGCAGTGACAGGTGAATTGTTGTGAAAATATTTGGCGACAGAACATCCCTTTGGAATGATGACGGGGACACCGGCCTATCATAATGGTGTGGTCTACATTCCGGTTTCAAGTTTTGAAATGATATTGTCGGTAGTGCCTTTTTTCAGTTGCTGTAATTTTAGTGGAGCGTTGGTGGCAGTAGATGTGCTAAACGGTAAGCATATATGGAGCCGTAATACTATTGATGAGCCCGCCACATTACAGAGCAGAACAATATTAGGTGTAGCCCGCCAAGGGCCATCCGGGGCATCGGTGTGGTCACAACCGGCAATTATACCAGAGCTTGGTTTGGCACTTATTGGGACTAGTGAAAATTACACTTATCCAGCGACCGACGACAGCGATGCGATTATTGCTATTGACTTAAAAACTGGCGAAAAAATTTGGCAAACACAACTGACCTTAAATGATGTGTGGAATTTTGCTTGTGAATTTATGATCAGAACAAATTGCCCAAAAGATCATGGTCCTGATTTTGATTTCGGCGCACCGCCAGTTTATGCCCAATTGAAAGATGGGCGAGAAATGATGTTTGCTGGACAAAAATCGGGGTATGTTTATGCCTTAGATGCAAATAGTGGCGATCTAGTTGGAGCCATAAGCTTGGACGCGGAGGGAAATTAGGCGGTATTCACTGGGGTATTGCCTTTGATAGCGAGCAGCAGTTAGTGGTTGTTCCGATTAGTGATAGAGCCGCAGGTACATTTTTAGATTCAGGCGAAGGCGACGCCAAGCCCGGCGTTGCGGTTATCGACGCAGGCACTGGTAAGATTATTTATCAGCAGATATTCACTCCGGAATGTATAACGAATAAGCCTTGTTTCGCTGGAATTTCTGCAGCGATAACATTGGCAGATGGTATTTCAGTTATGGCTGGTTTAGACGGCATTTTACGTATTCTTAATACTGCTACAGGTACAGAGCTTTGGCGTTTTGACAGCAAACAGACGTTTAGCGCGGTAAATGGCAGCGCTTATGGTGGCTCGTTCGATGTACATGGTGCTGCGTTGGCGGCTGATCAGTTAATGATATTTTCGGGCTATGGTGCTCCAGAGCAGGAGCCGGGTAATGCTTTATTAGTCTTTGAACTGAGTCCTAAAACCGAAATTCTTAACTGCGATGTTAAATTTTCCAATCCTCGCCCGACAATGTGTACCGCTATTTATTATCCGGTTTGTGCTACGTTTAAGCTAGGCGGCACGGCTAATAAAACGTTTAGCTCTGATTGTATGGCTTGCAGCGACCTAAGCGTAGATTCGTATCCGAAAGGACAATGTGAATAACCATACTTATTCTAGCAGTAGGTAAACCATTGTTAATGCTTCAATCATTCGGAATAAATTGGCCCTGTGCTAGATTAGTTTTCAAGGTGGTAATTATTGTTAGCTAGACTTTGGGGTTTTTGATGAGCGGATGTCCATTTCATAATATTGTCGATCCAGATATTTACCAAGGCGAGGTGCCGAGGGAGTTGTTTGCGGCAATGCAAAAAGAAGCGGCAATAGTTTGGCAAGATGATCCCGTATATGGAGTTGGTTACTGGGCAGTAACAAGTCAGCAGCACTTAGACTATGTTTCTAAAAATGCCGCGATCTTTTCATCGGAAGAAAAAAGCTGTTTTTATCCCGAGCATAATGACGATATTTTGGCCATGATGCGGACTCAATTAATTTGTATGGATCCGCCTGATCATGTGAAGTTTAGACGCGTCATTCGCAATGCTTTCACGCCTAAAATGGTCGAATCATATACTGATCATTTTAGAGAAATTGTTAAGGGCGTAGTTGATAAAATTATAGATAAAGGCGAATGTGAATTTGTTACCGATATAGCCTGTCAATTACCACTGATAGCCATTTGTGAGCTAGTCGGCGTGCCGCTAGAAGATCGTGAGGACTTTTTTAACTGGACCAATACTATGATTGGCGGCGATGATCTTGAACTCAACATTAGCGAAGAAGAAGCTCAAATGGCGGCGGCTAATGTTTATCTTTATGCCGACAAGTTAATGGCAATGCATAGAGACAACCCGAGTAACGATTTAGTTGGTGCACTATTGGATGGCGTAGTAGCAGGCGAGAGTTTAACCGAAGATGAGTTTAGAGGTTTTATATTACTGTTAATGGTTGCCGGTAACGAAACGACGCGAACAATGACTAGTCAAGGTATGCGCATTCTTATGCAGCATCCAGATCAATGGCAAATGTTAGTAGAAAATCCTGCTCTAATACCCGATGCGATAGAAGAAATGCTGCGTTATAACCCTGCAATTATTCAGTTCCGCCGTACTGTTATGCAAGATATAGAGTTTGGTGGCGTGAAGATGAAAGCGGGCGATAAGGTTATTCTCAATTATCAGGCTGCTAGCCAAGATCAAGCAAACTTTAGTCATCCAGAAAAATTTGATATTACTCGCCCGCAGCGAGAAGATGTGAAAAATAAGCATCGTGCCTTCGGTATCGGGGAGCATTTTTGTCTTGGGTCGCATTTAGCGAGGTTAGAGCTTAAGGTGACTTTTGAAGAGATAATTTCCAGAATGAAAAATCCGCGCCTTAATGGAGAGGTGAATTATTTACGGTCATTTTTAGTGCATGGAATAAAAGAAATGCATATAGTATTTGAAAAAGCATAATTATAATAAAGAAGTTTTTATGAATATATTAGTCAAAATTTTAACCGTTGTTGTAGCAATTATTTTTGTTGTTAACGGCCTTTGATGGCCCATTATCCCTGCACAAGCTGGCGCGCCTTTAGGTCTATATTGCCTGAGGGTATAGGTCTTAGTTCTATACTAGGAGACGTTGGTGGGTTTTTTATGAGTGGTGGCATTATAGTAATACTTGGTTTAAAAACCAAAAACGCTACCTGGTTTCATGGCGCTGCGATTTAGCTGCAACCGCTGCCGTCTATCGCATTATTGCTTGGGTTGCTCATGGTGCGCCGTTTGCAGTCGCATTTATTGGTATAGAAATATTAATGACTATCATAATGATTTTAGCCGCTAACAAGCTATGCGACTAAGGTAGCGATATGTTGATAGCGAGCTTTGGATTCGTCTGGACGTTATTAGCTCCTCTCTCAACCTTAACCTAAGGTGAACAAAAACATTATAAATATCAGTAAGTTAAAGATATATTTTTTGCATATTTGATAATCAGTCCTATACTTAAGCCATTATTGTTAATGCGACAAAACGGCATGGATACAGAAAAGCAAGTTAATATACCCAGCGAGGAAGAGCCTTCACCGCTATTGTCGCTAGAGCAATTGGCCGAATTGGACTTTATCGAGAGTATGGGCCACGAACTGCCTTACCTGGCTAAATTTATGGCGTGGAGTTATTTGGTTTTAGCGCTATTTCACCTGTTTTTTGTCTCTGAGGATGTAAGAGGGTATCTAATAGCCACGGTGTTACTCAGTGCTGCTATTTGTTCTTATATCTCTTGGTATTTATACCGTTGTGAAAAACCAACCAGAACGTTATTAATCTGTGTTCAGCTTAGCTTCGTCTTTATCGTAACAACTAACGTTATTTTTCATATGCTATTAACGAAGGAGGTATTTCAAAGTACCAATATTATGATGGTCTTGATGTTATTGGCTTATTTAAAATTACCATTACGATACTATTCTATATCGTTGGCTATAATCGCAGTGGTATGGGTTGTAGCCATCATTATTATCGCTGAAGCAGGAGACCCATTGGTTGTGCATTTTGCATTTGCTATGTTGTTTGGTGGAGTTATAGCAACGGTTATTAGCATGGCTCAATATAACCTGATTGCTCGCAAAACCGCTGAACTACATGCACGATTAGTGATAGAACAACAATTGCATAGCGCCAATAAAAAGTTGGAATATAAAACTCAACATGACCCGTTAACGGGTATTGGTAACCGACGAAAAATGTCTGCGCAATTAAATATCATGTTGAAACAAGCGATAGAAAAACAACAGTATATAACGCTAATGTTTTGTGACGTCGATAAATTTAAGGTATTTAATGACAGGCATGGACACTTAGAGGGTGATGAAGTTTTACTTGGTGTGGCAAAGATTTTGGCAACTAGCACAAGAGCTGAAAATGATGTAGCTGCACGAGTTGGCGGTGATGAATTTTGTTTGTTAGTCACTAACTGTGACGCAATTGCTGCAAGAAGAGTTGCAGCTCAAATTTGCTCCCAAGTGAGAGGCTTGGCCGTTGACGATCGCAGTACGACTATTACTATTGGCAGCTATAGTCTTATACCTGACGGCGATACTTCTATAAGCAATGTTTTAGAGCTAGCCGATAAAGCGTTATACCAAGCAAAAGATTCTGGCAGAGATGGGTTTTTGTGTACGGAGTAGTTGCTTAAATGGCCAGCTCTGGTCTAATAATTGCGGCGGTTCTTGTTAAAGTCATTCCCAGAAAACTCTGCTTCTCAGCCTCGATTATAATCGCCCCGCGTATTTTTCGGTGAATAGTTACTACCTTTGTGCTTGAGGGGCTAAATACTAACTGGTGCACTGACACCTTTGGTAATAAGTCCGTATCCTTATCCGGTGTCATGGCAATTCCTCCAGCATAGATACTAGTTAGCGATTTCTGTTCTATTTTGCTGGCGCGCAGCGCGGCAACATCAAATAATGTCAATTCAATGGCGGCTAAGTGTTGCATTAGCCGTGGGAAGTGCGGATAATCCGCGCCGCAAGCATTGCTTGCAGTTGTTATGGTGACTTCTGTCGGTCCCCTCGCAACGATAGATAGTGAACTCCGCCAGGCCTGGAAGGGAGCAACGGTAACTATCAGTTCGTGTGCCGAGGTGTGGCTGCCAGGAGTCGCCACCTTATATCCGTCAAATCTCCCTTATTCTTGTTGTTCTAACCTGTGCCTACTGTTGTGCCTGTGTATAATAGCGATCTTTCTATGATGGTTTTCAAAGGCCTCTAATTTCATATGTCATATCAAGTATTAGCCCGTAAATGGCGCCCTAAAACATTCCGCGAAATGGTCGGGCAAGAGCATGTCCTAAAAGCTCTTATCAATAGCTTAGACCGTGATCGACTGCATCATGCCTATCTCTTTACCGGTACTCGTGGGGTTGGTAAAACCACTATAGCTCGTATATTGGCGCGTTGTTTAAACTGCGAAGTGGGCGTTAGCTCCGAGCCGTGTGGTCAGTGTGGCGCATGTTTAGAGATAACCGAAAATCGTTTTATAGATTTGATTGAAGTTGATGCAGCATCGCGTACGAAGGTAGAAGATACGCGGGAGTTATTAGAGAATGTGCAGTACGCCCCGACCAGAGGCCGCTATAAGGTTTATCTGATTGATGAAGTCCATATGCTCTCTACCCACAGTTTTAACGCTTTATTAAAAACCTTGGAAGAGCCCCCACCACACGTTAAATTTTTGCTGGCAACCACTGATCCACAAAAACTACCGGCTACTATTTTATCTCGCTGTATGCAGTTTAGCCTTAAAAATATGGCGCCAGAGAGCATCGTTGGTCATCTTAAGTATGTGCTAGAGCAAGAAATGGTAGCGGCAGAAGATGCTGCATTGTATCAGCTAGCTAATGCTGCTGATGGCAGTATGCGAGACGCCCTAAGTTTGACTGATCAAGCTATCGCATTTGGTAGCGGCAAAGTAAGCGACAGCGATGTTACTACTATGCTTGGCAGTGTTGATCGCAATGCGGTTGCTGATTTACTGAGTAAAGTCATTGCTAAAGACGGCAAGGCCGCACTGGCTAAAGTAGGTCAACTGGGTGAGCACGGCGCTGATTACATGGCAGTGCTAGAAGAGCTGTTGTCGCTGTTGCACCGATTAACGATTGCACAAGTGGTACCCGATGCAGTTGAAGAGCACTGGGGCGACAAAGACGCGCTGGTCGCCATGGCCAAAGCAGTACCTGCTGAAGAAATACAACTATTCTATCAAATGGCATTAAATGGTCGTAAAGATTTAGCCTATGCACCAGATTTACGCAGCGGCTTTGAAATGATTTTAATGCGCATGTTAGCGTTTGCGCCACTGGCCATTCCTGAGTGGGCTGAACGCGGGGCCACGGTAGCTAGTGCACCAGCTGTGGCGCAACCAGCGTCGACAGTCCACGAAAAAGCTTTAACGCCAGCTGCCCAACCTCAATCCAAGCCAGAGGCTGAGCCGCCACCCTGGGCTAACGAGCCAGCTGGAGACAGCTCGGTAAAAAAGTCCCTTAGCCGGGAGGATGAAAAATCCGTCTCGGCTATAAGCTTGGATGAGAAAAGTTTGGTTAAACCTCAGCTTGTGGCTGCGCCAGTTGCTGCCACCAGATACCAGCCGGTTATACCCAGCGCCGTAATTACGGCGAGTACTGTGGAGCTTGCAGAGGCCGCAAAAGCGGCAACAGCGCTAGCACAAGATAGCGATACTATTGTCGAAGAAGAACAAACACCAGTAATTGATTTGTTGCTCGAAAAAGCAGCAGAGCAATGGCATTCAGTTTTCGCCCAGATACCCCTTCGTGGTGTGGTACGCAGTGTTGTCGCAAATTGCTCGTTAGAACAAGTGGTCGGCAATACGGCACATTTCACCTTAGATGAAGCCCATGCTAGTTTGTTTAATGACTCATACTGTGGTCGCATCGCTACTGCGATGAGCGAAATATTTGGTCAAGTTGTGCAAGCAGAAGTACTTATTGGTAAGCCTAGCCGCGAAACCCCTGCGACCTATGCTGACAGATTAAGACGTGAGCGCCAACATAATGCTGTGCAGAGTCTACAAGTTGATGAAAACGTGCAAAAAATTATTGGCGAATTTAGTGGCACGCTAATTATTGAATCGATTAAACCCTTAGATAGTTGAGGTAATTATGTTTAAAGACGGAATGGATGGTTTGATGCAGCAAGCCAAGGTGATGCAAGAACGCATGGCCAAAATGCAAGAAGAGCTGGCTAATGCCGAGGTACAAGGTGAATCTGGTGCAGGGATGGTCAAAGTGATTATGACCGGCCGTCATGATGTTAAAAAAATTAATGTCGACCCCAGTTTACTTACCGAAGATAAAGAAATGTTAGAAGATTTGGTTGCTGCAGCAGTTAACGATGCAGTGCGCAAAGTTGAAACTAATAGTAAAAATATGATGAAAGATATTACCGGGGGCATTGATATGCCCGCTGGTTTCAAAATGCCGTTTTAAGTTGCCATATATTTATGTCTAGCCCGTTAATTGATGAACTAGTAGAAGCACTGCGAATTTTACCGAGCGTAGGGCCCAAATCTGCTCAGCGTATGGCAATGCATTTGTTAGAGCGTAACCGTGATGGTGGGCAGCGTCTGGCCGACAGTTTGGCCGAAGCCATGAGCAAAGTAGGGCGCTGTAATAGTTGTCGTACTTTTACCGAAGAGATTAAGTGTAAGATATGCGCCAGCGCTAAGCGTGATGAAAACGTATTGTGCGTAATTGAAACACCTAGTGATATTTTAGCAATAGAGCAATCTGGCGGGTACAGGGGTAAATACTTTGTCCTGATGGGGCATTTGTCACCGATTGACGGCATTGGGCCCGGTGAAATTGGGGTAGACCAATTACTAGAGCGGGTAAGCGAATATGAGGTTAACGAGGTTATTTTGGCAACAGGAACAACAGTAGAAGGCGAAGCGACCGCTTATTATATTTCGCAGCAGTTAAAGCCCTTGGGGGTGACTGTGTCGAGAATTGCTCATGGCGTGCCATTGGGTGGTGACTTGGAATATGTAGACGGTGGCACTCTGGCTCATGCTCTATCAGGGCGCAAGGTAGTAGATTAATTATGGCTGATTTACCGCATTTTGATTACACCACTATAGCCACCAATGACGACTTAGCTAAAGTTTGCCAGCAATGGATGCACTGTAGCGTGCTCGCGCTGGACACAGAGTTTGTTCGACGCTCGACTTTTTACCCAATTTTAGGGCTTATTCAAGTTAGCGATGGCCTTACGCTATATTTAATTGATCCAATAAATATCGACGATTTCTCGCCTTTTGCAAAAGTATTACAAGCTGAATTGGTGTTAAAACTATTACATTCTGCCAGCGAAGATTTAGAAGTGTTTGACCGCTATATTGGTTGCCTTCCTAGTCCGATGTTAGATACGCAAATAGCCGCAGGGATGGCTGACGTTGGTGTAGGTTTAGGTTTTAATAAACTGGTGATGGCGCTGTTAGATGTTGACCTGCCAAAGGGTGAGACTTGCTCTGATTGGTGTAAAAGGCCACTAACTGAACAACAGTGTCAGTATGCCTGTGCTGATGTGTACTATTTATACGCAATGTATCCAATGTTGCTTGAACGTCTGCAAAAAAATGACCGCTTAGCTTGGGCATTGGCAGATGGTGCCACTGAAAATGTGGTAGTGCCATCGCAAGTGCCGACAGATGAATATTATTTACGAGTTAGTGGGGCAGGTAATTTAAACCGCAATGAGCTAACAATATTTCAAGGCTTATGTGACTGGCGTGAAACTATAGTACGCAAACGCG